>JBGPKX010000017.1:0-30687 GCA_041486185.1 Bryobacteraceae bacterium | reverse complement strand
TTGCGGCAGCGCGCCCGCCAGGTAGAAACCTAAAACCAACGCACCGACGACGCCGGCATACGCGGCCAGTAATCGCGCGGCCGAGGACAGAAAGTCCGGCTGCTTCCTGCGCACAAGGCATATCGTCAGCAGAAGCGAAAACAGAAGGAGCGCGCCCTTCTGCTGCATGAATAATGTCGTCAACCCAGCAAGGAGGCCCGCGGTGATGAGCTGCCATTTACGGGAGCTATCCAGCCACGAGACGAAAGCGGCAAACGAAAGGAGCGCGAACAAATTACTGTCCCAGTGATGGTTTGTTGTCGGCCACAGCGGAAAGGTAATGGCGAGCAGAAGAGTGGCGGGCAGTATTCCGGAACCGGGACGGAGCCGATGCGCAAGCCAATAGAGGATGAGAGTGGTGGCTACGCAGGTGATCATCACTTCGGCGCGAGCTACCGGCAGACTGGCGCCAAACACCTTGAAGAAGAGCGCGAGCCAGTAGAAAGTCCCCGGCCCCATGACTTCAAAAAAATCGCGATAAGGGACAGCGCCTTCAGCGACGCGCTGTGCGCCGTATACCAGCGTTCCCTCATCGCCGACTCGCCACAGCACGCGCACGAACGGGTAGAGGTACGCGGCCGAGCCGAGAGCCAGAAGAAAGTAGGGTAGTGAGGCGCGCCGGTTCACAGAGGCTTGTGGCCCCACATGACCATGTTCCAGGCAAGGCGCCGAACCAGCGGCAGCCGTGTGAGCTGTTCGTCGAGCGCACGCAGCGGCATCCACCAGCGAAGGCTGGCTTTCGTTTCGCCGAAAATGCGCTTCCAATACCGATCCTGATTGGGATGGACGCGGTCGATAGCGAAGTACTTGAGAAATAGGGCGAGCGATGTGATCCAGAATTCCCGGTGCCCCACGTCTTTGAAGTAGCGGGATGCCACTCTCAGGTCGGCGAACGTGAGAGGCGCTTCGTCTTCCGTGCGGACCTTCGTAGCCATGCGCCGGTACACTTCGATGACCGGGTTGTAAGCCAGCGGATCGATAGATACAAATATGCCGCCGGGCTTGAGCACGCGCCGCAATTGTGAGAACAGGGCCGGCTTGTTGGTCACGTGGTGGATGGTATTGGCGATATACACGATGTCGAATTCGTTGGAGTGCACGTAAAGAGTTTCACCGGGGCTTACGACGGCTTTGACGGTCACGCCATGAAGCTGGGCCAGCCTGGACGCCGTATCCACCATGGAGGGCGAGAGATCGGTGCAGGTGACATCCGCGCCCTGGAGCGCAAAATAGACCGAGGATTCACCCAGGCCCGCGCCGACGTCGAGTATGCGCTTGCCCGCAAGCGGACCGAGCAATCGAAGGATGAATTGGTTCTCCATGGCGGTGGGCGCTTCGAAGGCAGCGCGCACATTCACTGCCGCGATGTCGGTGGCCGCGGCCCAGGCATCGTGGAATCGTGATTCTTTGTCGTGAATGTCGTCTTCAGGCAAGGTTGACGGCGTCATGAGAGTCAGGCCATTTGAGGAACGGGCATATCAGAGTCGCGTCAGGGATGTGGACCCGGCGTATGTTTCGGCGGAATCTTTGGGCTTCGCATCATGCCTATTCACGGATTCGGCGACGATATAGAGCGGCCGCCCCTTACTCTCTTCGAAAATTCTGCCCACGTACTCTCCGAGCACACCGATGCTGATCAGAATGGCGCTCCCAATCAGGCAGACCACGACCATGAGCGATGTCCACCCGGGTACCGTATACAAGCCCAGCGCGGTCCGCACCACGGCGTCGACGGCCTGCGTGATGCCCACGAGCGCCAGCAGAACTCCGAGCCAGAAGCTCACCCTCAAGGGAAGCGGCGAAAACGAAATGGCCGCGGTCCAGGCGAACCGCAGCATCTTCCAGAGCGGGTACTTGGTAACGCCGGCGGCGCGCGGCTCGCGAGTATAGGTCACGGCGGTCTGCGGAAAGCCGACCCAGGAAATCATGCCGCGCAGAAACCGGTGAGTTTCGCGCATGGAGGCGAGGGCGTCCAGGCAGCGCCGCGAGATCAACCGGAAGTCGCCTACGTCCTCCGGCAGGCCGCTGTGGATCAGCAGGCGCATGATGCGGTAAAACGCCCAGGCAGTCCATCGTTTGAATCGCGTCTCGCCCTTGCGCGCAACCCGTTTGCCATAGACCACGTCGTAGCCGCGGCAGTATTCCGCCAGCATTTCGTGAATCACTTCGGGCGGGTCTTGCAGATCGGCGTCCATGATGACGACAGCGTCGCCAGTGGCATGATCCAGGCCGGCGGTTACTGCCGCCTGGTGTCCAAAGTTTCGCGCCAGATTGAGTAATGTCACGCGCGCATCTTCTTCGGCCCAGGCGTGCAAGACCTCCACCGTTCTATCCGAACTGCCATCGTTGACCAGAATCAGTTCGACCAGGGTGCCAAGGCAGTCCATGAGCGCGGACAACCGGTCGCGCAGCAGGGGCAGGACTTCCGCTTCGTTATACACCGGTACCACGATGGAAATTGTTGCCGGAAAATCGCGCGGAAGCAGCCGAAAATAGGTGCGTTGCGGCACTCTACACGATTCTAGGGTTCGCGGTTAGCGGTGGACAATCCAACTTAGGTTAGGCCGGCGATATTAACTTCCGATAAGCACGGGACGCGACGCCATGCCATCATCTTAGGTGCATGAAGCGAATCGACCTGGTGTATTTTGATGCCGGCGGGGGGCATCGTGCCGCCGCCAATGCATTGCTTCAGGTGATCGGCGCCGAACAGCGGCCGTGGGAAGTGCGCATGATCAACCTCCAGGAGCTGCTCGATCCGCTGGACGTTTTCCGCAAGCTGACGGGCCTGCGCTTGCAGGACATTTATAACCTGATGCTGCGGAAAGGCTGGACGCTAGGATCGCCGCAGCTCACGCGCATGATGCACGGCGTGATCCGCCTCTATCATGGGCCCACGGTGCGGCTGCTCGAAAAATTCTGGCGCGAGGAGCGGCCCGATCTGGTGGTTTCGGTCGTGCCGAATTTCAATCGGGCGATGGGCGAAAGCCTGCGGCAAGCGTTGCCGCGCACTCCCCTGGTCACGATCCTCACGGATTTCGCCGATTATCCGCCGCACTTCTGGATCGAGCGCCAGCCGCAGTATTTCATCTGCGGTACCGAGCATGCCGCCGCACAGGCACATGCGATGGGGCACGACGCCGCGCACGTTTTTCGGACATCCGGTATGATTCTGGCGCCGAAGTTCTATGAGCCTGTGGAGTTGGACCGCCGCGCGGAGCGTCAAAAGCTCGGCCTCGATCCCGACCTGCCCACCGGCCTCGTGCTATTCGGCGGCCACGGCTCGCGCGTCATGCTGGACATTGCGCGGCGCCTGGATGCCTCCGGTCTGAAGCTGCAGCTTATCCTGATTTGCGGCCGTAGCGAGGCGCTGATGCGAGATCTGCGGCAGATGCCCCACCACATTCCGATGTTCGTCGAGGGATTTACCGCGGAGGTGCCGTACTACATGCGGCTTTCGGATTTTTTTATCGGCAAGCCCGGCCCTGGCAGCATTAGCGAGGCGCTGGCCATGAAGCTCCCGGTGCTCGTCGAGAAGAACGCCTGGACGCTGCCGCAGGAACGTTACAACGCCGATTGGATTGTCGAAAAGCAGGCCGGCATCGTGCTGCGGAGCTTCCGCTACATCGTGCAGGCCGTAGCGGAGCTGCTGCAACCCGAGAGTTACCGGCGCTTCCACACGTACGCGGCGGCCATCGAGAATCGCGCGGTTTTTGAAATCCCCGATATCTTGGATAAAATCCTCGCAACATGCGAAACGCAATCCTGATCTTCCTGCTTGGCTCGAGCCTGCCGGCTGAAGACCGGTTTCTCGATTGGATGAACCAGATCGCACAGCAGCAGCTCGACCGGCGCGAGGCCGCGGTCAAAGCCGTGCAGTCGGTCGAACAAGCTGAAGCGCGCAAGCAGTGGGTACGCGCCAAGATCCTGGAGCTGATTGGCGGGCTGCCGGATTATAACGGACCGCTCAACGCGCGCATCACCGGCCGCATCGAGAAGCCACGCTATGTGATCGAGAAAGTCATCTTCGAGAGCCTGCCGCAATACTTCGTTACGGCGAATCTCTACCGGCCGCGAGAGCGCGGAAAGTTTCCCGGCGTGCTGTTCCCCCTGGGGCACTGGGAGCAGGGCAAAGTGGCGGTTGAGCAGATCGCCGCCAATCTCGCGCTGAAGGGATTCGTGGTGTTAGCTTACGATCCAGTGGGACAAGGCGAGCGGCAGCAGGCCTACGATCGCCGGCTGCGCGCTTCGCTGGGCGGCGGGTCGACCGACCAGCACATCCTGGCGGGAGCGCAGAGCCTGCTTGCGGGTGAAAGCTTCGCGCGTTTCCGCATCTGGGACGCCAGGCGCGCCCTCGATTATCTGGTGAGCCGGCCCGAAGTGGACACGGAAAAAATAGGCTGCACGGGCTGCTCCGGCGGCGGCACCGTGACCACCTACATTTCGGCGCTCGATCCGCGCATCAAGGTAGCCGCGCCGGCGTGCTACATGAACACCTTCCGGCTTCTCTTTACGGGCCCGACTGGGGATTCGGAGCAAAGCATTCCCGGTTTCCTCGCCGCGGGCCTTGATCTGGCAGACTACGTCGAGCTTTTCGCCCCTAAACCGTGGCTGATCGTCTCCACGGTGGGCGATTTCTTTCCGATCGAGGGCGCGCGTCACACTTACCAGGAAGCTTCGGACTGGTACGCGTTGTACGGCGCGAAGGACAAGATCGCGTGGGCCATCGGGCCCGGTGGCCACGGCACGCCGCTTGAAGACCGCCAGGCGATTTATGACTGGATGATCCGCTGGTTGAAGGATGGCCGTGGCAACGCGAAGGAAGAGCCGGTCGAGCTGACGCCGCCGTGCGATCTGCGGGCCACTGAGTCCGGCCAGGTGGAGGGCCGCGATCTGTACGAGATCATCCGCGAAGATTTTCGACGGAAGCAATCGGCGGGCAGCCGCGAAGAGATGCTGGCCGAGATTCGCAAATGGGCGGCGCTGCCCGGGCCGGGGGCGGCAGCCGCAGTGGGCAACGGCAACGGGATGGGCGCGCAGATTACCATCGAAACCGAGCCGGGCTTGATGATTTCGGGTACGCTGACTGCGCCGCGTGGTCCCGGACGCAAGCCAGCAGTGCTGCTGATCAATGGTCCGGAGGAGCTTGCGGCGCAACTGGTTAAGGACGGCAACGTCGTGCTTTCGCTGACGCCTCGCACCTCGTCGCCGGCCCGCACGCGAAACCTCCTGGGGGACTGGCTCACCAACACCCGCGCTCTGATGATCGGCCGCGACCTGGCAGGCATGCGCGCCGGCGACATCGTGCGCGGTGTAGACCAACTCGCATCGCGGTCCGATGTGGATGCAACCTCGATCCGCGCCGCCGCGCATGGAGTGCAAGGCGTATGGCTCCTCATGGCCGCCGCCATCGACCCGCGCATCAGCCGTATCTGGCTCGATCGCACGCCGCACAGCCTGCGCACCGCGTTCGACAACCCCTTAAGCCGCGACCTGCACGACGCCGTGATTCCAGGCTTCGCGCTCCACTGGGATCTGCAAGATCTGGTCAAAGCGATCACCCCGCGCGAAGTCATCTGGAGCGATCCCACGGATTGGATGCAGGAAGTGGCGCCGCACCTCGATGGCTATCTGTACCGTACGATGGAAGAGCCGGACGACCGCTTCGTGAAGCGTTTGATGAGATAGGTGATTAAGGAGGTGCCAGGTGTTAGGTGCCAAGTGTTAGCGAACTGCGTCTCCTAACACCTGGCAGCTTGCACCTAACACCTGTTTCTTACAGCTTCCCGTGCACACCATGATGCCGCTCGGCCGAATTCACCAGGCCTTCAAGCTGCTGCTCGGGAATCGCCAGCGCAACCTTCACGGTATTGCCATCGGCCTTTACATCCAGGCTCTGCACCAGCGATGTGATGGCTGCGGCGCTGCCTGCCGGCGCGTTGGACTGCACCATGGCTCCGAGGAAGCGCACTACGTCGGCAAGTGCGGTCGCGTCCTTATCGGAGCGCGCCACGGCTTCGCCCGAAAGCTGGATGATGGCGCCAAGCTTGATGCCTCCGCTGATTTGCAGGATGGACTTCACTACGTCGGTGTTGAGCATCCCATTCAGTTTTGTATCCGGAACTTTCTGGCCGGCCAGCGCGGCCAGCGGCACCAAGGACACCGACCAGGCGTCCAGCGAATTGCTCAATTGGTCGACCTTCGCGGCTAGCGCGGCATCGATGGAACTGGCAGCGGAGGACGCATGCCGGTCGATGGCTGCGTGAACGCTGGCCAGGTCGCCCGCGACGGCGATCGAGCCATCCAGCAATGTTAGGGCGTGCGTGAGCGAGTCGTCTTTCCCGGTGAGGATGTCCACGCCGTTGTACGTTTCGACCGAGTGTCCGCCCAGTCGCGCCGCGGCAAAGATTCGCGCCGCATCGAACGTTCCGCGCGCCAGCACCAGGCCCTGCTGGCCAGGCTGGCCGATCGTGCCCATCAACATTTCGCGCAGATCGCGGCGCGGATCGAAGCCCGTCACCGCAGTCAGTTTGGCCAGACCCTCATCGCCATTCTGGATGTGCGCCAGCAGAAACTGGCCGAAGGGCGAGTTTTTGGCCTGGTCCACGTTGATGCCCGCCACGACTTTGGCATCCGGCATCAGCAGATTCATCAACTGCTGATCGGCGGCGGGCATGATGCCGGCGAACAACAAGAAAGCGGCAAAGGGGCGAACCGTGCGGGAGTTCATAGGGTGAGTACCTTTCTTTGGCTTAAACGCAACCGGCGGTCCGAAAGTTTCAAAAAGATCAGTCTCCGGCCTTGACCTCCGCCCCGGTCACCGGAACCTGTTCCACAATTTCGATGCCGAACCCCTCCAGCGCCACGATCTTGCGCGGGTGATTGGTGAGCAGCCGGATGGTGTGCAGTCCTAGATCCGCAAGGATTTGCGCGCCAATGCCGCTCTCGTGCTGGAGCTGCCGTTGTCCCGCGGCGCCCGCATAGTGCATGAAATCGCGGCCATGCGAAACCATGTGGTTCACGCCCTGTTCGTCCTTCTCGATGCGGAAACCCGGGCCGGTCTGGTGCAGGTAAACCAGCACACCCACGCCTTCCTCGGCGATCTTGCGCAGCGACGCCCGCACCAGCATCTGGCAATCGCAGAATTTAGAGCCGAAGACATCGCCATAAACGCAATGCGAGTGCATGCGCACCAGAACGTTCTCATGTCCGGCAGGCTCGCCGCGGATAAGCGCCAAGTGAATCTCCGGGTTGATTTCGCTGGAATACGCCACCGTGCGGAACTCGCCGAATTCGGTCTCGATGCAGCCTTCGGCGCGGCGTTGGATGTAATGTTCGTGCTTCAACCGGTAGCGGATCAGCTCGGCCACCGAGATCATTTTCAACCCGTGGTGGCGGCAGAATTCCTCGAGCTGTGGCACGCGTGCCATGGTGCCATCGGGATTCATGATTTCGCAGATAACACCAGCGGGGACCAGGCCCGCCAGGCGCGCGAGATCCACCGAACCTTCGGTCTGCCCGGCGCGCACCAGCACGCCGCCTTCGCGCGCGCGCAACGGAAATACGTGTCCGGGGCGCGCCAGGTCGGCCGGCCGCGTGGCTGGATCGATGGCCGTCAAAATGGTGCGCGTGCGGTCGGCCGCTGAAATTCCGGTCGTGACGCCGTCGCGCGCGTCAATCGATTCGCAGAATGCCGTCCCGAAATTGGATGTGTTCTGCGGCGAAATCAACGGCAGCCGCAGGTAATCGCAACGCTCCGCGGTCAGAGCCAGGCAGATGAGCCCGCGGCCATGCGTGGCCATGAAGTTGATGATTTCCGGAGTGACTTTCTCGGCGGCAATGGTGAGATCGCCCTCGTTCTCGCGGTCCTCGTCGTCGACCACCACCAGGATGCGGCCCGCGCGAATCTCCTCCATCGCCTCGGGAATAGTGACGAACGGCATAGGTCATCTTTACTATAACGTTAGTGTAAGTTCGTTCGGAAATGCACAAAGCTGCGCCGAAAGCGCCTGCCCTGCTGTTAAGATAGGTCTCTAAGGGTTTGTTGAAAAAGAGTATTTCGGACACCGCTTGCTAACTCACGCGGCTCAGCCAATGCTCTGAATTCAACGATCGCATTCTGAGCTGCCATCGTGAGGGAGCGGTTGCTTCGAGTTTTTTAACAAGCTCCGAAGCCCCTTAGGGTGGGTCCGCGGGCCGCTTCATGTCTCTGCTTCTGCTGCCAGTCTCGTCCTCCTTGCCGAAGCTGAACCTCACTGCGATCCTGGACATCCTGGCAGTCGCTTTTGTGATTTACCAATTGCTGATGATCGTGCGCGGCACGCGTGCCGGCCACATTCTGATCGGCATCCTGACCATGGTCATGATTTACGGGCTGGCCGTGTGGGCGGGGCTGGAGGCGCTGCGGTCGCTATTGTCCTACATCGTGCCTTATACCGCGATCGCGGTCATCATTCTGTTCCAATCGGAGATTCGCCGCACGCTGGCGCGCATCGGCCGCAAACGGTGGCTGGGCCGCGGATTCAAGCGTCCGGAGTCCATCGACGAAATCCTGCTGGCGCTCAACCGGCTCTCGCAGGAGAAAACGGGCGCTCTCATCGTGCTCGAGCGCGATATCGGGTTGCGCACGTTTGTGGAAAGCGGAGTCCGGCTGGATGCGGAAATCTCCGCGGACCTGCTTCTTTCGATTTTCCGGCCGGGCGCCGCGCTGCATGATGGCGCCGTGATCGTGCAGAAGGATCGCATCACTTCGGCCGCGTGCTTCTTGCCGCTCACCACCAATCCCGCCGTGCCTGCGAATCTCGGCACCCGCCATCGGGCCGCCATCGGGATTACCGAGGAGAGCGATTGCCTCTCGCTCGTGGTCTCGGAAGAGACCGGCGATCTGTCCGTGGTGGCCTTCGGCGAGATCCGTCGCGGGTTGAGTCTGCGCGAGGTGGATGAACGCGTGAACACGCACTTCGGCGTGGGCAAACACGGTTCGCCCCCCGGCGCCGCCCTCGATCCGCAGCCTGAAGAGGGTTCCAGAACCGTTGAGAAGGCCGGCTGACCGTGATCGGAATTTTCACAAAAAAGATCGGATGGAAGCTGTTGTCTCTGGGGGCGGCGGTGCTTCTGTGGATCTCCGTGGCCAGCGAGCCGGAGTTGGCCACCCTGCACTCGGTCCCGGTGCAATACAAAGGAGTGCCCGACGACCTGGAAATCAGCTCCGATTTCGTGGAAAGCGTAGTTCTCGAAATGCGCGGACCGGCCGGCCGCTTGCAGGATGTGCGCGACGCCCGCTCGGCGGTGGTTCTGGATTTTTCATCCGTACAGCAACCGGGCCAAAGGACCTTTACCATCGACCCCGGCAACGTCAACCTTCCGCACGGCATCCAGTTGGTGCGCGTGATTCCGGCGCAATTGCGGTTCCGCTTCGAGCGGCGCACCGTGCGTGAGGTACCGGTGCAAGTGCGATTGTCGGATCCGAACGAAGGATATGCCGTCGCGAGCTATGAGGTGGCTCCGGCGAAACTCGCCATTACCGGGCCGGAATCGAGCGTCGAGCGCACCAACGCGGCCATGACGGATCGCATCAACATCAGCGGCGTGGTCAGCGCCGCCCAGTTCCGCGTGAATACCTATCTATCCGAGCCTCAGGTGCGGTTTCAGTCCCCATCGCAGGTCACCGTGCGCGTGGTAGTGAAAAAGAAATAATCATGGGCAAACAGCTATTCGGCACGGATGGTATCCGCGGCGTGGCGGGTGAGTATCCGCTCGATGCGCGCACGGTACATGCGTTCGGCATGGCGCTGGCCAACACCGCCCGCCACCTCAGTCCCGATCCCGAGATCGTGATCGGTATGGATACGCGCGAGTCCGGACCCTGGATCGCGGAGCAAGTAGCCGGAGGTCTGGCGGAACGCGGCGTGCGCGCGCGACTGGCGGGAGTCATCACCACGCCGGGCATCGCGTTTCTCACGCGATCCGATGAGTTCGTCGCCGGCGTCATGATTTCGGCTTCGCACAATCTGTACCAGGACAACGGCATCAAAGTCTTCGGCCATTCGGGTTTTAAGCTTCCCGACCAAGAGGAGCACAGCATCGAGCAGGAGATTTTCCGGCTGCTCGAAAGCCATACAGGCGAGGCCGTGCCGAAGCCGCTGGCCATCGATCCGGGCCTGGATCAACGCTACATCGATTACCTGCTCTCGACGGTACACACTCGCTTCGATAGTATCCGGATCGTCATCGACTGCGGCAACGGCGCGGCATCGGGCCTGGCGCTGGAACTGTTCCGCCGCAATGGCGCCGAGGTGCATGCGATTTGCTGCCATCCCGATGGACGCAACATCAACTTGAATTGCGGCGCGCTGCACGTGGAGAACCTGTGCCGGGCCGTGGTCGAGCAGCGCGCCGATCTGGGAGTGGCCTTCGATGGGGATGCCGACCGGTCGATTTTTGTATCCGGGAGCGGCAAGGTGATGGACGGCGACGCCGTGCTGCTGATCGCCGCGCGAGCGCTGAAGGCGTCGGGACACCTGGCCGGGGATATCGTGGTGGCCACCGTGATGTCCAATCTCGGCCTCGAGAAGGCACTGGCGCGCGATGGGATCCGCTTGCTGCGCACTCCCGTAGGCGATAAGTACGTGCTCGAAGAGATGGTGCGTGTGGGAGCGGCGCTGGGCGGCGAGCAATCCGGCCACATCATCTTCCGCGAATTCGCTACCACGGGTGACGGCATGCTCACGGCGCTGCGCGTGCTCGAAACCGCGCGGCGCGCCAACGCCTCTCTCGACGAGCTGACGCGCGATCTCCAGGTGTATCCGCAGAGGCTTTACAACGTGCGCGTACGCGAGAAGAAGCCGCTGACGGAGATGCTGGCCGTGGAACACGAGATCAGCGCCTGCGAAAAGGCGATGGGTACCGCCGGCCGGGTGCTGGTGCGCTTTTCAGGAACCGAACCGCTGGTCCGCGTGATGGTCGAGGGACCGGAACTGGCGCAGGTCGAAGATTACGGCCAGCGCATCGCCCGCGCCATCGAGCACGCGATCGGCGTGCGGTAGGATAGACATTCCTGCCTGCCCTGGTGGAGTGTCGCGATGAATTCGTTAGTTACGTGAAAAACGCTTGCTAAGGCGCGCGGCTCGGAATGTGCTTTGCTGAGCCGCGACTGTAAGGGAGCGGTCATGCTCACGTTATCGTTGCGTCAGGCCACTGGTGTGCATGCAATGGAAATGGACTGGCAAGCAATACCTGTCCTACCTAAGGAGAATCAAAGATGCGTTTGATGCTTTCGATGGCACTCATGGCCACGCTGGCTGCCGCCCAGAATTCGCGGTCCAAGTTGCCGAATGAACAATGGGTCAAGCTGTTCAACGGCCACGATCTCAGCGGCTGGATCGAAGTGGGACACGAAAAGTGGACCGTCGAGGATGGCACCATTCACGGGCAGGCCGTGACCAAAGAGTATGGCTATCTCAAGACGGCGAATAATTACAAGGATTTCGAGCTGACGCTGCGCTTTAAGTGCGAAGGCGACGGCAACAGCGGCGTGTTCTTCCACACCGATTTCAAGCCGGGCACGGCCGACGTGAGCCAGGGCCTCCAGTTTGAAATCGACCAGGTGGTGGGGCACACCGGAGGGATTTACGGCGATGGGCGTCAGTGGATTGTCTGGCCCGCGCCGGAATTCGAGGGTGTGATTCACCGCAACGACTGGAACGATTTTCTGCTGAAGGTGGTCGCCAACCGCTACATCGCGCGGCTGAACGGAGTCGTCGTCGTGGACTTCACCGATCCCACGCCCAAGTCCTGGGACGGTTCGATCTCGCTGCAACTCCATTCCGGCGGGGGCGGCAATATGCGTTTCAAGGACATCTACGTTCGCGATCTCTCGGTGCGGTAGGCTCCGGCGGTAGCACCGGCGTTCCCTATCAATTGCTGACGCAGTGAAGCGGGCCATTGGACAGGCAGGAATGCCTGTCCTACCATGAATCCGTGCGTACTCGAAGCTTATTTTTGCTGGCGGCCATCGCTCTCGCGGCCGGCGCGCAGCAGATCCCGCGCCCCGAGTATCCGCAGCCGCAGTTCCAGCGCGAGCGCTGGGTCAATCTCAACGGCCCGTGGGAGTTCGAATTCGATGATGGCAATCGCGGGCTGGCGGAGGACTGGGCCGGGGCAAGCAGGAGTTTCTCGCGGCGTATCGCCGTGCCGTTCTGCTTTGAAAGCGCGCGCAGCGGGATCGGGGACACGTCGTTCCATCCGTGGGTCTGGTACCGGCGCAGCCTCTCGATTCCCGATGATTGGAAAGGCCGCCGCGTGCTGCTCCACTTCGGCGCGGTGGACTATCGCGCCATGGTGTGGATCAACGGCCGGCTGGCCGGACGCCACGAAGGCGGCAACACGCCGTTTCAATTCGACATCACGAGCCTGTTGAAGGCCGGTCCCAACACTGTGGCGGTGCGCGCCGAAGATCCGCCCACCGACCGCTACATCCCGCGCGGCAAACAGTACTGGGAGCCGAAATCGGCGAGCATTTTCTATACCCGCACCAGCGGCATCTGGCAGACCGTGTGGCTGGAAGCCACTGGCGATAGCTATCTCACGCGCGTGCACATCACGCCATCGCTCGATGGCACGGTGCGTTTCGATGCGGCTATGGCGCGGCCCGCGCCCGGCCTCGAATTTGTGGCGAAAGTGAGCTATGAGGGAAGGGAAGTCGCCCAGACCGTCGCGCGGCCCGATGGACCGAGAGCCAGCGCGCTGACCCTTGTCTCCGATCCGAAGTTGTGGTCGCCGGGCAGGCCCCGCCTTTACGATGTGACCTTCGAGCTGCGAAACGGCGCGATTGTGCTCGATCGCGTGAACTCTTACTTCGGTTTCCGTTCGGTTACTTCGGAAAACGGCCACGTCCTGATTAACGGGCATCCCACTTTCCTGAAATTGGTGCTCGACCAGGGCTATTGGCCGGAAAGCATTCTGACGCCGCCTTCGGACGAAGCCATCCAGTACGATATCCGCCTAACCAAGGAAATGGGCTTCAACGGTGCGCGCAAGCACCAGAAGCTGGAAGATCCGCGCTTCCTCTATTGGGCCGATAAAATGGGCTTCCTGGTTTCGAGCGAGATGGCCAACGCCTATCTTTTCGACGACGGTTACGTGGAGCGATTCACGCGTGAGTGGATGGAGGCGATGGCGCGTGACTACAACCACCCCTCGATCGTCATCTGGGTGCCAATCAACGAAAGCTGGGGCGTGCCGGACCTTCACGATTCGCGGCAGCAGAACCATTTGAAATCGCTCTACACACTGTCCCGTTCGCTCGACGCCACGCGGCTGGTCATCGACAACGATGGCTGGGAGCACACCGATATGACCGACCTGTTCGCGCTGCACGATTACGCGCGGTCGGGCGAGCAGCTTTATGCGCACTATAAGGACCTGGGCAAGCCGGGAGTGCGCGTGCCGGACAACGGCCGCGCGGCGCTGGCGCCTGGCTATTCGTATAATGGCTCACCACCCTATCTGTCCGAGTTTGGCGGCATTGCTTTCATACCTCCCGGCCATGAAGTGCCCAAGGAGTCGTGGGGCTATTCGGGGGTGGAGACGACCGCCGGCGCGGCGCTCGAACGCCTGCGCGGACTCTACCAGGCAATCGCCCGCGTTCCGGCCTGGGCGGGATTGTGCTACACGCAGTTGACCGACGTCGAGCAGGAGATCAATGGCCTCATGACGTATGACCGGAAACCCAAGTTCGACGTGAAGATGGTTAAAGAGATCAATGATCTGGTGCAGTAGGACAGGCGTTCTCGCCGGTCCAATGTGGAAGGGAACACTGACCGCTCCGGTGGAGCTGGCGCCAGGCCATGGACAGGCAGGAATGCCCGTACTACCGGCTGTGTTAACATGCGTTGCATGCCGGGAGTATGGGGCGCGGTTTGCGCGGTCGGTTGCGGGGCGGGCGCTCTCATGGCGTATGGCGTCCGCGGCCGGTCATCCACATTGTTTGCGCCATCCGTCTATCGAGGGTCGTCAACCAGGCGCGCCATCGCGTTCACTTTCGACGATGGTCCCAGCGAGTCCACGGCTGCTCTGCTCCGCGTGCTGGCCGATCAGAATGTTCCGGCTACCTTTTTTCAGTGCGGCGCCAATGTGGAACGTTTACCGGCTATCGCGCGGGACGTGGCACAAGGCGGTCATGAAATCGGCAATCACAGCTATACGCATCCCCGCTTTTTCTTCAAGCAGCCGGCATTCATCCAGGAGGAGCTGTCCCGCGCGCAGGATTCGATCGAGCGCGTCACTGGCGTTTCGCCCGCCTTGTTCCGCGCGCCCTTCGGCGTTCGCTGGCCGGGCATGCGCGAGGCGCAGCGGCGGCTTCACCTCACGGGCGTGATGTGGACGGTAATCGGCCGCGACTGGAAACTGGACGCGCAGGCGATCGTGCGGCGCGTGCTGCCGGAAATGGAGAATGGAGCTATCATTTGCCTGCACGACGGCCGCGAGCTACAGATCCGGCCCGACGTAGAGCCGACCATCGATGCCGTGCGCCGGCTCATCCCGATTCTCAAGGCTGAAGGGTATCGCTTTCAAACGGTAAGCCAATTAATATGTCCGACGAACTGATCCAGAGAGTCCGAACGGTAATCGCCAACACACAGCGCATTCCCATTGAGAAGATCACCATCGACAGCTCGTTTGAGGAGCTCGGAATTGATTCAATGGACGGTGTTAACATTCTGTTCGCCCTGGAGAACGAATTCGACATCACCATACCGGACGAGGCGGCCAAACAGATCCGCAATGTGCGCCAGATGATCGAGGGCGTGGAAAGGCTGATCGCAGGCGGTGCGGCGGATGCCGCGGCGGTCACTCCTTAGCGCATGCACCGCGTTGCTGTAACAGGCATCGGCGCCATATGCGCGCTGGGCCGCACCGTTGAAGAATTTGGCCGCGCTCTTCGCGAAGGCCGCTCCGGGATTGGTCCCATTCAATCGGCCGATTGCAAGACGCTGCGCTTCCACAATGGCGCCGAGGTCTTGGGCTACGACCATCGCCCCTACTTCGATGACAAGCGCGCTGATTTTATCGACCGCTTCGCGCAGTTTGCAGTGATCGCGGCGCGTGAAGCCGTGACCGACGCGGGAATCGAGTGGACGCCCGCCCTGCGCGAGAATTCGGCCATCATTACCGGGTCGTGCGTGGGCGGGCAGGCCACCGAGGATGCGGGCTTCCACAACGTCTACAAGATGGGACAGAATCGTGTGCACCCGCTCACCATCCCCAAGACCATGGCCAACGCCGGCGCCAGCCACATCTCCATGGAATTCGGCGTTACCGGACCGAGCTACACCATCTCGACGGCGTGCTCTTCGGCTTCACACGCCATTGGCCAGGCGTTCTGGATGGTGCGGTCGGGAGCCGCGCCGCTCGCCATCACGGGCGGCAGCGAGGCCCCGTTCAGTTTTGGCATTTTGAAGGCCTGGGAAGCGCTGCGCGTGGTTTCGCCGGATACCTGCCGGCCATTTTCCAAAGACCGCAGCGGCATGGTGCTGGGCGAAGGCGGCGCCATGCTGATCCTCGAGCCGCTTGAAGCCGCACGAGCCAGGGGCGCGCGCATCCATGCCGAGATCGTGGGTTTCGGCATGTCCGCCGATGCATGTCACATCACCCAGCCTTCGGCCGACGGCGCCGCGCACGCCATGCGCTCGGCATTGTGCGATGCGCATATAACACCGGAGACCATCGGCTACATCAACGCGCATGGCACCGGCACGCAGGCCAATGACCCCACCGAAACCTCGGCCATTCGTGCCATTTTCGCAGCCCACGCCAACAAGCTCGCGGTGAGCTCCACGAAATCCATGCATGGCCATGCGCTGGGCGCGGCGGGCGCCCTGGAAGCTTTGGCCGCAATTCTGGCGCTGCGCGACAGTTTTCTTCCACCCACCGCGAACTACAACGAGCCCGACCCTGCCTGCGATCTGGACGTGGTGCCGAACAGGCCGCGTGAAGCCGATATCGAGTACGCTCTCTCCAACTCCTTTGCGTTCGGAGGTTTGAACGCTGTGCTCGCGTTTCACCGCTATTGACCTCAAATTCTTTAACAAACTTAAACGGATACCGCTGCCTAAAATAAAAGTGTGGAGCAACCCGCGGGAACGGAATCGGGCGCAGCAACTACGCGCCGCCGCTTCTATCTCACGTGCATTTACGGGCTCTGGAGTCTGATCAGCGCCGCGTTGGCTGCTCCCGCCCTGCTTTACCTCTTGCTGCCGCCCAGAGTGCGGCGTGAATCGGAATGGGTGGACGCCGGCGATGTCGCCAAGCTCCAGCCCAAGACTCCGGTCGAAATGTTCTTCCGCAAGAACCTGGTCGACGGCTGGAAAGTCACCAGCGACAAACAAACCGCCTGGGTGGTGAAGTTGACCGGCCAGAAGATCGTGGCGTTCGGCCCGCAGTGCACCCATCTGGGCTGCGCGTACCACTGGGATGAGGCGAAATCGGAATTCCTCTGCCCGTGCCATTCCTCGGTATTTTCCGTGGATGGCGCGGTGATTTCCGGGCCGGCGCCGCGCCCGCTTGACCGTTACGAAACCAAGGTGGAAAACGGCAAGCTGCTGCTCGGCGCTCTGCACGAATCGTCGAGCCAAAACGCATGAAGAGGCGGGAACGGCTGCTGGTCTGGCTGGACCAACGGACGGGCGTTGAGACCGGCATTCGCAATTTTCTCTACGAGCGGATTCCGGCATCCAGCGGCTGGCACCAGGTGTTCGGTAGCGTGGCGCTCTTTCTATTTCTGGTGCAGGCGTTCACCGGCGCGCTGCTGGCCTTCAATTACGCGCCCACGCCCGGCGATGCCTACAACAGCCTGCGCTACATCCTCGCGGAAGTGACCGGAGGCCGGCTCATGCGCGGCCTGCATCATTGGGGCGCCAGCATGATGATCGTGGTGGTGGTGCTGCATATGGTCCAGGTGTTCCTTTACGGCGCGTACAAGAAGCCGCGCGAGGCCACCTGGATGGCCGGTGTGCTGCTGCTCCTCCTCACGCTGGTGTACGGCCTTACCGGATACCTGCTTCCCTGGGACAACCGCGCGTACTGGGGCACGGTGGTCACGACCCAGATCGCGGCTCGCGCCCCGGTGTTCGGTCCTTATCTGCTTCGCCTGCTGGGCAGCGAGGGCGAGGTAGGTGTGGTGACCTTTGCCCGCTTCTATGGTCTGCACGTTCTGTTGCTGCCGCCGGCCACTACGCTGCTCATCGCGTTACACGTGTATCTGGTGCGCAAGCACGGGGTCGCGCCGGCGCTCGGAGATGAGGCGCGGCCGCTGAAGAAATTCTTCCCGGAGCAGGCGTTCCGCGATACAGTGGCGATCTTCATCGCGTTCGCGATTCTGTTCGTGATGGCGGTGGCGGTACGGGTGCCCCTCGAGCAGCTTGCTGATCCCACCGACACCGGCTACATCCCGCGCCCGGAGTGGTACTTCCTGTTTTTGTTCCAGACGCTCAAGCTGTTTCCCGGCCCCCTCGAAATGGTGGGCGCCGTAGGGCTGCCCGGGCTCGCGGTTCTGGCGCTGGTGCTGGTGCCATTCATCGATCGCGGGCAGGTGCGACGCGTGACCCAGCGGACATTTGCCGCCGCCGTCGTCTGTCTGGCGGTGCTCGGCTGGTCCGGATTGACCCTCGCCGCCGTCGCCACCACGCCTAAACCGGTTGTGGCCGCTATCGACTTCTCGCAGCCTACCGACTGGATGCAGCTCTCCTCCATGGAAATGGCGGGTATCGGCTACTTCCGCCAGGAAAACTGCGCCAGTTGCCACACCGTAGGCGGCGGGAACCCAAAAATCGGGCCGGACCTTGCCGACCGGGGCATCCACAAGAGCGCCGCGTGGATGATCCAGCATTTCAAACGTCCGGCCGTCATGGTGCCGGGCAGCGCCATGCCGGCCATCCAGTTGAGCGACGCGCAACTGAACACGCTGGCGGCTTTTCTGCTCAAGCTCAATCCGCGCAACGCCGAGGCGCTGCAATCCGCGCCCGATTTTGCCGTCGAGGGCGCGCTGATCTATCAGAAAAACCAGTGCGGCTCGTGCCATCTGATCAACGGAGTGGGCGTGAAACTCGGCCCGCCGCTCAACGGCCTGAAACGCCGCCGCAGCCAGCCCTGGGTCGAGCAGCATTTCCAGAATCCACAAGCGCTCTCGCCGGGCAGTATTATGCCCAGTTACAAGTTCTCGCCGCCGGAGATGCAGACGATTGTTTCGTATCTATTCGTGTTGCCGGATTAGTGGCCTGCCGCAGGGATTTGCCGCTATTGGTCCCGCCGACGATTTTGCATCTTCAGGGTACGCCGAACTGTATGTTTCTGATTGGTCAAACACCCGGCTAATGAAAGGCATTAACGCAAGCTTCACGCTGAGCGCGAGAGGCTCGAACAGATCAGCCGAGTCGCGTGGTATGAACGAGAATTGCCGAGATGACCATCAAAATCCCGATGCCGATGCCGACACCAATCAACACGTTACGCGCGGTGTGCACCCTGACCTGGTTGACCGAGCGCACGTCGGTGAACGCGATCTTCTGGTCGCTCGCTGTTTCTCCGGGAACCGCCTGCGAGGACTGCGCTGGAAGGGCGCCAGCAAGGATGAAACTGTCTTGAGAGACCTCTCCCCGGCGCCCCCGCAGTTTCTGATTGTTGTTCAGGCGGACTTCGATCAGAGTACCTGTGGGAATCGCTTCGGTTTTTCGCCGCGTGCTGTCAAGCACTGCTTCTCTTGCCCCGGCGGCCGGGACGCTCGGCGGCAACAGCAGTAGGCCTACTACGAGGGCAATTACTTTCCGCACGCCAGCCTTCCTATTTTCGGAATTGACTTACAGGACAACCTTCCGGGATTTCCATTTTGTCTTCCCGGCCACCAGGAAGTATACATCCAATCGCGTGCGTTGGAGCGTTTTCTATAAAGCTAACGTTTGGGGGGAGAAATTTCCAGAACATCCTTGCCGGTGAGCTCGCTTTCCGCCAGTTCGCGATTGGACAGCAGAATGAGCTCGATTGCCTCTCGCAGGTTCTCGCGCGCTTCTTCGCGCGTTCGACCCTGGGTATTTGCGCCGGCCAGTTCTTCTGCGTAAGCGATGTACCCATCACTCGTCTTCCGCAAAACGGCACTAAATACGTTATCCATGGGACGACTCGTGGCGAACAGTTCCATCTTATACGGAAACAACCCTTCTCTGACCAGCGGCGCATTTTCTGTGCCGGGCTTGGCCGCGCTTCACACCAGTGCCTTGGTCGAGTGAATCCCCGCCGAGTGCAGCGCGGTTGCCATTTTTTCGAGCGCCGTCTTGTGAATCTGGGAAACGCGGCTCTCATTGATCCCCATGATCCCGCCAATTTCCTTCATCGTCAGCTCTTTGGTGTAGTAGAGCAGGACAACCTTCTGGTAGCGCTCGGGCAGGGTCTTCACCGCCACCGATAACACGCTGCGCAATTGTTCGCGCGCACACATGCTGTCCGGCTGGCTCTCGCGCGACGCTGGAAACTCCGGCGTGTTGGTGGCATCGCGGTCGGAACCGTAGCTGGAGGCCGACATCAGACCCACGGTGCGCAGCTCCAGCATCATGCGCCGCCAGCGATCCACCCCGACACCCAGCTTCTCGGCGATCTCCGCCTCGGTGGGCGCGCGCTTCAGCTTGTCGGAGAGCTCGCGCGTGATGGCTTCCACCATCTTCTGCCGCTTGCGCAGGTCCCGCGAAGCCCAGTCGAGCTGGCGCAGGCTGTCCAGCATGGCGCCTTTGATGCGGTACTTCGCGTAGCTGTGAAACACAACTTTCTTATCGGGGTTGTATTTGCTCGCCGCGTCAAAAAGCCCTAGCACGCCGGCATGCACCAGGTCATCGAGGTCCACATGCACCGGCAGGTTCTCATGCACTCTTACCGCGATGGCCTTCACCAGCGGAAGATGATCCAGCACGATCCGGTCGCGGACCGTGTTCGAAACTCTGTTTCGTCGCCGTGTAGAAGATACACGTGTCGCGCGCGCTTTCATGGTTTTGGTTGGCAAGTTGTCTTGGCCTGAGCTTCGAGCGGTTTTGCTTTCCGGTCGTCGCTGCGGCACTGGCTGAAATGCAACGCCAGGGCCACCGAGCTACATCCGGTAAATCACTTAGTTTCAGCGCGGCAATGTTCGAGTTCGCAGCCTTCGTTTCAAGCTGGAACACACGCCGCGCCCCCCATGTTCCGAGCCGGGACGCTCGTCCCGTTTCGGGGCACCAGGCCGCAGTCGTGTTTGAAATCTAGACGCGCGCAGCGAACCCATGCCCGGAGAAGTTAGCGTCTGTCCATTGACTGGACTTGTTAGCGGATTTTAATGATTCCCGTCGGGTTCAGCCCGCAACTTCCGCGCTCATTCTGCCTTTAGCAAGGCAGGAGGATTCAGACGATGAAACGTATTGCTTTTGCTTCTTTGATCGCCGCGGGATTGATGGTCACGGGGCTGAACGCGCAGGAGATAAAGAAGCGCGAAGAAAACCAGCAGGACCGCATCGCCCAGGGCGTGAAATCGGGCCAGCTCACGGCGGGCGAAACCGCCAACCTGGAGCACAAGGAAGCCAAACTGAACCACGAGATTCGCCATGATCGTAAACAGAACGGCGGCAATCTCACCAACAAAGAGAAGCGCCAGGTCAATCGCCAGCAGAACAAGCTGAGCCGCCAGATCAAGCGCGACAAGCACAACGGGAAGCAGCAGTAGCAGGGCGAAACGGAGGTCGGAAACGGGCGGTGTTCCGGACACCGCTTGCTCACGCGCGCGGCTCATCAACTGCCTTTGGATTCAACGACCGCATTCCGAGCCGCGACCGTGAGGAAGCGGTTGCTTAGGTTTCAGGGTTTCAAAGGTTGATAGTTTCAGGGACAGGCAACGCAACCTCGATTCCTCTCTCGTTGGCGCGCGGAAGTTCCCGGGCGGCAAGCCGGTTCGCCGCCGGTAAGTTCTGCAACCGATTCTGTTGGTTCACCGGCGTATCCAAGTTATTTCGCATGGTTTATCAAGGGTTTGAACCGCGAACCAGCGGATGATTCCATGCTCGTGGGATCAAATTCGAACAGGGGAGATCATCGTCCACGCAGCAGACTGTACCGCCGGGCCGATGACGGGCCGACGAGCCTTCCCCTATTTTCCTCGGCAATAGCAAGAGATCTTCAGGAAAGCGAGCGTAAGCGTACAGAAAATGAGTAATGAGGCCACGCGGGATATCGAAGCCGGCCAGGCTTTGTTCCAGGATAAGTTGAACGAGATCTCTGAAAGGGTTCTTCAACGAGGTCCGGTTTCAGCGGCAAAGTTGAAATCTGACGAGGCAACAACACGGGTTCAGCAGCTCAAGGAATCTCAAAAGCAACTACGGGCCAGGGCCACGGAAATCAACGATGAAATCGGCCGGCTGACTGCCTTGTGCCAGGGATCGTTGATCGAAAAGTTCGCCGGCGGCAAGGACCAGCCGGACATTTCCAAGCATCTGGGTTCATTGCCGGCTCTGGAGTACGAGCACAAGCTCGCCACCCGGGCGGCGGCGCAGATTGCCGAGCATCTTCTGCCCAAAGCGGAGATTGCAGAGGTCCGGGCCGTGGCCGACCATTCTGTCGCGCAGGCCGATGCGCTGCGTGAAGTTGCGGCGGAACGCTTGCGAAAAACGAATGAGCTGATCGCCGGGGCGGCCGAGCACGAAGGCGAGATCATGTATGACCCGGCGAGAACCATTTCCGGTGTCTTGCTGGCTCAAGCCAAGCAACTCGACACGATTGCGGGCAATCAGAGGAGGATCGCTCACGAACGCGAACAAGAATACGTGACAACCCAGCGGCAGAAGGGGAAAGCGTCCTGACGCGGAGCGAGAGCCATGGGCAAACCGGGAAAAGTCGAGCAACTCATCAACACCCTGGTCAATGATCTGAACGACGACGAACTGGACCTGCTGTCCCAACAGCTCTCGGCGGCCAGTGAGAGTCGAAAACCAGTCATCGACCTCGAAGAAATCACCCACGAACGGATGCGCGATCCGGAATTCAAGAAGGCCGTATTGGAGACGATCGAGCGCGCCACCAGGGCGCTCAGATAATCGCGCGCCGCGTCACGGCTGCCCGGCATCACAGATGAAATTTGATCCCCTGGGCGAGCGGGAGATCGGAGGACCAGTTGATGGTGGTGGTCTGGCGGCGCATATAGGCTTTCCAGGAGTCGCTGCCGGCTTCGCGGCCGCCGCCGGTATCTTTTTCGCCGCCAAAAGCCCCGCCGATTTCCGCGCCGCTGGTTCCGATATTGATGTTGGCGATGCCGCAATCGCTGCCGCGCGCACTCAGGAACGTCTCGGCCGAAATCAAGCTCGTGGTGAACATGGCGGATGAGAGGCCTTGCGGCACGGCGTTGTGCTGGTCGATGGCGTCTTCGATTCTGTCGAATTCGATCAAGTAAAGGATCGGCGCGAAAATCTCCTCGCTCAAAACAGGCATGCCCGGCTTGGCGCGCACCAGCGCGGGCTCGACGAAGCATCCGCCCAGGTGTTTGCCGCCGTAGAGAATCTCACCACCCTGCTGCTGGATGATTTCGAGGCCGTGCAGCATGTCCGCCACGGCATTGCGCGAGACCAGCGGGCCCATGAGCGTGGCTTCATCGAGCGGGCTGCCGATTTTGACTTGTTTATACGCGGCGATCAGGGCGTCGGTCATGCGTTCGGCGACGCCGCGCTGCAAAAACAGGCGACGTGTCGTGGTACAGCGCTGTCCGGCGGTGCCCACAGCGCCGAACGCGACGGCGCGCAAGGCGAGGTCGAGATTGGCATCGTCCATCACGACGATGGCGTTGTTGCCGCCCAATTCCAGAATCGTCCGGCCCAGCCGGCGGCCCACCACTTCGGCAACATGTACTCCCACCTGTGACGAACCCGTAAAACTCACCAGCGGAATGCGGCGGTCTTCGAGCATGCGATCGCCCACCGTCTTGTTATTTCCCACCACCAGGTTGAACACGCCCTTGATGCCGTGACGCTCGAATACGCGGTTGCAAATTTTCTGCACGGCAATGGCGCACAGCGGAGTATTGGATGACGGCTTCCAGACGACGCAATCGCCGCACACCGCCGCAATCAGAGCGTTCCACGACCACACCGCTACCGGGAAATTGAATGCGCTGATGACGCCCACCACGCCCAGCGGATGCCACTGCTCATACATGCGGTGGCCGGGGCGCTCGCTGTGCATGGTCAGGCCGTAGAGCTGGCGCGAGAGGCCGACGGAGAAATCGGCCATGTCGATCATCTCCTGCACTTCACCCAGTCCCTCGGCCAGAATTTTGCCCATTTCGATCGAGACCAGCGCGCCCAGGTCGCCTTTGTGCAGGCGCAGCTCGTTGCCGATTTCGCGCACGATCTCGCCGCGCTGCGGAGCGGGCGTCATGCGCCAGGCGTGGAAGGCGGACTGCGCTTGGGCGATGACCTGGTCGTATTCGCGCGGCCCGGCGAGCTGTACTTTGGCGATCACCGAGCCATCGGCGGGGTTGATGGATTCGATCTCACCGCCCGAGGGCGAGACCAGCCATTCGCCTGCGCAGACGCCGGAATTCACCGGCTCAATTTCCAAACTTTCCAATACTTCGGCGACTCTGGTGGTATCGATTTCGGCGAGTTTCATGAACTTACCTCCGCCAGCCATTTGAATGCGCGTGGCCCCGTACCGAAACGCCGCCCCGCGCACGCGGCGCGAGCGAGCATGCGCTCCACAATGGCGCGCTGAAATTCGGGCTCATGCCACTGCGTGTATCCTTGCTTCTCGCTGATGCGGAGCGCGGCTTCGCGCGTGGTCGCGCCGGCGGCCTTGACGGCCCGGGTGTGGAACGCGTCGGCGATGATATCGCGATCGGTGGCTGTGAGCGCGATCTCGATGAGCGCTTCCGGATCGCACGGCAGCAGCGGCGCGAGCGTGGCGTAAACGGCGATACCGGCCTCGCGCAGACGGCGCACCACGGCGATGCGTTCCGGGATCGGCGCGCACAGCGGTTCGTAGAGACGGCGCACGTCCTCGCGATCGGTGGTGATGGAAAAACTGACGCGCAGTTCGGTGCGGCGTGCGAGCGCGCGCAGTTTATCGAGGTCGCGCAGGATCAACGGGCCCCGTGTCTGGATCGCGAACACACGCGGCGGCTGCGCCATGACGGCGTCGAGCAGGCGCGGCATGAGGCCTTCTTCGGCTTCGGCGGGCTGATACGGGTCGACCAGCGGCGAGCAATAGATGATCTGCTCCGGCCGCAGCGATTTCCCTAGCAACTCGGGGGCGTTGGACTTGAAGGTGGTGAAGCGGCCCCAGTGCTGCCAATCGGCCGGCTGCAGGCCGCCATAGATCCGCATGGTGGGCACATAACAATAGGTACAGCCGAAGGTGCAGTTGCGCGCGGGCGAGAGCGAATGCGTGAAGCCGGCCTCGGCGATGAAGCCGCAGGTGGCGGTGAGAATGCCGCGGGCTTCAGCGTGGCGGATCTGAAGAGACACGATTTTATTGTAGCGGGGTGGGTGTGGAGGGCGAGGGCGTGGGGTGCGGAGGGTGGCGGGACATGTGGCCGTTGCGGTGTACGGTATAACCGTACATAATGTAGGTATGCAGGGATGTAATGGAGCTTGTCCGATTTCGCCATAAGGGGCTCCGGCAGCTCGCCGAAGAGGGCAACGCCAAGCGGGTGCCGTCCGCCATGGCTGATAAGCTGCGCAAGCTTCTGTTCGCGCTCGAAACCGCCGAGCACCTCGGCCAGCTCAGCCGGTTTCCCGGATGGAAGCTGCACCCGCTCAAGGGACGCCTGGAAGGATTCTGGAGCCTGACCGTCACGGGAAATTGGCGCTTGATTTTCCATTACGACGAAGAGACAAACACTGCCAGCGAGATTGACTTGATTGACTATCATTAGGAGATGCGTAAATGCCCATGAAGAACCCGCCCCATCCGGGCGACCTGATTCGAACCGAGATCGTCGAAGCGCTGGGCCTCAATGTGTCGAAGGCGGCGGAGATCTTGAAAGTGCGTCGCGCCACGTTCTCCGATCTCTTGCAGGGCAAGGCTGCGCTCACGCCGGAAATGGCTTTGCGGATCGAGAAGGCATTCGGCCCGGACATGCATCACCTGCTGCGCATGCAACTCGCCTATGACGTGGCGAAAACGCGGCGGCACTCGCGCGACATCGCCATCAAGCGGTATGTGCCAGCTTGAAATTGGAGACCCCTGTTTCCGCAGGTGCCGCGCCGGGGCCGATCGTGCGATGGGGATTGAGTAGCCTGTCTCCGAAACTCCCCTCGACTGGTACGTTGCCGCTTTCGCGAAGGCGAATTGAGATTGAGTAGCCAGGTCCGCGGTTTCTTTGCCCGTGGCTACTTTCTCCTAAGCAATTCCTCCCCCCAGCGTTGCAGGACAGTCCTAATCATGTCGTTCGCATCGCCGAGCGTCTGCTCTGGGCGCGCTATTCCTTTGCTAATGCTGCCGTGCCGAGACTGCAGGCGGACGGCTTTGAAGCTGTTCGCCGTTCGTTTAAAGGCGTTGATTGCTCCCTTTGCAACCCACTTTTTATCGACTAGAGCTTCCTCGCCGCCGTTGCCGTCTTTCGCCGCGTCCGAAACCATGTACAGACAGCGCCAATCCTGGGGCAGGCCTCCATAAAGATAGAGTGCCCGCTCGAAGTGTTCGTCGCGGTCCGCAGCATCGAGTAAACGGTCTCCTCTCAACTCTTGCGCCGGCGGAGATAACCCAACCACAACGATGGGCACGCCCCCTCGAGACCTAATCCTTCCCGTTCTTGGGAGGATCAGCCGCGTGGTCGGGCCGTCCGACCTTTCTCTACAGTACACAGCGCCGATGCGTACGCTCTCGTGGTTCCCGTGAACCACCTGCGCAATCCCGTTCAATTTGGAGACTAGTTTCTGTGCGGCGTCTCGCGCTGCATGGGCATCCGATGGGGCGAAGGGGAGTTGCATGACGACGCAGCGACGTCCGTCCTCCATTTTGCTCACGTTGGATTCTTCCTTGAACAGGCCGTCGAGCGCCCCGATATCAAGATCTTCCCCTTCAAGACAGAAGTTGAGGAGGTCATATTCTTTAGGATCGCAAAACGGAATCATGTCAACATCATTCCAGCGGGTGGCGCAGAAGTGCGTGACGCTATTGCTTACGCCTCCTTCGTTTGACGGGGTAGGCTATACGAAGGGGAAAACTGCTACACCCCGGTTTGGGGCTGGCGAGGGGCGCGGGCGCGCGACAGCGAGCTTAAAAGCCGCGCTTCTACGGGTTAGGGGATTAAAGGGTGCGAGGCTGACGGCGCGCAGGCTGTGGACACCGCACGTCAGTTGGGTGCATCTGTATTCTTGTTGGACAAAACGTTGTACGCCTCTTCAAGTTCGTCGTGCATCGCTTTCTGAACCGAAGCTCGCAATCTCAACGCCGTATCGGGTCCCAATTTATCACGCATCGACGCAATCCATTGCTGGTAGCGCGATACATCAGAACCCACGACGAACCTGAGCAAATCTGACATTCGGAAAGCGACCTCATGGACCGCTCTTGCTAGTTCAACATTGATTTCCTCCGGCGCTGCAAAACCCTTTGTCTCTGACCTGTCAACGTAGAACCCAACCTGCTTGTACTGGTTGAGTTTCTCGAAACTTGCGACCCACTGTGTGCCCGCACAACTCTCTCCAAGCAAATTCATCAGCACATTCTTTGCTTTAGACCAGTTATCAAGCGCGATTCGCAAGCCGCCCACGCTGGCTCCGGCCAAATTCAACAAGGGCGAACCACAACGCGGGAGCTTCGGCGAAACGTCTACGTACCCATCAAGGGCGACGAATTCTCACTGACAGTGCTTCAGCCGCCGCCCGAATGCCTTGGGCGGCGTCGAGGTACCCTTCGTCTCGATTTGTAAAGCGTGTAATCGGCTTCCCATCCGTAGGGACAGCAATCAAGCCTGAAAACGGTGCGCTCTTCCAATCAACGGGGCGGAGAATTACAGGTATGACCGTAGCTTTTTTATCTTCGTGCCGCTCCAATGCACGCTTCATCTCGATACGGTAGCAGTAGTCGGAATTGAGGAAATCTGGGCTGATGAGCAGAAGAATCAGATCTGCTGTTTCAAGATACCGATCGATCGAATTATTAAGCTCCATCCCTGGAGTGATTTTTCGATCATGCCAGCTATGTATGATGCCGATGTGTTTGAGGGTGCTCAGGTGCGCGTCCAAACGGTCTCTTATTCTCTCATCCCGATGCGAATAACAGAAGAAGACTTTTAAGGCTCTGCCCGAAACGGGTTCGGTTGCCGGGCCACGCTCCCGTTGCCGCTTTCCTAGTTTTGATAGCGGCGACCTAAGCAAGTGTTGAATCTGACGCATGACGTCGGAAGCCAGAAACGGTTTGCGCAAAACCGGGAAATCGTGCTCTTCGCAGATCGCTTCTTCTTCGGGCGGCAGCACCGAGCCGGTCATTACGATTACTTGCATGCGAGGCGCGTTTTGCCGTAGTTGCACTCCCAGCTCCACGCCGTTGCCGTCCGGGAGCATGTAATCCAGCAGCGCGGCGTCAGGCTTGGTGGAATTCAACAGCTTGCGCGCGCTCCTTGCTGATTCGGCGGTCAACATCTTCCAGCCCGACTCCTCCATGATTTTTTTGAGCAAGTGCAGCAAGTCGCGATTGTCGTCCACAAGAAGAACGGATGGTGCTCGCTTATTTGGCATTAGGGTCCCGCATCACAGCCGATTTTAGCTCTCACAGGTTTGCATCGCGTGCTCACGTGACAGGCGAGATCCATCCTCATTGTGCGCGATGTGTGGCCCGAACAGAGGGGGCACTCTTGAAAGAGCGCTGCCGCGCACTGCTGGCCGACACAGGCTCACCGGGGGTGTAGCAGTTTTCCCCTTCGTATAGCCTACCCCCTCCTTCGTTTGACACCCCGTCCTCCCGCTCAGTACACTACCTAAAGCCCCTTAAGGCTTCCAGAAAAATTAAAGGATGCTGCTCGCCCGAGAATTCGTCAACTATCTCTCTCGTCAGGTCGTTCGAAAGCTTTCGCCGCAGGTCCTGGAGACGCACAATCCCCAGGCGGTGGTCGAGATTATCGACCGCATCATCAACGAAGAACTGACCATCGAAGACCGTCTGAACGAAGAAGTCCGCGACATTCTGGGGCAGTACAGCGATTACATGCGGCGCGAGGGGGTCAGCTACCAGGAGATGTTCCGGCGCACCAAGAACCAGCTCATCGCGCAGCGCAAGGTGATTCGGGCGTCGGGGCGGGATACGGGCGACCAGATGAAGCTCTCGCGCGACAAGGTCTCGGACATGTCGCACAAGATTGTGGCGGCGCTGCGCAAATCGCGCGAGCTGCGGGTGAAGAAAGACCCCAACGAGGTGCGCCTGGAAATCGTGCGCGCGATTACCGAGCTGCTGACGGCGGAGGAGAAGGTCGACCGGCTGTCGCGCGACAAGGTGCGGTCGCAGAAGCGGGACATTCCCGAGGGCAGCGAGGAATGGGACCTGCTGCAAAAGCGCTACTATGCCGAAGAGCTGAAGAAGCTGGGCATCGATCTGACGCGGTAGGCGCATGAAGCCCGCGATCGTCGTGGTCGGCAGCCTCAACATGGATTTCGTGGTGCGCGTGCGGGAACTGCCGTCGCCGGGCGAGACCGTGCTGGGGCGCGATTTCCAGATGTTTCCCGGCGGAAAGGGCGCCAATCAGGCGGTGGCGGCGGCCAAACTCGGCGGGCAATCCGTGGCGGTGCGCATGGTGGGGCGCGTGGGCTACGACATTTTCGCGGATCATCTGAAAGCCAGTCTAGGGGCGGCGGGTGTGGACGTCACGGCGGTACACGCGACGAAATCGCAGGCCACGGGGGTGGCGCTGATATCGGTCGACCGCGCGGGACAAAACTCCATCGTGGTGGCGTCGGGGGCGAATGGCGAGCTGGCGGCCGCGGATGTCGAAGCCATGCGGCCGGTATTCCGGGGGGCGCGGCTGGCGCTATTCCAACTGGAAACGCCGCTCGATACGGTGGCGGGCGCGCTGGCATTGGCGCGGCAGGAAGGGCTGACCACGATTCTCGATCCGGCTCCGGCGCAGGCGCTGCCTGGGGAACTGCTGGCGCAAGTCGACATCCTGACGCCCAACGAAGGGGAAGCGCTGGGGCTGCTGGGACGGCCGCCGGCGCGGGTGTCACCGGTTGAGGCGATTGAAATGGCGGAGGCGCTGCGGCGGATGGGGCCGAAGACGGTGATCGTAAAGCTGGGCGATCAAGGTTGCCTGGCGCACGACGGCGCGGCGGCGCATGTGGCGGGCTTTCAGGTCGAGGTCAAGGACACCACGGCTGCGGGCGATACGTTTAACGCGGCGCTGGCGGTGGCACTGGCGGAGGGGGCGTCCATGGCGCACGCGCTGCGGTTTGCGAACGCGGCGGCGGCGATTTCGGTGATGCGGGCGGGGGCACAGGCCTCGGCGCCCATGCGGCGGGAAGTGGACGCGTTGCTGGAATCCGCGCGTTAAATCTCCTTTCGCGGGAGGGGTGATCCGTTAATTAAACGCCGGCGCCCCTTGACACCGGGGGCCTTTTGATTGAAAGTCTAGTGCTAAGGGTGTAAGCTTTTTGTCGACGCTTTGACAAAACCTGCAGGTCTTCCGCGAACAGCGCGGCAGTCCTACTGCACTGACTTGTAGAGGGTAAGAGGTTTCGACTTTTCGAAGTCAGTAGCCAGTATCTGAGGAGCTTTAGGGGGGAGATGACTATGAAACGTCTTTGGGGAGTTGCCGTCCTTTTTGTAATTACCGGCTTGCCTGTGTTTTCCCAGACAAGCTCCACCGCCGTTCTCGGCACCGTCACCGATGCCAGCGGCGCAGTGCTGGTTGGCGCGAAAGTTACGCTGCTGCAAGTCCAGACCGGCATCAAGCGCCAGGACACCACGTCCGGCACCGGCGACTATAACTTTCCGCTGCTCGATCCGGGCGAGTATTCGGTCACGATCGAGGCGCCGGGCTTCAAGACGGCAACGCACACAGGAATCCAGCTGGAGTTGAACCTGAAAGCGCGCATCGACTTCCACATGGAAGTGGGCGCCGAAGCGCAGACAGTGGAGGTGACCAGCCAGGCCGCTCTGCTCAGCACCGATCAAGCCACGCTGGGCCAGGTAGTGAACACGCGGCGCGTCGAGGAGCTGCCGCTCAACGGCCGGAACATAGGTGCTTTGGCGGTGTTGCAGCCGGGCGTGCAATACGGCGGCCGCATGGGGCTGACGGACCTCAACGGCGGCGGTGGCGGCGGCATTCCCATTCCAGGAGATGCCATCAGCATCAGCGCCAACGGCCAGCGCGATACCGACCAGCACGCTACTCTGGATGGCGTCGGGGTCACCGAAGCGCGCGTCAACACGATACCGTTCACGCCTTCGCCCGAAGCCATCGAGGAATTCAAAGTACAGGCCGGCACTTACTCGGCCGAGTACGGCACGCACGCCGGCGCGCAACTCGCCATCGCGCTGAAGTCCGGTGGAAATGCGTTTCACGGCGATGTATTCGAATTTCTGCGCAACGATAAACTCGATGCGCAGGACTATTTCCAGAACTACTTCAACCCGCCGGGCTCGACGCCAACGCCGAAG
>JBGPKX010000016.1:0-30837 GCA_041486185.1 Bryobacteraceae bacterium | reverse complement strand
GCTTCTGGGAGGAGCACCTGGGCTCCGACCCATTTGTTATCGGAAAATCGCTGCGCATCAACGGGTACTCGTCGACCATCATCGGCGTCGGGCCGAAGGATTTTCTGGGCGCATCGCCGGCTCTCTTTGTGGCGGACCTGTGGCTGCCGGTTTCAGTGGACGCTCGCCTGGCGCCCGAGATGGCGGATAACGCGCTGGAACGCCGCGACCTCACCATGTTTCATGTAGTCGGGCGCCTGCGGCCAGGCGTCACCGAGGCCGGTGCGGAGGCGGAACTGGATGCCGTAGCGCAGCAACTGGCGGAATCTTATGGCGAGGCGGACAAAGACCAAAAGGGCCGCCGGGTGCTGCTTCTGGGCGGCGGAAAAATCCTGCCCATTCGGAAACAGGATATGCCGTTCTTCAAGGAGTTCCTGCTGGTGTTGGGAGGTCTGGTGCTGCTGATCGCCTGCGCCAATGTCGCCAACATGATGCTGGCGCGGGCGGCCGGCCGCCGCAAGGAAATCGCCGTTCGCCTGGCGCTGGGCGCCAGTCGCGCGCGCCTGATGCGCCAGTTATTGACGGAAAGCATGCTCGTAGCCGCGGGCGCCGCCGCGCCGTCCTTTTTGCTCTGCATCTGGCTCATGCATCTGCTTTCGCAGTTGCGGATGCCGCTCCCGATTCCGGTAGCCTTCGACTTGACGCCGGACTGGCGCGCTCTGGTGTTCACGCTTGCCGTGACCGGGTTGACCGGGATCGCTTTTGGACTCGCTCCCGCACTGCAGGCCACGCGCACCGACCTGACTCCAGCCCTAAAGGAAGGGGGCAATATCCAGCTTCGCAGGTACCGGCGCTTGAGCCTGCGCAACGCGCTGGTGCTCTGCCAGATGGCTGCGTCTCTGACGCTCTTATTGCTCACCGGATATATGGGGCTCGGCATACAAAGCACCCTGGGGGTTCAAGAGGGGTTCAACCCCAGGAACCTTTACCTGATCTCTCTCGATCCCGTACGGGATGGATATTCGGCGGATCGCGCGGCGGCTTTTTTCCAGAAACTCCTGGACCGCGTGAAGAGGCTGCCCTCTGTCGCCGCCGCGTGTCTTACCGATACCGTGCCCGTCGCCATCGATGGCAACTCGGGTGTGACGTTTTCAACTCCCGGTAAGGAAGCCGCACCGGAGCTTCATTGGGCACGCAAGCATATTGTGGGCCGGGACTATTTCGAGACCGCGGGGATTCCCATACTTGCCGGCCGGGGCTTCCGTAGGGAGGACGAGGCCAATGGCGCGACAGCAGTCATCGTCAGCGAAGAGTTGGTCCGCAAGCTCTGGAAGGGCGAAGACCCCGTGGGACGGCGCATCGACATCGGCAACGACGAGGCGGGCGGCGGCTTCGGAGCGATGCCCGGGACCATCGATTTTCGCACCGCGGTTTTGGGAAAAGGCCGCCGGGTGTTCGAAGTCATGGGCGTGGCCAAAGACGTGACGGAAGATCTCGTGGCGAGCAAAAAGCATCCCGTGGTTTACTTCCCCCTGCACCCGGCAGATTACGCCCAGCCTTCCTTGCGGGGCGTGACGCTCATGGTGCGTGCGGTGCCCGGCGTCGATGTCATCAGCGCCGTGCGTCGCGAGATCTCGGGCATGGACTCCGGCATTACACCCTTCAACGCGCGCAGCATGATCGAACAGATTGCACAGTTCATGTCCGCGCTCAAGGCGGCCTCGTGGACTTATGGCCTGATTGGAGTGTTCGGGTTGATCCTGGCCTCGGTGGGGCTGGCCGGCGTGACAGCATACTCGGTGACGCAGCGCGCCCACGAGATCGGCATCCGCATGGCGCTGGGCGCTCAGAAACGCGACGTGCTGGGCTTGGTCATGAGGGAAGGCGCGACCCTGGTGACGATCGGCGCCATCACCGGCCTGGCTTTTGCCTGGGCCGGAATGCGCGCGCTGTCCGGGATATTCTTCACCGTGGCGAGCGTGCAAAGCTCCGACCCGGTGCTGCTGGTGGGCGCGCCGCTGCTGCTGGCGGGCGTGGCGCTGGTAGCGTGCTACCTGCCGGCGCGGAGGGCGATGGGGATTGATCCGGCGGTCGCGTTGCGGGCAGAGTAACGGCGGCGGCCATGAGCACCAAACCTTCCTGGGATGAGCGTTACCGGAACGGAGAGCATCTCCGTGACGCGCCAGCGCCGCTCGTCGCGCAGATGACTGAGAAACTGCCTCCTGGCCGCGCTCTGGACCTTGCGTGCGGAGCGGGCCGGCATGCTCTGTTACTGGCCGAGCGAGGCTGGCACGTCACGGCCGTAGATGCGTCGCTTGCGGCGATTGAGACGGTTCGGGAGCGAGCCCGGGAGCAACGGCTGGAACTCTCTGCGCGCGTGGCGGACCTCGAGAAACGTGAATTCCAGATCCAGCCGGATAGCTTCGACCTGATTCTTGATTGTTATTATTTGCAGCGCGATCTGTTCCCCACCATCCGTGCCGGCGTTCGCAAAGGCGGGATCGCCATCGCCGTCATTCAGATGCTGGACCATTCGCCCGGTTTGAAGCCCATGAATCCCGAATTTCTCCTGCGTAGCGGAGAGTTGCGCGGGTTCTTCGCCGGCTGGAACATTCTGCACGATTTCGAGGGCAAGCCGGCCGGCGCGCCGCATCAGCGCGCCGTGGCCGAGATCGTCGCCCGGCGGTCCGACTCTAAGCAGCCATCGGCATGGTCGCCGATGGTCGCCGGACCGGCTGGCCCGCTGGCTCGCTAAAGATCTCGAGCAGCAGCGATCGGGCGCGGAGATACCGTTGGCACTCGGAGCAGCCACATGTACCTTGCTCGGAAGCATGGTCGATCAAGTATTCCAGCTGTTCACGCATGACATCATTTTCATCGGCCGGCTCTGCAACTCTCGGCAGATTCAATTCACCATGCGGCATCGCTGGCGTTCCATCCGGTTCGTCATGCGGGATCATGGCTCCTACCTCCCTTTCACTTCCATAGATGTTTACAGTGTCGGAAGAGGTACTTTTTGGATTGTAAATATAGGTCAACGGTAACGATCGAGATGAAGGGAAGTTAACGCGCAGGCCCAACTTCATTAATTCAATTCGATCATTTCGTCTTCTGACAGATACGCCGCATCGGCGAGGTCTCACCCATATCGCCGGCTCTGAAAAGGCCCTATTCGGAGGCGTGCGCCGTAGTTTCCGAAGCCGGATACAAGCGACGGCCGACGCGTTCGGTGTGCGCGCGCAAAAGGAATCCCTCGATCGTGGTTACGTAGAGAGTTGTAAGGTCCTCGCCACCGAATGCACAGTTCGTGGGCCGCCGGCATGGCACCGGGTGCATTTCAAGGACTTCCCCGGAGGGAGAAAATACGTAAATCATCGGACCAGGTCCGCCTAGTTCCCATCCGGCGGTGGCGATGATGTTTCCCTCCGTATCCAGGCGCATGCCATCGATGCCGCGGTGCTCTCCGAAATCGTGCAGTATCTCGGCAGTCCCCAGCGTCCTGTCCGATTTCACCGGGTAGGCCCGCAACTGGCGCGCCTCGGTGGGCTCGCGACCGCTTTGCGCCACATAGAGGGTGTTGTAGTCCAAGGAAAAAAGTAGGCCGTTGGGCCGCGTGGTATCGAAGGTGACTCGAGTGATGCTATGGCTGCCGTCCGGCTGCGGATCCAGCCGATACACGGAATCGTGCTCCAATTCCTTGTTAGCCCGGTCAAAGCTCCACGGACCGGCTGCCCCTTCATAGTAGGGATCGGTGAACCAGATCCGGCCTTCGAGGTCCACCACAATATCGTTCGGGATGTTCAGCCGCTTTCCCTCGTAACGGTCCGCCAGAACGGTCACACTTCCATCGGGGTTGTACCTCACGACGCGACGCGCATCGATGGCGGCGCCACCTTCGCATCCGTAGAGCCGGCCGTGAGCGTCGAATGTAAGTCCGTTGGCGCAGTTGGTGTTTTCGCGATAAATCTTTACGACGCCCGTGGCTGCGTCATACCTCATGATCCGACTCTGTTGTATGCGCGTGAACAGCAGGCCCGACCCGTCCCATGCCGGACCCTCCGTCACCGCTCCATAAGCCGGATCGAGCGTCTCGAAGTCCCAATTCTTCATTCCTGTTTTTCTCCGCGTGATTCCGTGGCGGGGGCGAGTATATCAAAAGTAACCCCCGCCTCGGGTATGTCGCGGACATGGTGTCGCGGACATGGAAGTTGCCGACTCCGCCAGCAGCGGTAGAATAGCCGCGAACCCTGTCACCCAACTATGAAGTTCGTGATTCGAATTCTATCGCTGATTACGCTCGCTGCGGCGCCGGCCTTGTGGTCGCAAATCAAAGAGTACCCGGCTTCCAAACACGGCGAGAACTACATGTTCAACTACTACTTCCCGCCGGCGCCGGGCACCACGCCCTGGGCGCCCGCTTGGTCCCCGGACGGCAAAACGATCGCCCTGGCCATGCAAGGTTCCATCTGGAGAGTAGATCCGGCCACTGGATCGGCGGCCGAGCTCACCTATAACCGCAAGTATCATTCATCGCCCGCCTGGTCGCCCGACGGAAAATGGATCGTCTACACGGCCGACGACGGCGGCAAGACCATTCAACTGGAGATTTTGAATACCGTCACCGGCGACACCCACGCACTTACTGCGGATCAACACATCTACACCGATCCGGTATTTTCTCCCGACGGGAAGCGGCTGTGCTACGTCTCCACACGCCCCAACGGATACTTCAATATCTATGTCCGCGCGATCGTTGACGGGCAGTGGGCGGGAGACGAAATCGCTCTGACTCGGGATCGCCGCTACGCACGCGATCGCCTCTATTTCGGTCCTTGGGACATGCACATCGAGCCCGCATGGACTCCCGACGGCAAACACATCGTCTTCGTCTCCAACCGCGGCGTCCCGCTTGGCTCGGGCGACTTGTGGCGCATGGCTGTGCCATCCGTGGCCGGCGATGGCGATCCGATGGAGACCGCTGAAACCGTCTTGCGGGAGCAGACGCTCTACCGGACTCGCCCCGATGTGTCCATCGACGGTAAGCGCATCGTGTATTCCTCGACCGCGGGCGCCGCCGACCAATACGCTCATCTATATGTACTCCCGATTCAGGGAGGCGCGCCGTACAAGTTGACCTTTGGTCCTTACGACGACTTTCACCCGCGCTGGTCGCCGGACGGGGAATGGATCGCCTACATTTCCAACGAAGGCGGGCTGCCGCAACTTTGCCTGCTCGAAACGTACGGCGGCGCGAGGAAGAAGATCGTCATTCGTGAAGGCCGCTGGAAGCGCCCCATGGGCCGCATCCACGTGCGCGTCCTTGACGAAGAGTCCGGTCAGATGACGCCCGCCCGTATCCATTACCTGGCCGCTGACGGCAAATTCTACGCCCCTCCTGATGCGTACGCGCGAGTCGGCGCCGCTGGCCGGAATTTCTTCCACACGAAGGGTGAGTTCGTCGCCGAAGTGCCGCCCGGAAAAATAACCATCGAAGCCATCAAGGGGTTCGCCTATCAGCCGGCGGCGAAACAGACAGCGGCTGTGGCGGGTCAGACCGCTGATTTGACTCTCACGCTTCGCCGTGTGGCGCATATCAACGCCCTCGGTTGGTACAGCGGCTCCACACATGTCCATATGAACTATGGCGGCAATCTCTCCAACACGCTGGACAACCTGCGCATGATGTCGCGCGCCGAAGATCAGGATGTGCTCAACGTGCTCATCGCGAACAAAGACAATCGCGTTCTGGACTGGCAGTATTTCGTGCCGGGCGGCGGCGAGCACCCGATATCCAAGAACGATCCGCACCTCAAGGTCATCGTGAGCGAGGAGTACCGGCCGCCGTTTTACGGCCACGTTTTCTTTCTTGGTCTCAAAGATCACTTGATTTCGCCATTCACGACCGGCTACGAAGGCACGGGAATTGAGAGCCTGTACCCCAGCAACACGGATATGTTCAGAAAAGCGGCGGCACAAGGCGCGGTGACCGGTTATGTCCACGCTTTCGCCGGAGACCAGGATCCGCTCGAAGCCAATCTCGGCGTGGCCAAGGCATTTCCGGTGGATGCGGCGCTCGGGACCGTGCAGGCGATCGAATGGTCCCACGCCTCGCGCGCGCAACTCGGCGTGTGGCACCACGCGCTGAATAACGATCTTCCCATCATTCCCACTGGCGGCGAAGATTCCATCAACAATCTGCACCGCACAAATTTGATCGGGAGCGTCCGGACATACGTCCACCTGAATGGCCCATTGACGGCGGAAGCGTGGCTCGATGGCCTGCGTCAGGGTCATACGTTCTTCAGTACCGGGCCGCTGCTCGACGTTCGCATAAACGGTCAGTTACCCGGCGGTACCGTGCATCTCCCCGCGGCGGGCGGAACCATCTCCGTCAAAGGAACGGTCTGGTCAATCGCTCCTCTCTCCAAGGTTGTGCTCTATTCCAACGGGCAAGTGCTGAAGGAACTCCCCACCAGCGGACAATTCACGGTTGAAATCCCGGTTTCCCGAAGCGGCTGGTATTCACTCTATGCGGAGGGTCCGGCCAGCGGGTATCTCGATGCGCTGTATGCGCAGGCCGCCACCAACGCCATTCGCGTGTACGTGGGTGACCAGCCAATCCGGAATCGCCAGTCGGCCGACTACTTCATTCGGTGGATCGATAAGCTTCATCAAATGGCCAGCGACTGGCCGTGGTGGCGGTCCGACGCCGAGAAGCGTCATGTGCTCGCCCAGTTTGATCAGGCGCGAAGCGTTTACGAAAAGCTCGCGCGAGAAGCCGAGTAGGGTGATATACTCGTGCCCAATTTCATTCCAGGTTCTCTAACATGACGCGTAAAGAATTTTTACAGCAGACGGCCATCGGGAGTATTGGCATGGCCGCGACTGCCGGCTCCGGTGAGCCGCAGGCGGTCTACCCGGTGCCACCTCTCGCCCGCAAACGGGATTCCCGGCGCTCGCTCGATTGGGTCCAGAACGAAAAGATTTTGCGGTACATGCAGAACAGCGGAATCGCCAATGTGGTCTACGGAGGGAATGCCTTCCTCTACCACGCCAGCATGTCCGAGTATCGCGAACTCATCGAGTGGGCCGGCGGCTTCACCCGCGAGGTTTCGATCGTGCCGGGTATTGGACCTTCGTTTGGCCGTGCGATGGATCAGGCGCCGCTGATTCGACAGCACAGGTTTCCATCGGTGCTGGTATTGCCTTGCGCCGACCCGCGCGACACAGCGGGCCTCGAGACCGGACTGCGCGAGATCGCCGAAGCCTGCGGTGTGCCGCTGTCGCTGTACCTGAAACATGAAGCCGACTTCGGGCCCGACCGCGAGGCGGGGCTGGACATTGTCGGGCGGCTGGTGGATTCCAAGGTGTGCGGCTCAATCAAGTACGCGGTGGTGCGCCAGGATCCGAAAGAGGATGCCTACCTGGCAAGCTTGTTGCGCAGGGTGCCCGCGGCTCGCATCATCAGCGGCATCGGAGAGCGGCCGGCAATTGTGCATTTGCGAGATTGGAAATTGAACGGATTTACGACCGGATCGGGCGTGCTGGCCCCCCGGCTGAGCCTGGCGCTTCTCGAAGCCTGCCAGCGCAAGGATGATTCGAAGGCCGAGGAAATCCGGCAGTTATTTCTGCCCTTTGAAGACCTGCGCGATGCCTGGGGCGCGGCACAAGTGCTGCATGCCGGCCTGGAGGCGGCGGGACTGGCAGAAACCGGCCCGGTGCCGCCGTTCGTTTCGGGACTATCCGCGGAGCAGATGAAGCAGCTTGGTCCAGTGGCCAGAGCCCTGGTGGAGCGGAACGGATGAAACGGCGCGCATTTCTGCTGGCTGGGCTAGCGCCGGCCGCGTGGGCTGCCGTGCCGCGGAATCTGAAGATCACCGCCGTCAAGGTGATCGTCACGAATCCGGCGCGCGCCGCGTTAGCCAACTACGTGCTGGTCAAGCTCGAGACCAATCAGCCCGGCTTATGGGGTTGGGGCGACTGTACATGCACGGGCAGCGAACTCGGCATCGCAAAATTTGTCGAGGAGCACATGACGCCGGGACTCGTGGGCCGTAATCCCATGCAGCTCGAGGACCTGTGGCAGACCCTGTTCTTCCTGCCGTATTACCGATCGGGTTCGGTGCACATGTCCGCCATCAGCGGCATCGACATGGCGCTGTGGGACATCAAGGGCAAGGTGGCGGACCTCCCCGTCTACGAACTCCTGGGCGGTCGCGCACGCCAGCGGCTGCTCACCTACTCGACGGCCAGCGGGCGCAGTTTCCAGGAGGTGGAAGAGAACGCGCGCAAACTGATGGCGCGCGGGTACAGGGTCATCAAGGCCCAGGTATCGACGCCGGGGATGGAAAGCGGCTACTCCGTGCCGCAGTCGGAGCGGCAGCGTGCCGCCACCGAAAAGGCGTACGAAGCAGGGTTGCCGCCCTCGGAAGTCTGGGAACCTGGCGCATACGTGCGCACCGTGCCCAAGCTTTTCGAGCACCTGCGGAAGACCATTGGCGAGGATATCGGGTTGCTGCATGACGTCCACGAGCGAATTACGCCCAATCAGGCCGTCGCGCTGGCGCAGGACCTTGAACCTTACAAGCTCTTCTACCTGGAAGATCCGCTGCGGCCGGAACACCTGGACACGTTCCGCTTGATTCGCCAGCGAGCCAGCACGCCGATTGCCATGGGAGAAGTTTATGTGGGCGCGTGGGAAGGGCTGAACTTGATCGAGGAACACCTGATCGATTATGTACGCAACGATCTGGCACATTGCGGCGGCATCACGACGGGGAAAAAGATCGCGGCCGCCTGCGAGCCGAAAGGGATCCTGACGGCGTGGCACGGGCCGGGCAATATTTCGCCGATTTCACACATGGCGAACGCACATGTCAGCCTGTCGGTGCCGAACTTCGGAATTCAGGAGTCTACAGTGGGGTGCCCGCCTGCCGTACACGAGGTGTTTTCGGCGATGCCCTCGTTCGAAGAGGGTTATGTCAACGTCACCGATAAACCCGGGCTGGGTGTGGAAGTGAACGAAGGGGCCGCGGCAAAGTATCCATATTTGCGCAGGCTGCGGCCGACCATCCGGCGTGCGGACGACTCGGCCTGGCCGTACTGAGCCTATGTAACGCATGCGAGGATAAGGCCGCTTGGCAGGGAGTTATGAAAACCATCTTAGGAACCTGGAATCGCCGCACGTTTCTCTCCGGAGGCGGGCTTGCTTCGCTCGTTGCCGCCGGTTTCCGCCCGCGCTACCTCCGCGCCGCACAGCTTGCCGCTCAACACGGCGAGATTTACAGGCAGCTTGGCGTGCGTCCGCTGATTAACGCCGCCGGCACATACACGGTCCTCACCGGCTCGCTCCTCTCCGAACGCGCCCGTCACGCCATGGATGAAGCATCGCGCTGCTTTGTCCGCCTGGAAGACTTGCAGAAAACCGCCGGCGAGCGCATCGCCAAAATGCTGGAAGTTGAGTCGGCGATGGTCACCTCGGGCGCCGCCGGCGCGATCATGCTGGCCACCGCCGCCTGTGTCACCGGCACGGACATCGAGAAGATTCGCCGCGTTCCCGACCTCACCGGCATGAAGACCGAGGTCATTATTCCCCGTGAGCACCGCAATGGCTTTGACCACGCAGCGCGCAACGTCGGAGTCAAGCTGGTTGAAGTGGAAACCCTCGACGATCTCCGCCGTGCGATCGGTCCCCATACCGCCATGCTGTACTTCACCAACATTTTTGAGCCCAAGGGCCAGATCAAGCGCAGGGAGTTCATTGCGGCTGGAAAGCAGGCCGGCATCCCAGTGTTCAATGACGCCGCCGCCGAACTGCCGCCCGCGACAAATCTTTCGAGCATCGTGCACGAGGGCTTCGATCTGGTGAGTTTCAGTGGCGGCAAGGGGCTACGCGGTCCGCAGAGCTCGGGTTTGCTGCTCGGACGCAAGGATTTGATCCAGGCCGCATTGCTGAACAACAATCCTCACGACGATGCCATAGGACGTCCGTGCAAGGTCGGCAAAGAAGAGATCATGGCCCTGCTGGCGGCGGTCGAAGAGTACGCGCATCGCGACCACGACGCGGACATACGCCTATGGCGCGGCTTCATGGAGAGCATCGCCAAGGACCTGCGGGATATTTTGACGGTAACGGCCGAGGTCTACGTTCCCGGTCCCGGCGGACACCCGGTTCCGTACCTCCACGTGCAGTGGGACCAGAAACAACTGCATCTCAACTACGGCGATTGTGCCCAGCAACTGCGCGACGGCGAGCCCTCAATCGAGGTCAATGCGGACCACGACGGCCTTTCGCTCGCGTCCTATAACCTGTACCCCGGCGAGGAGCGCATCGTCGGCTTCCGTCTCCGCGGAATTCTGCGGGATGCCGCACGGCGCACCTGAACGGAGCCGGCATTCACGCACGGACGCGAGCCTTTTCCATACCGACTGCACATGAAACTGACGACGATCACACTACTGTGGGCCGCTTTTCTCAATGTCGCATCTCTCTCGGCTCAGCAGCCCGCTCCAGATCCCCTTCTCCGATGGATGGACCAGATCGCCCAGCAGCAGCTGGCGCGGCGGGAGAAAACCATCGCCGGGATCCACAGCGTCGCCGACGCGGAGCGCCGGAAAGAATTCGTTCGCAAATCACTTCTGGAGCTCATCGGCGGTCTGCCCGGCTACAACGGCCCGCTGAATCCCAGAATTACCGGCCGTATCCAGAGCGGGAACTTCACCATCGAGAAAGTAATCTTCGAGAGCCTGCCGGGCTTCTACGTTACCGCCGATCTTTACCGGCCCAATCAACCGGGCCGTTATCCCGGTGTCCTTCTCCAGTCCGGCCACACACAGGAGGGAAAAACGGAGCCGCAGTTGCTCGCCGCCAATCTGGCCATGAAAGGTTTCGTGGCGCTGGCTTTCGATCCCGTGGGACAAGGTGAAAGAGAGCAGACCTATGACCGGCAGGTAGACCACCCCCTGGCGGGGTGGTCCGTCAACGAGCACATCCAGGCGGGGGCCCAGAGCATCCTCATCGGCGAGAGCGTGGCCCGCTACTTCATTTGGGATGCCAAGCGCGCCCTCGACTATCTGGCCAGCCGGCCGGAAGTGGACCCGGCACGTCTGGGAGCCGCCGGGTGCTCGGGCGGCGGGGCATTGACCACATTGATTGGCGCTCTCGACCCGAGGCTCAAGGCGGTAGCCCCCGCTTGCTTCATCAATTCATACCGGCTGCTGTTCGCAGGCCCCGATCCGGACTCCGAAATGAGCCCCCCCAACCTTATTTCCAGCGGGCTGGACATGGCCGATTATGTGGAGTTGTCCGCCCCTACGCCGTGGCTCATCCTGGCGACCGAGGGCGACTATTTCACACCCCCTGGCGCAAGGCTGGTCTATGAGGAAGCCCGGCGCTGGTACGGCCTGTATGGCGCTGAGGACAAGCTGCGCTTTTTTATCGGACCGGGCCCCCACGGTACTCCCCTCGAAACCCGGGAAGCGATCTATGAGTGGATGATCCGCTGGCTTAAGGAGGGTCAGGGTGATTCTCATGAACAGCCGGCAAAACCCTACACCAACCACGAACTTCTGGTAACACCAAACGGCCGTGTTGAGGACGAACCGGGGAGCCGGAAGCTCTTTCAACTAATCCTTGAAGAATTTCGCGCCAGGAAAGGGCAGGGAACGATACCTGAACTGCTGGCGGAACTGCGCAGGCTGAGCGTTCCTTCGCAAGGCTCCTCGCCCGAAGTGAAAGTATTGGATGAGTCGACTGGCCCGGAGGGCCGGCGCCTGCGCGTTCACTTCGAAAGTGAGCCAGGTGTCGAAATCGAGGGCAAGCTATACATTCCCCCTTCCGTGGGTCGAAAACCGGCGGTGCTGCTGGTCGCGGACAAGACGAGTACCTATTGGATTCCATCGACAGCTTCGTTAGCCGAAAGGATCGCTAAAACCGGACGAGTTGTCCTCGAACTGGAGCCGCGTGACTCTCCTACGCAGGATGATCACCGGCCATATCTGGGTAACTGGATCACCAACGCGCGGGCGGACGAAATAGGGCGAAATTTGCCTGCCATGCGGGCACACGACATCTTGCGCGGGGTCGATCTTCTGGCAGCTCGCAGCGATGTAGATCCGGCTTCGATTCGCGCCGCCGCCCGCGGTGTGAAAGGAATCTGGCTCTTGATGGCGGCCGCGGTGGACACACGAATCGCCAAGGTCTGGCTGGACCGAACGCCTCATAGTCTGCGGGCGGCCCTGGAAAGTTCCATGAACACCGATTTATTCGATGCGGTGATTCCCGGTTTTGCGCTTCATTGGGACCTGGACGATCTTGCCAAGGCCATGGGAAACCGGCCGGTTCTGTGGACGGATCCCACGAACTGGATGGGGCATACCGTTCCTCTTGGCGCCCCATTTCGGTATCGCTACGTTCTCGGCGACGCCACGGATCTCCACGATGAACAGGACAACGCGTACATGCAAGAGTTCGTACGATGATCTCCTGGGATTGCAGTGGAAAGGCCGGCGCGTATCGTGACCGCGCATCGGTTTCATTCGATAGCATTGAAGAGATCAAAGCAACCGCTTGCTTACGGTCGCGGCTCGGAATGTGTTCGTTGAATTCAGAGCCGTTTCTGAGCCGCGCGTGAGCAAGCGGGTCCGAAACACTTTTTTTCAACAGGTCACGGGATATAATTTCTACTTCATGAAACCAACGCGTGGAGCTGTCGCGGGCATGCAGTCTGCAAGCCTGCTCCTGCTCCTTGTTGCACCCACATTCGCGCAGACGCCGCATCGGCCGCCACCATCTGTCGCGCCAAAAGATTTCGCCGTCATGGCCTGGGGCGACTCTCCATCCGATCCCGAACAACTGCGCGGCATGCGCGAAGCGGGCCTGAATCTCTCGGGATTCTGCCGTGTGCAAGACCTCGATCGCGTGCGGGCCGCGGGGCTCGCCTGCTTCGTAAATGACAAACGACTGGAAGGCATTTCACCCGCACACCTCCCGCCGGACGACCAGATCCGCCGCAGCGTTGCCGAGTTGAAGACGGAAATCGGCAATAACTCCGCCGCGCTTGGGTTCTTTCTGAGCGACGAGCCGGATGCTCCGTCCATGGCGGGGTTGGGCAAGGTCGCTGCGCTGCTGCGTGAGGCCATGCCCGACAAGTGGCCGTACGTCAACCTGTTTCCGTACCGCGTGCCCCCATCGCGGCTCGGCACGAGTGATTACGATTCTTACGTGCGCATGCTGGTGAAAACCGTCGGCCAGCCGTTCCTCAGTTACGACAACTACTCGCTCGTGAACGGCGAGATGCTGGACTACTTCTACACCAACCTGGAGATCGTTCGCCGCCTGGGGCTGGAGACGGGCACGCCCTTCTGGAACTGTATCCTGGCGAATGCGCATTTCAACTACATGGAACCTTCCGACGCGACCTTCAATTTGCAGGTCTACAGCACCATGGCTTATGGCGGCCGCGGCATCCAGTACTTTACTTATTTCGCTCCTACCATCGGAAACTATCGATTAGCCGCTGTCGACCAGTTCGGCAACCGCACACCTACCTGGGATATGCTGCGACGCGTCAACCATCAGATTCACGCGCTCGCGCCCACGCTCATCCGCCTGCACAGCACGGGCGTTTTCCATTCCCCCGACGTGCCGGAGCAGGGCCAGCCGCTCTCGGCCGGCAAGCTGATCCGGAGCGTGGAGATGACGCAGCGCTATGTGCGCCCTCCCGCCGGCGGACGGTTTCTCATTGGCGAATTCGAAGACAGCGGCCACCGCCCATACTTTTTGATCGTGAACAAAGACCTCAGGAACTCGTTCCAGTTCCGTGTGCAACTGAAGCAGGAGAGCCGGAAGCTGATTCGCGTCTCGCCCTACTCCGGTGAAGAGGAACCATTCGGGCGGGAAATGGACTGGCTGGCGCCGGGCGCGGGGATTCTGTTCCGCGTCGAGTAATCGCCGGGTTCAGGAGTCGCCGGATTCAGCCATCACTGCGTTGAGTAATCTTGATGACACGCAGCGTCCCCCCGCGCCGCCGTCGTCAAACCGCAGGGTGCTCTTCGAACATCCCGGTCTGCCGGTTCTTTCGTACTTGGTCCGCGCGAAAGTACCGGCCGTTCATGGCGACGTAAACCCCCGGCGGCAGCGTTTGCGCGAATGCCAGCGCGCTGCCCAGATTGAAAAGGCCATCCGAGCTGCCGAACTTGTAGGGAACCATGGCGCCGGTCAGCACGATGGTCTTGTCCTGAATTTTCGCTGCCAGCGCGTGAGCCGTATCGACCATGGTGTCTGTCCCGTGCGTGATCACGATGCGGCTTTCGGGTGCGTTCCGGCATTGTTCCAGGATCAGGTTCCGGTCGGCATCCGTCATCTCCAGACTGTCGATCATCATCAGGGTGCGGATCTCGAGCCGGAGATTGCACCGTCCGAGCTTCAGCATTTCGGGCAGGTGCGAATCCTTGAAATAGAGCTGGCCGGTGAGCTCGTCATACTCTTTGTCGAAGGTACCGCCGGTGACGAAGATTCGGATGGACTCCGGGCCGGTATTGCCGCTCACCACCACATTGTCCCAGAACCGTCCAGTACCATTGGTGGCCTTGGGCTACGAATAAAGCGGGCGCTTTCTTACACGGAAGTGTCATTTTGTCACTGCGCCCTGGCACAGAACTTCTGTTTCGCCTCACGCCTGCGCCTAACCAGTTAACTGTTTGTTAACCGTCTACAGGCCGCACCAGATTGAAATCACAAGCGCGGCGCTGTCTGTCAAGGCACTTGGTGAACAGCCAATTTTGGGCGTCTGATTGCCTAATTGCAGCAGGACGCAATGGATTGGATTAGACCAATGCCAGCATTCCTCGTGAAGTACGCCGGACAACTAGGGCGATGCACTACCGTGTGGCTCATTTTACTGACCGCCGGATTTGCATTGGCGGATGACACGAAGATTTCACCGGACCTTCGTCCGTTGTTAACGAACCATTCGAATAAGGTCAACGTGATGGTGCAGTACAATTCCGCGCCGCCGCAGTGTGACGGGCTTCTCGGCGGACTGGTTTGCACGACCGTCAACCTGCTCGGTGGCGTGGTGCGCACCGTCTTCACCTTGATCAACGCCGTATCCGGCACGATGCAGGCTGGAGACGTAATTACGCTATCGAACCAGTCGAATGTCAGCTACATCTCGCTCGACCGGACGGTAGCGGCGACACTGGACTATACCGCCGACGCGGTCAATGCGCCGCAGGCGTGGAACTATGGTTTGGACGGGACGGGAGTCGGCATCGCCATTGTCGACAGCGGTATCTATCCTCACCCCGATCTGCGTTCCCCCTGGGGCCAGTCCCGAATCGTGTACCGGCAAAGCTTCGTCAGCGGAGCCGTTCAAAATGACGACTTCGGCCACGGCACGCACGTCGCCGGTATCGCCGCCGGCAATGGAAACACTTCGTCGATGCCCGGGACATTACACTTGCTCCGGGGAATCGCGCCGAACGCCAATCTGCTCGATCTGCGGGTGCTGGATAATAACGGCGCCAGCACCGACAGTGCGGTGATCGCGGCGATCCAGCAGGCCGTGCAACTGAAAAATAAATACAACGTGCGTGTGATGAACCTGTCACTCGGCCGCCCGATCTTCGAGAGTTGCAATCTGGATCCCCTTTGCCAGGCGGTGGAAGCGGCCTGGAAAAACGGCATCGTTGTCGTGGCCGCGGCGGGCAACCTGGGAAGGAATGGCTACGCGACGGTCCTGTCTCCAGGTAACGGCCCGCACGCCATCACCGTCGGTTGCATGAAGACTCTCGAAACCTTTCCTCGGACCGACGACTCGATCGCGAGCTACAGCTCGAAGGGTCCGACCTACATCGATTTCACCGTCAAACCGGACTTAGTGGCGCCAGGGAATCTCGTGGTCTCTTTGCTGGCTCCCGGATCGACGCTGGCGGCGCAGTATCCCGCGAATGTTGTCGCGCCTTCGTACTATACGAGCTCCACGAATTCAGGTCCCGCCCGGTACTTGCGGCTGAGCGGCACCAGTATGGCGACTCCTGTGGTTTCAGGCGCCGTCGTCCTGATGCTGCAGAGAGACCCGAGCCTCAGCCCCGACACGGTCAAGGCGCGCTTGATGAAGACGGCAACCAAGAATTTTCCGGCGTACAGCACCGCCACAGACCCGGCAACCGGACAAACGTACACCAGCACTTACGATCTGTTCACGGTGGGCGCCGGATACCTGGACATCCAGGCGGCGCTCTCCACCAGTGACGTGGCGCATGGGAGCGCGGCGTCGCCGAGCGTCCTGTTCAACCCCCTCACCCAGCAGGCGTATTTGATGACGAACAGCAGCCAGATATGGGGCAGCAACGTCGTCTGGGGCAGCGGTAATGGCTGGGGCACGAATGTCGTCTGGGGCAGCAATGTTGTTTGGGGCAGCACGGTATTGGTGAACGGTTCCAACGTGGTGTGGGGCAGTAACGTGGTGTGGGGAAGCAGCAGCGACTGGGGCAGCAATGTAGTTTGGGGCAGCAACGTGGTGTGGGGCAGCACGAGCGGAAATGGCGAGAACTAGTTTGCGTACGAACTGAACGTGAGGACGGCTGTGTCTTCCAAAGCAAAGATTTTTATCAATCTCGTGATTGCTCTCGGCTGGCTGGAGCTGGCGCGCAATATGCTCCTGTGGCGATCCGACGATCTGGCCAGGTTTTTCGTCTACTTTGCGATCTCGCTGCTGGTCTCAGGTTTGAAGCTGCAATTGCCCGGAGTCACGGGAACGATTTCGGTCTGCTATTTCTTCGTGCTCATTGGCATCGTGTCGCTGGACCTGCCGCAGGTGATCCTGACAGGCTGCTCCGCGGTGCTGGTCCAGTATTTGTGGCACTCCGCGAAAAAGCTGCGTCTGGTGCAGATGCTTTTCAACGTTGCCAGCACCGCCATCGCCATCACCGCCTCCTACGGTATTTTCCACTCTTCGTGGCTGCGGAGCCTGCCGCTCGAATGGTCCGTGATGCTGGCACTGCTGGCGTGCGTCTACTTCGCCTGCACCACGATTTTCGTGGCCGCCGTCATCGCACTGACCGAGGATAAGCCGTTCCGCAAGGTCTGGCGCACGTCCTATCTTTGGGCATTTCCATACTACCTGCTGGGGGCCGCGACAGCGGGCTTGTTCGAAGTCGCGCAACGTCATCTTGGCTGGCAGACCTCGATGCTGGTGGTGCCGGTCACGTACCTGGTCTACCGCTCATACCGCCTGTATTTGGGACGCCTGGAGGATGGAAAGAAGCACGCCGAGGAGACCGCCGCTCTCCACCTTCGGACTATTGAATCGCTGGCGCTGGCCATCGAAGCCAAGGATCACACGACGCACGATCATTTACAGCGAGTGCAGGTTTATGCGCTTGAAATCGGGAAGGAATTGAACCTCGGCGAAACGGAGTTGCAGGCCGTGCGGGCTGCCGCGCTGCTGCACGATATCGGCAAGATCGCCGTGCCGGAGCACATCATCTGCAAGCCGGGCAAGCTCACTCCCGAAGAGTTCGAAAAGATGAAAATTCATCCCGTCGTGGGCGCGGAGATTCTGGCGCGGGCGCAGTTTCCCTATCCCGTGGTCCCGATTGTCCGCAGCCATCACGAGAAGTGGGATGGCTCGGGATATCCGGATGGTCTGAGGGGCGCTGAAATTCCACTCGGAGCGCGCATTCTATCCGCCGTGGACTGCCTGGACGCCCTGGCCAGTGACCGCCAATACCGGCGCGCGCTGCCGCTGGGAAAGGCGATGGAAATGGTGGCGAAGCAGTCCGGTTCCTCCTTTGATCCCAGGGTGGTCGAAGTCCTGCAGAGGCGCTACGTCGAACTCGAGCAAATGGCGCGCGGTTCCCAGGCGGAAGCGTTCAGCCTGTCGACCGACATCAAGATTGAGCGCGGCGCCGCGCCGGACGCCGGATTCGAAGAGGCGAACGACTCGCAGCCAAGCCCGGCTGCCACTGCCACGTCCGCGGGGGCGGTCGCCGGCTGGGTAGCATTGGTTGAAGTGCTCGAAGACGTGTCGGGTGTTCTCTCACGACGAGAAGTGTTGTCGATTTTTGCAGGCAGATTGCAGGAGCTGATTCCGTCGGATGCCTTCACCCTCTACGTGCGCTACGACGACACGCTGGTCCCCGAACACACTTCCGGGACCCACGCGGACACGCTCTCATCTCGGAAGCTGGCGGTCGGCGAGGGTCTGTCGGGCTGGGTAGCGGCGAATGGCAAACCCATCCTCAACGGCAACCCGTCGGTAGATGCAGGAGAGCTGGCCGGCCTGAAATCGGCGCTTGCCATTCCGCTCGAGGGCCAAAACGACGTCGCCGGTGTTCTGACTCTGTTCCGCGCCCGGGCTGACGCTTTTTCGTCGGCCGAGTTGCGGGATCTGCTCGCGCTCAGCCTCCTTCTTGGACATCTGATCGAGACGACCAGAATCCCGCGACAAGGGACTCGCCGCAACGTGGTTCCGATCGCGTCTCCGGCGCCTTCCCACACGCGCGCTCTCAAACAAAATCTGGTCACGGTCTAAATTCCAGGCTCAAACAATTTGCCAGACCGCCCTGGTGGTCTTTTGGTGTGAGGGTGGGATATCGTGGATCGATAGCCATGAACCGACGCAACTTCCTCGGCGGTCTTGCAGCCGCACCTGCGCTCGCCGCCGCGCAATCCTCGGACAATTTCACGCCGTTGTTTGACGGCAAGACGCTCGCGGGCTGGAGCATCCGGCAAGGCCCTGAATCCGCGTTTTACGTGCGCGATGGCGCCATCGTGGTGCACGAGAGCGCCGGTTTTCCCACTTGGCTGCGCTCGGCCGCGCAATACGAAAACTTCGATTTTCGCGGCGAGTTCTTCATTCAGGGTTGGATCGATTCCGGCATCTACATCCACGCCCCCGAGCATGGAAGAAACACGTGGGAGGGCGTGCAGATGAAGATCTTCCACCAGCAGGATGAAAAACCCATGCCCAACTCCATGGGCTCGCTCTTCCCGCTCGTTGCGCCGCTCAAGGTGAACGTGAAGAGCAAAGGCCAGTGGAACGATTTCCGCATCCTGATGGACTGGCCCAGCCTGCGCATCTGGACTAACGGCGAATTGGTGCAGGATCTGAGCGCCGAGAGCATTCCCGAGCTGAAATACCGGCTGCGACGCGGCTACCTCGGGTTGGCCAGCCTCTCTTATCCCATCCGCTTTCGCAACCTTCGCATCCAGGAGCTGGCCGCAAAGGAAAAGTGGCAAATGCTTTACGCAAGCCCGGAAGACCTCAACCAGTGGTTTATCTCGGAAGGTAAGCCGCGATTTGAAGCCGTGGATGAGGTTTTGTGGGCCGACGGACAGGGGCATCTTGCTACCAAGGAAAAGTTTCGCGATTTTGAGCTGCGCATGTACGTGCGCGCCAGCAAGGACCATAATAGCGGCGTCTTATTCCGCACCTCCGGCCAAGGTCTCGGCGGGCGGCACTACGAAATCCAGCTTCATGACGTGGAAGAGGCTCATTTTCCAACAGGTTCGCTTTATTACTTCAAGCGATCCATTTACCCGAAAATTAAGCCCGAAGAGTGGTTTCCGCTCCAATTGATCGTCGAAGGCAGCCGTTGTCTGGTGCGCATAAATGGCGAGACAGTCTGTGAATACGACCGGCTCGAGAACCTGGAGGAAGGCAGCATCGAGCTGCAGGCGCACCGTCCCGGTTACTGGACGGAGTTCAAGCAAATCCGCATCAAGCGGCTCTGAAAGTCTCGCGATTCGCGAACGCGCCCTTCTTCGGCAATCAGTGCCGCGGCGTCCGTTCGTTTCTCGATGAACTCCATCCCGCGCTCCGCGCCCGGTACGCTTACGGCTGTAGCGAGCCTGTCGGAATCGATGCCGCGCCGGGCGATGATCGTCACCGCGATGCGGCGGGTGAGCCCCATTCCCGTCGCCGGATCGACAATGTGCGAATAGCGCGCCCCGCCAATCTCGACAGATTGTTCCGCATCGCCGGAAGTCGAGACGCCGGCATTTTTCAGAGTGAGCACGCGTGAAATCCGAGTGCGCGGTATCGAAAGAATCGATACCCACGCGCCAGCCCTCTTTTCCCGGAGGAGCGTCGCCGATCGCCAGATCGCCGCTGGCCGCGACCCGCGCGCGCGCGATGCCGTGTTGTTGGAGCACGCGCAACGCTTCATCCGCCGCGTAGCCCTTGGCGATGCCGCCCAAATCCAGCAGCATGCCGGGTGATTGGAGTGAAACGGTGTGATGCGCGCCGTCCAGCACCACGTTGCGATAGCCCGAGCGGAGGAGTGCGGCAGCAATATCGGCGCGCGCGGGCATTTGCTTTTCCTTGCGCGCTTGCCTCCACAAGCGAATGACGGGGCCTAGCGTGGCGTCGAATGCGCCATCAGTTGCGCGCGAAAGGTCTTCCGACGCCGTGAGCACAGTGAATAGATCCGCGCTCACCACGATCGGCCATTTCGCCGCCTCGCGGCACACTTGCATCAGCTCGCTTTGCGGATCGTAATCGGAAAGGATTTCGTCCAGCTCTCTGATGCGCGCGAACGCCGCGGAGAACCCGGCATGGGCCCGGCCGACATCCGGCGCGAACAGCGTAATGCGAAACAGCGTGCCCATGTGCGGCTCGACCGCTTCGAATCGCTGCAGCTCGCTACCCGCCGCACCCACGCCGCTGCACAGAGCCGCCAGAAGCGTGAGGAGTTGACGGCCAGACCATCCTCTGAGCCTCAAACCCGGCCGCCCCTCTTATTCCTTCTCGACGCCACTGTTCCAGTATTGATACATCTCCTTCGCCCTCGGCGTCTTGAGAGGGCGGACCAGCCGGAAACCCAGCCACAGGGAAAAACATCCGCCATTGCCGTCAGTTCCGCGTAGTCGTCGGCTTTGAGCGCCTCGGACGCAGCGCCTGTACCGCGCCGCCGCAACCGACGAGACCTATTTTCAGTGCATTAGCCGCCGGCGCTCCCGAGAGGATCGCCGGAAAGCCCGTTATGAGTGCGCCGCCGATAGCGCCGGTGGTCTTGAGAAAATTACGTCGTGCCTGGGAAGAATTCTTGGATCCATTCATCAAAACCATGCTGCCGAATCGGCGGACGGCTGATCTAGAGACGTGTTCGCGAGCCACGAAAGATTCGCGTGCATGCGCGTTGATTCGCCGAAAAAAGGTTTTGCGGCGGCGGTCCTAATGCTCTACCGGTTCCCCTACATTCGGGTCCCGCTCCCAGCCTTCATTTTCGAGCTTGATGTGCTGAATGGCCACGGCATTTGCGTTGGCATCCAAGTCCGGCAGCGCCTGGTACTCCGATACCCAGCAGCGGTACACCTTGTAGGCCAGCGCCAACTGCCCGGCCTCGTTATAGAACTCGATGACGATGTCCTTGCGGAACTCCTTCAGGGCAACTTCAGCGCCGGGCCCGGCGCCTAACTTCCAGACCAGGTTGGCCCAGTCCTCAAATGCCGTGTCGTGGCTGACGCCCCTTTCGAGGACGATCGGTTCGAACGTGTTAAGCCCGGGGGATTTCCGCGTAGTGCTGGGGTCGCCACCTTCGCGATGCTCCACCACCTCGGTCCTCCGCACGAGCGCGCTCACACGGCTGACCCCCGCCACGTAGCGGCCGTCCCACTTCACGCGAAATTTGTAGTTCTTGTAGGGATCGAATCTGGTCGGATTGACTGTAAATTCGGGCATTCCCCAATCATAAACGAGCGGGAGCCGTTCGCCGTGTGACCTGGACTTTCGAGAATTTCTGCTCCACGTCTAACGGAACGCTGAATTACCCTCGAGCCACGCCGTTAAAGTTTCGCCCTATCTTCGTCGATAAAACAACCCAGGAGGCTCGCTTGACCCCGGCACTGGAAAGCGCCCACCTCGGTCGTGCGTCTGAAATCAAAGCGCTGAGACCATTCCCGGCTGTGGCCTGCAAGATGCTGACGCTCATCAACGGCGCCGCGGGCGTGGATTTTGGCGAAGTGTCCCGCGCGCTGATGGCGGACGCGGCGTTCTCGAGCGAGGTGCTGCGGGTGGCGAACTCGGCATTATTCGGCGTCAGATCCGAGGTCACGAGTATCCTGCGGGCTCTGTGTCTTGTGGGCGCCGACCGCTTGCGCGACCTGGTGGTTACGGTGGCCCTCAAACACTATGGGGGTGGCGGCGACAATGTATTTCTGCATCGCTGTTGGCGTCACAATTTGGCTACCGCGCTCTGGTGCGAGACGCTGGCCGACCACGGCAACATCGATAGGCCCATGGCTTACACGGCGGGCATTCTCCACGACATCGGGCGCATTGCGCTACTGATGCTGTTCCCCGACGACTACGCAGCGTTTCTGGACCATACGCTCACCGGCGACCCGCATAAACTGGAAGCGGAGCGCAAACTATGCGACGCCGATCACTGCCAGGTGGGAAAATACCTGGCTACGTCGTGGAATTTTCCGCCGATGCTGGTTGATGGGATCGCGCATCATCATGAGGCGGTTACCAGCGAAACGTCTCGCCTGCGTCTACTGGTTCAGGCGGCCTGCACCGCCGCCAGTATGAGTGGCTTTCATGCCGTGGGAACCGGGGACGAATGGGATCCGGCCCGGCTGGAAGCCCTGCTGCCCCAAGGCGGAGGATTGCGGCCGGCAAGCGACGATCTTCTGAAAAGAGTGGTCTTGAAACTCAATCAGACCGAGTGCAGCCTGTTGTAGCCGTGCCGGGAAGCTCCGAAAAAAGTTGCCGATCGCAGGCGAAGACCCACCGCAATTCCTGATCCGTCTGTGTGAACCACGGAGCAGACGCTCGTTCTGCCCGCTAGCTGGCTGGCATCTCTTGCTCCTTTGTAGATTGTTCGAGCAGTTTCACCAGCGCGTGGAGCGTCTGGTTGACCGGCGTCGCCACGTCCAGTTGCGCGCCTCGCCGGACAATATAACCGTTCAGAGAATCAATCTCCGTACGGTTTCCGCGGGCAATGTCCTGGGCCGTGGACGAAGTGGCGCCGCTCATGGTTTCCGCAAGCTTGAATACCTGTTCCACCATATCGAGCTCCGGCAATCGAACGCCGGCGGCGGCGGCCACCCCGACGGCCTCTTCGGTAACTCGCGCCATCACCTCCCGCGTCCAGGGGTTGCGAACGAGGGCTCCGTACTGTGACCGGCCCAGAGCCGAAATCGCGTTGTAGGCGCAGTTCATGATCATCTTCGTCCAAAGATCGGCCTCGACGTTATCCGAGATGCGGCACGGAATCCCGGCACGTTCGAATGTCGCGGCGATGGCGGGAAGATCGTGCGCTTCGCGATCTCCGGCTTGGCCGCGATCTCCGCTTTGATCGCTTGGCGGCAGATGGCCGATGATCAGATCGCCGCGGCCCGAATGCCGGATGCGTCCCGGCGCGGCCATGGCGACGGCCACATAAACCACCGCCGGAATCGCATCGATCCTGGCCGCGGCACGAATCCGCTCCACATTATCCACTCCGTTTTGCAGGCTCACCACGATGGCTCCGGGCGCCAGGTGCGATGCCAGAGATTGGGCGGCTATTTCGGTGTCGTAGGTCTTGACGCAAAAGAGCACAATATCCGCGTCCCGCGCCGCGGTTACGTCGCTCGAAGCCGCAACTGAAACCTGTTCTTGAAAATGCGGGCTTTCGAGGAATAGGCCGTTACGTTGGATAGCTTCAACGTGCCGTGGCCGCCCGATCAGCGTGACCGCCGCGCCCGCGCGCGCCAGCATGCCGCCGAAATAAGAGCCGACCGCGCCCGCACCCATCACCGCAATGCGCGGCCAGGCCTTATCGTCCACTCTTCCTCCTCGCGTCCGTGCCGACAAAGGACAGTGTAATCTGATGGTGAGATCACCGGGGCCTTCAGTGAGCTCGCAGCGTGGGATGCTCGTCGGAACCCCAGCCTCTTGTATGGCATTTCAGCGCTGCGGGAAGGCTGCTGTGCTTGCTTCCCACGCGCATACTGAGTAGGCTACCAGTCATGGCGCCATCGCTGGAGTTTTTTGAGGGTCAGTTTCAGCGCCAGGTGAGGGCCGGTGAATTTGAGCTCAATCCGTTCGAACGAATCGCGCTCGATTATGTCAAAGGGGACGTGCTCGACTTGGGTTGCGGGCTGGGCAATCTGGCGCTCGAGGCCGCGCGCCGCGGCTCGACCGTAACGGCAGTTGATGCCAGTCCTATTGCAATGGCGCGGATTCGTAAGGCCGCTCGAGAAGAACTCCTGGCGGTGGAGGCGGTTGAAGCCAATCTTAATGACTTTCAAATTACGCACGACTACGACACGATCGTCGGAATCGGTCTGCTCATGTTCTTCTGCGAATCGCAGGCGCTGGCGTTACTCAAGGACATTCAGGCCCGTGTCCGGCCTGGCGGCCGAGCGATTTTGAATGTGCTGGTCGAGGGTACCACGTACATGAACATGTTTACGCCCGGCCAATACTACCTTTTCCGGCGGAAGGAACTGACGGATCGGTTTGCCGGCTGGGTGATCGAGGCGGAACGGTTCGATGACTTTCCGGCACCGGGCGACACTGTCAAGGCGTTCGCCACCGTGATCGCGCGCAAGCCGCATGAGCACGGCGTCGAATCAGCGTGAACCGTCTATACACCGTCGAACCGCGATGTCACCTCTCCGGCGGCGACGCGTAATACCCCTTGCGCGCCTGTACTTTCAGATTGTGGTCCTTCGTGCGTAGATCGATGCGCCGGAATGTTCCGTCCGGCTTGTCGTTGGCGGGCGTGTAGCCGATGGAGTACTGGCTGCGCATCTCTTCCTGGAGCTCTTTGAAGACCTCGGCCAGCGGGTGCTTTTTGTCTACCCGAAAAACGTGGCCGCCGGTCTCGTCCGACATCTTTTTGAGCGCCGAGTCACTCAAACCGCCGAAGTAGCCGTAGCCGTAGGCGCTCGGATCGACGTAGTAGATGCTATAGACCACGGTATCGGCCTTCTGTGCTCCCTTAATGGCCTCATCGATCTTCAGGCGGCTGCCCTGATCGATGCCGTCGGTGATCAACACCATGGCCTTGCGGTCCACTTCGTGGCTCAGCCGGTCCGACGCCGCCAGATACACCGCATCATAGAGCACCGTTCCGCGCGGTGTGCCTATGGTGGGTACCGGCCCGGGATGCAGGCCGCTGACCCCGGAGCTTACGCGCAGCCTCTCAAGCCCGGCTTGGAGCAGGCGCGGCGAGCCTGTGAAATCCTGCAGCAGCTCGGCTTCTTCGCCAAAACTGATGAGAAACGCCATGTCCTTCTTGCGCAGCACTTGCGAAAAAAACTGATACGCCGCCTCGCGCTCGATGTCGATGAGATTGCGCTGGCTGGCGCTCACGTCGACCAGCAAGCCGATGGTCAGCGGCACGTCTGTTTCGCGCGTAAAATACTTGATCTCGTGCGTCCGGCCATCCTCGGCGAGCACAAAGTCGTCTTTGGAAAGCTTGCTGATCAGCGCGCCGTGTTTGTCGCGAACCGTGGCCAGTATATTGACTACATTGGCCTCGACGCGAATGGTAGGCGAGGGCACGTCTTCCACGGGCTTCTGCGCCTGCTGTTGCGCCCCTGCGCCGGGAGCCATCAAGATCGCGGCCAGAAGAAACGCGGCCGGGCGAGCAAAGAAATTGAGCATACCGATACAATGGGGACGTATCCCCACCATCGATTGTTTCAGATGCATACCGCCATCCGCCACCTGAGAGCGCGCGATCCCGTATTAGCCAAGGTTATCGAGCGCCTGGGACCGTGCCAGATTGAATTTCGCGACCCCAGCTTCGACACCATGGTCCGGTCGATTGTATTTCAGCAGCTTAGCGGCAAGGTGGCGCGCGTGATCTACGGCCGGCTGGCAGGCGCCATGCCCGGCGCGCAGGTGACGCCCGATGGCATCCTGAAGCTGCGGCCGGACCGCATGCGCCGGCTTGGGCTTTCGCGGCAGAAAACCGCCTACATCCGCGATCTGGCGCGGCAAACAGCCAAAGGCAAGATTGTCTTTGAAGCCTTACCCGCGTTGCCGGACGAAGAAGTGATCGCGCGCCTCACTGCCGTGAAGGGCATCGGCGTGTGGACGGCGCACATGTTTCTCATCTTTGCCCTGCGCCGCGATAACGTTCTGCCCACGGGCGATCTTGGCGTCCGCATGGCCATAAAGAAGGCGTATGGCCTTTCTGAATTGCCCAAGCCGGGAGAGATCGAGGAACTGGCGCGCGACTGGCACCCTTACTGCACTGCGGCGACGTGGTATTTGTGGCGCAGCCTGGACGGACAAGCGGGAATTTAGTCGAGAGCGACGTCCTCGTGGCTAGAATTGTCGCGAGACTGTTCGGTTGTCGCCAAGTGCTTCGCACAAAATACCTTACGCGACATTGACCACGCCAACTTTGGTTGCCTAGAATGAAGAAGGCTCTTTTCGCAGGCGGGAGTAACTCAATGGTAGAGTCACAGCCTTCCAAGCTGTTGGTTGCGGGTTCGATTCCCGTCTCCCGCTCCATTTTCCGGAGTGTAGCGCCGCAGAGTTTTCAAACACGACTCCGCTCACTCCGTTAACCACAGGCTGACAGCCTCTCTTTGAGCCACCCTGCGAGAACCGCTCGCAATTTTCCGAGGTCCTGCCCCGGCCCTCAAAACCATGACGGCACCGGCTGTTTCTTGATCTTCAGGATTGCCGCTTGGGCGGTATAGGTCACGCGATGCATTCTCAAGGCCTGTTGCAAAGCGGGAAGGGCGCTCTCAGCAGCCGGGCCGACATCGCCCAATGCAGCGGCGACGCTGCGCAGGACATAGACTATCTCGCCAGAAGCCAGCAATCGCTCGCTCAGGGGCTGCACGGCGGCGCTGGCGGCTGGCCCGATGGCTCCCAAGGCATCGGCCGCCGACGCGCGCACGTAGGCGGAGGAATCATTTAGAGCTTGGATCAGCGCGGGAACGGCATGCGCGGCTTTCGGACCCATTGATCGCAACGCAACCGCTGAGAGGCAACGCACGCGTGGGTTCGCATCGGCTAGAGATCCCTCCAGGGCAGGGATCGCCGGTGCTCCCGCGGCGCCAATCTGCGAAAGCGCCCAGGCAGCGGCCGAGCGAACCGTCGTCTCGGGGTCGTGGAGCGCCTGGCCCAATTCATTGACCGCGAGTGCGGCGTCTGGCCCAAACGAGCCCACGGCGCGGAAAATTTCCGCACGGACCGAGCCGGCCGCGCGTTTCAATTGCTGAAGATAAGCAGAAAGCGGAAGACCACGGTAGACGATCCCGTCGGATGGGGTGGCCCGGGAGCTCTCTTGCGGCGCCACGGCCATCGCGGCCTCGGGGATCCTCTCCAACGCCACGTCATTGATGCCCAAGTTGTAGCCCGAGGAACGGCCATCCCGGCCCACGCAAACGAAGCTAAGTGTGTGGCGCCCCTTCTCCAGATCCAGCCAGCCGAGAGGTCGGTCTATTGCAACATAGATCTCAGGCAAATAGTTATGAAATACCTCAGGGCCGGTGGACGGAATCTCGGAAGTTTCCGCTTTGCGGTTGTCCAGATTCGTGGGTTTGCCGTCGAGCAGGGCGTAGTAGTCGCCATAATCCGGCGCCTGGGCAATGCGAGCCACGATCTCGTAGCGACCCTTGTCTGGAACATCGAGCGGAACGTCGATGCGAGATCCGATGCCCTCGGCCTCGAAAAAGAGCAGGTCTCGGCCCCAGTCCACTTCCCGCTGGACCGAGGCTTTTCCCTTTTCGGACTTCACATCGGCCAGCGAATCCTCGACTGCGATCTGCAGTGCATTGCCCAGCGGCAGGCGCTCTTCTCCGTAGGGCGGCTCGCGGAGTTCCTCGTTCACACCCTTTTGATACCAGAAGGCGGCGCTGGAGAAGTAGTCCGGCCGTTCTTCGAAGCCGGAGCGAAGCGTGCCATCTTCGTTGTAAGTCCAGCCTGCGTGCTCGATGCCCGCCCAAAGCGATTTCGTAAACGGAACCGGATCCGGCACGTGCCATCGATAGCCGGTCAGTCTCGCCCCGATGCGTTCGCCCTCGGCAATGGGAGTGCCGGCCCAGGGACCATAGGAGACGCGCAGACCCCAGGCGTCGTTGACGTAGTCTTCGGTCCCGGTGCCGTGAATCTGCGGATGCGAGGCCCCGTCTACGTAGAACAGGTCGTCCCCTTCGCCGAACCATCCCACCTGAGCCTGAATCACATTCAGCACCGTGCCTACATAATGTCCCGTTCCCTTGATGCTCAGGAATTCATAGTTCTTCCCGGAGACGGCCGGGCGTTCCTGACGGTAATAGCCGTGGAAGTAAGTGACATCCTCGGGGAGTGACGGATGCTTCTGCCAGTCGACGTGGTAGTAGAACATCGTCACCGGCCGGTTGCCCTCATCGGTCACGGTGATGTTGCACGAGCGGCGGAACGGCATGGGCCAGTAGCTGTTTCGTGCGCGGCCGAAGGAGCTGTCGCGGATGGGCAGAGAATCGAGATCTCGCTCGTATCCGTGACCCACGCCAAAGAAGTCTCCCAGGGGGACGTCGACACTGGGCGTCTTTTTCCCGTCATAGTAGACCCGCAACCGGACCAGCCGAGGCCAAGCGTACTCATTGTCGGCTACGGTAATCCAGATATGATCCACCACGCCCGGTCCGCGGAGATCGGCCATGACGAACGTCTCGCCCGGCATGATGCGCTTGCTGTCGTCGTTGCTGCCCACGAAACGATTGTTGCTGGACACTCTGTGAGCGGAGAAGGTCTTCAGGCGGGGAAGGTCGCTAAGACCGAAGGGCGCGACCTCTTGAGCTTGTGCGCCTCCGCCGGCGACAAATAGACTCAGCAAACAGCAAGTTCGAGCCAGGCGCCGGGCCGCTTCTGATAATCCACTTAACGATAATCTTGACTTGGTCACGATACGTGATTCCTCCATTGCCGACTTTCCCTCACTCAATTTATCGCTGTTCGCTGCCCCGCGGCCTTCCATAGTACATTCTTGACCCGTCCAAACTCGATTCGTGCGGTTGCAGTCAAGAAATTTCCTAGAATCGGGATTTAGTACCCATCCTGCCAGGCAAACCAAGCTTTATCAGTTCACCGACCTGGACCGGCTGGTTGCTCTGGGGGCATCGAGGTCGCAGTAACGTCGCTCATCCAGAATTACCAGATGCGGGTTCGCCCGAAACGAGAAGACTACGTATCCGGTTAACTGAGAACTGCGCCATACCTCAGCTCTCAAAGTCGCTGGTTCGAAGAACAAGCAACGTTATGGGCGATTGCGTTTGAGCGATTACTCCGATTAAGCTGTTAAGCAGGACGAAGCGTCTCCCGCTCCAACCCACGAATGATTGTGGAGAGAAGCCGGCGTGGTGCTGGAGCTGACCGGTGGACGCGTGCGGGAGCGATAGGCTGGCGTAGCTCAGTTGGTAGAGCATCTGATTTGTAATCGCGACGAGCCGCCACTCCACCGCCCCAACTACCCTGATTCTGCCACTTTACGCGACGGCCTCAGTGCATCCCGTGCACCAGGTATCAGGCAAAAAGGGCTAGACGCAGCGCTAGACGAACCAGGTTGGGCCCGTCTGTGGGATCAGCCTGGAGTATTCCGCGCTTCCTGCACGTCGAACTGCTGTCAGGTTGCCAGTATGATTTAGCTGCAGCCTAAAGATCATTTGAGCTTTTTATGCGAAGCCCACCAGCTACCCTGGCGGGCTTTTTCATTTTCCAGGGGGGGTGGATTCCATGACTTGCCGTTGTTGTGGCTCAACCGTGCCGCTCGGTGCAGTCGTGTGCTCGACGTGTCGCCCCGCATTCGCTGGTTGGCTGCGCGGCAAACGCACGGCGCGACGCCGGACTGAGACGACACGGGCGCGAGAGCGCGCGGAATGTGGAGTGTCTCGCCTGGATCGACAAATTTTGAAAGAGGTTACGCTCCGTCCGTGGAGCTCTGAAGGCACTTCAATGCCGGGCAGGGAGAGTGAAACAACTCAGCAGTAAAGCAGCAGCAAAGTAGCAAACACCAAAAAACCAAACGAAAGGAACAGAAAGATCAAAGGGCCGGAAAGGTGCGATCCACCTCCCGGCCCTTACTTTTTCAGAAAAACCCAATGCTATGCAAACTTTACCACAATCACCATCGCACGCAAGCCCCAATTCGCAGGATCGTTCCAGGCCGCCCGCGCATGTTGCCGATGCCGGCAAGCCGCGGACGGCGACCGGCCCAGATCTCGAAGTCGAGATCATCAGCTTTAAGAAGTTCACCCGCGGCGCGCTCTGCGGGTGGGTCGATGTCCTGCTGCCCCAGCTCGGTCTAAAGATTTTAAGCGTAGGGCTGTTTGAGAAGGACGGCAAAAGATGGCTCAAACTTCCGCAGTGTGAGTTCGAAAGCAGCAGCGGCGAGCGGAAGTTTTCGTCCCTCATAGAATTCACCGACAGGGAAGCCCACGATAAATTCCAGCGTCCCGCGCTGGCGGCGCTCGATGTCTTTCGGCATGGAGGTGACCTGTGACCTCCCGATCCGAACTCGAATATCAAACCCAACGCATCAAAGACTGCGTTGATGTCGTGACGGCGATCGGCGGCTACGTTCGGCTGCGCAAAGCCGGACGGGAGTATATCGGCTTGTGCCCTTTCCATCCCGAAAGAACGCCGAGCTTTCACGTGAACCCGTCTCGAAAATCATGGAAGTGCTTCGGCTGCGGCGAGGGTGGCGACGTGTTCGATTTCATCGCCAAGATCGAGCGCATTGACTTCACGGAAGCGCGCAAGCTCGTCGCGAACCGGGCAGGCATTCCGATAATCTCGCGGAAGCTGACGGAACCAGAGCGGCGCGAATGGTTGCGCCAGCGAAGGCAGGATGAGGCGGATACCGAACGCCGGGATGCATTGGTCGAATTGCTGCGCACCAGGCGCACGCGAT
>JBGPKX010000015.1:0-31431 GCA_041486185.1 Bryobacteraceae bacterium | reverse complement strand
CACACTGATCGGCGGCATGGACTGGAAGCCGGGCGACCAAGTGGTCACGCTCGAAGATGAATTTCCGAATCATTACTATTATCCGAACTACCTGGCCGGGCGAGGCGTGGAGTTCACCGAGACGGCGTTCGACCGTTTTTACGAGAAAATCACGCCAAGTACGCGTTTGGTCGCGATCAGCATGTTGAATTACGCGACGGGGTTTCGCCCGCCGCTGGGGGAGATGGCACGATTTCTGCGTGAGCGCGGCGTGCTGTTTTATGTGGACGGCACGCAGGGTTTGGGAGCCCTCGAGCTGGATGTCGCGGCCATTCGGCCATCCATGTTATCGGTGAATGGCTATAAGTGGATGCTCGCGCCGGCGGGCGCCGGGTTTATGTACATCGATCCCGCGGTGCGCGAGTGGCTGCAGCCAAACGTCATCGGGTGGCGCAGCCACCGCACCTGGCGGGATCACGAAAATCTGCATCACGGCGTGCCGGAATTCGGCAAGAAGGCCGAGAAATACGAGAGCGGTATGCTGCCGTTCGGACCGATCTACGGCATGGCGGCGTCGATCGAGATGATGCTCGAGATTGGGCCGAGCGCAATTGAAGAGCGGGTGATGCATCTGGCGGATCTGACGCGCGATGTGCTGCGACGGGCGGGCGGCAACCTTCCCGCGGACCGCGACCCTCACTACAACAGCCCGGTTGTGACGGCGCGTTTCGCAGGCAGGGATGCGCGCGAGCTGGCGCGTGAGCTGCACACGCGCAAGGTGCTGGTGGCCGCGCGGCACGGCAATTTACGGGTGTCGCCGCATTTTTATAACGATGAGGCGGACCTCGAAGGGTTTGAAAAAGAATTGAAGCAGGTTCTGTAGCGAAGGGCCACGCCGGTCTTGCGGGGACCTGCGGGTTCTTGCGCGTCCTCCATAAAAAGCTGCAGGTCTTGCGCACAAAACGCGGCAGCCCAGTGCTACAGAGTCAGTTAGCGTCCCACAACGCGAGTGTCGTCTTGTCTTTGATCACCACGCCGGATGGCAACATAACCGGGTGCGCCCAGGTGGGGCTGTTGGCGACGGTGTAGCGGCGTAGCGGCTCGAAAGCCTTACCGCTTGCCTTGGCGATGATCAGCTCGCCCTCATCTCGCAACAGAATCAGATTTCCGCCACCAACCAGCACGGCTGCGTTGTCGCCCTGGCGGGGCGGGCTGGTCCACTGCGTTGCGCCGGTACGTGCGTCGATGCAGAAGAACTCCCCTTTCTTGTAATGGGAGAAGCCGAAGATCAGGTCGCCATCCAGCACCGGCGAGCTCATGTACAGAGCAACGGCATCATTTCGCCAAACGGTTTCAGCGGACCATTTTCCGTCCTTGGCGGCGGCGCGAACCGCCAAGATTCCCTTTGCGAGGCCGGAGAAGATGATCAGGTCGCGGTAAAGCAGGGGGGTCGGAATGTTCTGAACGTACTCGGTGGTGAAGGGAATCTTCCAAAGCAGTTGGCCGCTTGTGGCAGCGATGCTGACGAGATTGTTCTGTGTCTCGGTCACCACCTGGGGCACGCCGCCGAGTTCAGCGACTATGGGCGAGGCGTAGGCCGGGCCGTCGCCCGTCCAGCGCCACTTCACTTCTCCGGATTGGGCATCGAACGCGGTAAGGGCGCCATTGTCATGACCGCCCACATGCGCGATCAACAGACCACGATCGACGATCGGCGACATTGCGGCGCCAAATAAGGGAGAAGTGGTCTTGTACTGTTTCGAGAAATCTTTGCGCCAGCGCACCGCACCGGTTGCGGCATCCCAGCAGGTCAAAATGCCGCTGATGCCGAACGTGTAGAGCTTGCCATCATGGAAAACAGGCGTCGACTTGGGGCCCTCACCGTGGCTGGTCGCCGCCGGGTTCATGGTGTACGGCGCCGAGTAGGATTGCTGCCAGACAATCTTGCCGCTTGCGGGATCGACGCTTGAGGCGGCCTCGCTCCCCTGCTGGCGGGTAAAAACGAAGATCCTGCCCCCGGCGAAAATCGGGGAGGCGTGCCCTTCACCGACGGTAAGTTTCCAGTGCAGTTTGAGCCGCTCGGGCCAGGATGACGGAGCCGCGCTCGCGCTGAGCGCGCCATCGCGATGCGGGCCTCGCCATTGCGGCCAATCGCCGGAACGGGCGGCTGAGGTCTCGAATAAAGCCAGCAACAAGAATGTAAGCCACTTACGCCGGCCTGCGATCATGATTTTTCCATCCAGAAACAGCCGCCCTTATTTAGTAAAGTATCCGGCATATGCTCACGGAACCACGGCTCATACACGTTTTGCAGATAACTAATGAAAAGTAGAATGCGGAAGCGCTCATTGTATTCAAGAAACGCGCGGAGTAAGTAAGCCTCGTTCCAGGCGCGGCCCTCGCGCAACCAGACGGCCGGATACTCAAATCCGAAATAAATGTCATGTAAATGGACAACGACTCCCGGCTTTAGTCGTGGCAGGAGTTCAAAAATGATGTAATTGACGTCGCTACCCACCTTAGAGACATGACTGGAATCGATGAACAAGATATCGCCACGCTCGAGCTGATCGAAGATCTCGATGTTAGTATCCTGCAACTTACTCTCGATGATGGTTAGAGCGTCCTTGGAATTCGCGATCAGGGATCGCAGAAGCTGCGGATGGGGTTCGATACTGGTGATCTGCGTTTCGCCGTTCAGGAACAGGCGATTAGTCTCCAGAATGGCGCACGTGGAGTAACCGGAACCAACCTCGATGACCCGCCGGGGACGCAGGTGGTTCAACATGCAAAACAGAATGATGCCATCTGTATGAGGGTAGTTCGGATTGTCTAAGTGATAGAGCAGGCCCTCGACGGGCTGGGCTCGAAAAGGGACAAGCGGATAGTACGGCTTGAGCGAATCCAGGAAGTCTAGCTGGATTTGGTCATTCATGTTAATGGCGGGAAGATCCAGCGAGGGCGGCTGCTGTTCGAGTTTGGCAAAATACTCGCGGACGTCGCGCTTAGACGGGATAGGAGCGTAGAAGTGGCCCGGCTCGTAGAATTGGAGAGCATCAGAGTTATCCACCAGACGTTTCAACCGGTCGCGTTCCGCAGACACTTTGGTCAGTTTGTCGAGGAGTTCGTGAATGGCCTCGATTTTCTCTTTATAGGCGCGCCAGGGATTGGCAAGGGCCCTGACCGCCTTGCGGATTTTCACGCTTGCGCCTCCGACGGCCGCACGTCGCGCAGCACCGCGCTCCAGCCCGGCAGGCCATTCGCGGCCGAATAAGAGTCTTCTTCCAGCACCAAGGCCGCATCTACGCGCGCGCCCGGCGGCAGTTCGGCGATTCGCTCGGCGAAGTTCCACGCTTTCAGCCAGAGCGTGCGCCCGTCTTGGCGGAGCGCCACGCGGAGGTGCTTCTCTTTCCATAGAACCGGCGGACCCGCCACCTCGACGCCCACTGCGGCGAACACGGGCGCGGGGTGGCCGCAACCGAACGGGGCGAGCGAAGAAATCTCGGCTACGGTCCGCTCGTTGACCTGGCGCAACGAAATCAAGCCATCTATTTCCAGCTCCGCGCGAAAATCGTCGGGCGTGAGGCGGGCAGCCGCGTAATCCTGAAACCGGCGGCGGAAGGCGTCTACGTCTTTCCCGGCGAGCGTCAAGCCGGCGGCGTGGCTGTGGCCGCCGAATTTCACAAACAGCTCCGGCATGGATTCGAGCGCGTCCAGCAAATGAAAGCGCGTAATGCTCCGCCCGGATCCCTGCGCCAGACCTTGCTCCGGATCTTCGCTGAGCACGAATATCGGACGGTGAAAGCGCTCGACCAGACGACTGGCTACGATGCCGAGGACGCCGCGATGCCAGTTCGCCTGGCAGAAGACCAGCGCCGGCTGCGAATCGCCGACGGGCGCACGCGCGCACTGTTCGAGAATCGTTTCGACGATTTCGGCTTCGGTCTTCTGGCGCTCGGCGTTGAGCGCGTGCAGTTGTTCGGCCAGCGTGCGGGCACGGTTCGGGTCGTTCGTCAGCAGCATCTCGATGACGTCGTTGGCGGTGGCCATGCGGCCCGCTGCATTCATGCGCGGCGCAATGCGAAACGCCACCTGTGAGGCCGAGGGCACGCTGCCGCCTGTAAAACCGGCAACTGCGAGCAGCGCGCGCAGGCCGGGATTGCGCACATCGCGCAGGCCGCGCAAGCCATGTTTGACGATGATGCGGTTTTCGCCGGTGAGCGGCACCACGTCGGCCACGGTGCCGATCGCCACCAGCTTCAGGAAGGATTCCAGCACGCGCCGGAGCTTTTCGGCGGGCCAATCCATGCGTCCGAGCAGTGCCTGCACCAGCTTGAATGCCACGCCCACCCCGCAAAGATTCTTTTCCGGATAAGCGCAATCGGGACGGTTGGGATTCAGCACGGCGAGCGCAGGAGGCAGCTCGGCCTCGGGCAAGTGGTGATCGGTGATGATCACGTCGATGGCAAGCTCGCGTGCGCGGCGCACGACTTCGGCGGCGCGAATGCCAGTGTCCACACTGATAATGAGCGAAACGCCGCGAGCCGCCGCCGTCTCCACCACCTCCGGCCGCATCCCGTAGCCATCCTTCAGGCGGTCGGGCACATGGAAATCCGCCGCGCCACCGGCCAGCTCGATGGCGCGCTTGAGAATTACGACGGACGTGGTGCCGTCGACGTCGTAATCGCCGTAGATCAGAATCTTTTCATGATTGCGGATGGCGCGCGTGAGGCGCTCGAGGGCGCAGTCCATGCCACGCAGGGCGAGCGGATCGTGCAGGTCGTCGAGGGATGGACAGAGAAAACGGCGGGCGGAAACCTCGTCGCGAAAGCCACGGCCGTAAAGAACGCTGGCCGCGGGAAGGCCGAGGCCGAGCGCGCGCGCGAGCGTTTCAATTTCGCCGCGGTCTAACTGGGGAAGCAGCCAGCGCGCCGGTTGGGCCATGCGGGCTCAGTTGTTGGAGTAAAATCCGCCCAGCGAGCCGTCCTCTTCTTCCTCATCGCCGGGGAGGTAGCTGGTGATCTCATCGCAGACGCCGAGGAACTCTTCGTACCAGTCGGGGCGCAGCTCATAGACGTACATGCGGGCGTGGTGGTCGAATGCCAGCTCAAGCGAGCAGGTGACGCCCTCGTAGCCGCGCATGGAACGCACGCGACGCTCGAGGTCCAGGCGCTGCTCTGGCGGCACCTCGCAATCGTCGAGTTGCTCGAGCGCCTCCTCGATTTCGCTGTCGTCAAAATCGCGCGCCGCAAACAGGATCATCTTGCAGCCGATTTTCCGGGCCGTTTCGAGAAACATCTGATAGTCGGGATAGCGCTCGGTATCCCAGGTCACCATGGACATGCCGTCCAGCCCGCCCGGATGGCTGCGAAACACGGCGAACCCGGAGCTCTCCAGATACTCCAGGATTTCGCGCTTTAGCGTGTCGAGATTAAGATCCACAGTCTGGTCCTTGAACGGCGGCCAGAACCAGAATAACAGAGCGGGTAGCGAGCGGCGGAGCCGGGATCGCGGCGAAAAAAAAATGGGGACCTCCGTTGCTGGAGATCCCCAGAGAGTACTAGCGCGAACGGCTAGAACTCGATGCGAGCCGAAACCTGTCCCGTGCGGTAGCCGCCGAAGTCGGAGCCGCGGGCGCTGGTGATCTGCCCGAAGCTGTTGTTGTCTATCCCCAGTACCGGATCGGCCAGATTCAGGTGGTTGAGGATGTTCGTAAACGAGCCTTCGATCTTTACCTTCAACCTTTCGGTGATCGCAAAGGATTTTCCCAGTGCGGTCGAGAGGTTCACGGTACCCGGACCATTTACGACCCCCAGGCCGGCGTTACCGAAGCGGCCAATCGGCGGAAGATCGGCTCCCGGGTTATCGCCGATGGTGCAACTTTGGCCAACGGTCCAACCCGGTGTAGCCGGGCAAACAAACGCGGTTGGATCCAGCCACCTTCCGGCGGTGGGATTAGAAACAGAGCCGTTTCCAACACGGTCTGGATGTTGTGGCCGGCCGATCAGGCCGGAACCCGTGCCTGACGGATCGCCATCGCTGAAGTAGGGGGTTTCATAAGGCCCGCTCTGGACGAGGAAGATATTGCTTAGGCGCCATCCACCAAGCACCGCATCCGCCAGGCGGCTGGCGTTCGACATGAAGTGGCGCCCGCGTCCGAATGGAAGCTCGTAAACGGCTGTTGTGAGCCAGCGGTGCTGGCGGGTGCCCCACACGGGACCATACTCGGCATGCCGGTCCAGCAGGTCCATGGTGCGGCCACCGGCGTTCTCGCCGGCGAACGAGCCTTGCGGCCGGGGCCCCTGGTTGTCCGCCAGGTTCTTGGCGAAGGTGTAGGTCGAATCGAAAGTGAATCCATGCTGGAATCGGTGCGTGATCTCTATTTGGCCGGACTCGTAATTCATATTGGCGCCGACAGCGCGCGTGTTTACGACTCCCCAATTCGGAAACGGCCGGTTGCTCAGCGGTTGTGCCGCAAAATAGGTAGTCGAGTAGTACGATTGGTTGAGGTTGGGCGCCCAGACCAGGTCGCGCGTGCCCTGGCCAATGTAGGAGACGCGCAGGCCGGTATTGAAGCCGAGATCGCGGTCGATCGACAAGTTCCACTGCATGGTGTACGGTTCTTTCCAGTGGATGTCATTGGCGGTGCCAAAATAAGCCGTGCCGAATGGGTTCACGATCACGCCATTGCCGCCGGTGCTGATATTCGGCCACTGGAAAATCGGGCCGCCATTGGAGCCAATATTGTCGAACGTAAAAGTGGCGGATTGCAGGGTTCCGGTCAATGCGTAGTAGATCGAGCCCATGCTCGGGGTGTCGTACATGCCGAAACCGCCGCGGACGACGGTTTTGTCATTGGAGAACGGCCGGTAAGCAAAGCCGAAGCGAGGCACAAGGCGCGTAGGCGCCGTCCGCAACCCCTGCGGCAGATGCGCATGGCTGGCGTCGAACACAGGCGTGCATGGCGCGCCGTTGGCGGAGGGGCCCTCGGTGCTGTTGTACGTTGGACATGCGTTGAAGGATTGCAGGAATCCCGTGGACAGCGTGCTCTCCGCGCCATTGGGATACACAACCAGGCCCGACTTCGCAACACTCGGATCAAAGTTGCCGATGTTGCCGTACTGATCGGTGTAACCGGGATGGTATTCCCAGCGCAATCCGTATTCGAGGGTCAATCTGGAGGTGACGCGGAAAGAATCCTGCGCGTAAATCCCATATTGCATGGAGAGACCAAAATTGTCGTGCGTCACGTCATCAATCGATGTGTCGTGGGGGATGCCGAGAAGAAAGTCCGCAAACGGAGCGCCTGTAAAGGCGCCGCTGAAATTGTAATAGCCATAGTTGTCGCCAGACAGGAAGCCGAGTGGCGAGACGGCCTTGATTTTGCGGATGTCGAAGCCGAACTTCATGGTGTGGCGGCCCACCGTCCAGGTGGTGTTGTTGTTCCACTGATATGTGTTGTTCTCGTTTACGCCGTTGCCACGGTCTGTGTTCAGGCCGCTAAAGCCTGTAATATTCAGATCCGGAAGGCCGTTGAACGGGAAGTTCGGGCCGACGCCCACCAGGCCCAGGGCATTCGTGAACTTGGCGCCGTCGAAGGGCAGAGTCTGTGTGGACGGATTCAACGTGAAGCCAAATCGGAATTCGTTAATCAGATTGGGCCGCAGATTCCAGTTCCACGAAGTGACCAGCATCTTGTACTTGTCGGTCTGGTTCTCGGAAGGGACTAGCAGATTTTGCGGGTTGGCGTTGCCTATGCTCTTCCAGGTCCAGCGGCCGAAGACAGACATTTTTGACGTCAGGTAATGGTCGATGCGGATGTCGTATTGATCGGAGTGGAGCGTGTAGTCGCGGTTGGCAATGTAATTCGCCGCATGCACGGAATTCGTGTCGCCGGCATTGGGCAGCGGATACAAGGTGAGAAAGCCTTGCGCCACCGAGCTGATGCGGCTTGTGGGAATCTGGTTATTGGCGAACGGTTGCCCGGTGGTGGGGTCTGTCACTGTGATTCCCGTTCCTGAGAAATCGCCGTTCCGCAGCGCTTGCGTGGGCACTTCGTTCTGGATGGTCTGCCCGCGTGGAAAGCGGAAACCTTCGTAGGTTCCAAAGAAGAACGTCTTGTTCTTCCCGTTGTAGAGCTTCGGAATCAACACGGGGCCACCCATGCTGGCGCCAAAATCGTTGCCCACCAACTGCGGTTTCTCCTGCTGCCCGAACTCGGTGGCGTTGAGCGCACGGTTCTGGTGATACCAGAACAGGGCGCCGTGGAAAGCGTTCGTCCCGCTCTTGGATATGGTGGTGACATCGCCGACCTCGGCGAATTCGGCGGCGTTGCCGACGCCCTGCACTTTGATTTCCGCGATGCTCTCGAGCGAAGGAAACGCCTGGGCTAGCGGGCCGTTGCCGCCTACGCTTGTGATCGAGATGCCGTCCACCGAGAATTGAGACATCGACTGGAGACCGCCCTGGATCGAGAAATTGCCGTTGTCATCCGGCTGCACGCCAGGCAGCGCCGCGATCAGAGCATACGGGCTGGTGCTTCCGCCGCCGCCGCGGACATTACCCGGAAGCGTCATGAGCGCCTGGCCGTCGAGGCTGGATTGGACGGTTTGCGTGTCCGTCGTGATCACGCCGGCAGTGGCTTCTACTTTGACTTCAGTAGTGACCTGCCCGACCTGCAGGCCGACATCGATGCGCAATGTCTGTCGCGCGATCAGCAGGAGTTCCGTGGCGGCGTAAGGCTGGAAGCCCGAAGCAGTCACCTCGATTCTATAGTGGCCGGCCTTGGTATTCACAAATTCATAGTCGCCGTTCCCATTTGTTGTAGTTTCGCGAGTGGTATTCTCGTCCGTGTTGGTGGCTTTGACCGCCGCTTGCGGCACAATGGCGCCTGAATTATCCTTCACAGTGCCTAATATCGTACCGAATGTGGACTGACCAACCATTACGGCGGGAGAGAACAACAGTAGCGAGTAAAGTAAGTATCTGCGCATAGACTGAACCTCCTGGGGATATAGAATAGTAACCGATATTCGCGGCCCAGACTAGCAAAAATTTGATTGCGAATTGATGAAGAGTATGTGTGCGGCTCGTTACGGTTAGCTTGACTTACAATCGCGCGATCCTCTGAGTGACCGGCTTCAACGCCGGATAGATGGCGCGGTAAACGCCGTGGCCGTTTGCGTAGAACTCAGACTCCTCGGCTCGTGGAGCGACCGAGCCGGTTTCTCGAATGAGGCTGCGGCAGGCTTCCGGAACCGATGCGTACGCTCCCGTTCCCACCAGCGCCAGCAGCGCAGCGCCGTAAGCGGAGCCTTCCTGTGTTTCGAGCGTGACCACGGGTTTCTCCAGGATTGAAGCGAGCACCTGGCGCCAGAAGGGACTCTTGCCGCCGCCGCCGGAAACGCGCACCGAGTGCACGGTGACGCCGAGCTGCTGGATGATATCGAGACAATCCCTCTGGCTGTACGAAACGCCTTCGATGAGCGCACGGATCAGGTCCGCGCGGGTGTGGCTGGCAGTTAGGCCGATCCATCCGCCGCGCGCGATGGGATCGAGATAGGGCGTACGCTCTCCCATCAGGTAGGGCAGCCAGAAGAGGCCTTGGGCGCCCACGGGCGACTTGGCGGCTTCGCTCATGAGCGCGTCGTAGTCGCTCGCCGGTGCGAGCTGATTGCGAAACCACTGCAGGCTGAGGCCGGCGCCCTGCGTGACGCCCATCACGTGCCACTTTCCAGGCACGGCGTGGCAGAAGGTGTGGACGCGTCCCAACGGATCGTAGGCGACTTGGTCCATGTGCGCGAACACAACGCCGGATGTGCCCAGCGTGCACGAGACCACGCCCGGCTCGACGATCCCGTTGCCCACGGCGCTCGCAGCCTGATCGCCAGCGCCGCCCACCACGGGCGTCCCCGCCGCGAGGCCGGTCAATCCGGCAATGGACGGGCTGACGACGCCGGTGACTTCCGCCGATTCGTAGCAGCGCGGCAGAATGGACGCATCGAGCGCGAGAGCCGCGATCATGTGCGACGACCACTCGCGGCCCACGACGTTGAACAGCGCGGTGCCCGAAGCATCGGAAACCTCGGTCGCGAACTCGCCCGTCAATTTGAAGCGCACGTAGTCTTTCGGTAGGAGCATTATGCGGACGCGCTCGTAATTTTGCGGCTCGTTATCGCGCACCCAAAGCAGTTTGGGCAGCGTGAAGCCGGTGAGCACGGGATTGGCGGTCGCGGAGAGGACCTGGGCGCTGCCAACGGAGCGGTTGATGTAGTCCACCTGCGCCTGGCTGCGCTGATCGCACCAGATGAGCGACGGGCGGATCACCTGATGGTCTTTGTCGAGGATCACCAGGCCGTGCATCTGGCCGGAGAGACCGATGCCGCGTACGTCGCGGCCGGAAATCTGCGCGCGCGCGAGCACGCCACGAATGGCTTCGACGGCGGCGTCCCACCAGTTTTGCGGACGCTGCTCGGCCCACAGCGGGCGCTCCATGCGCATGTCTTCGTGCGGCGCGGTAAAGCCCGCGCGAATTTTGCCACGCTCGTCTACCACGAGCGCGCGCGTGCCGCCCGTACCTACGTCAATGCCCAACCACATCAGAAGCTCCTCGAAATAGCGCAACCACGCGCTCACGCTCGTGGCTCGGAAAAACTGCGCGCGACCGTGAGGGAGCGGTTCTGCGGCCCCGCGCTACACGTGGTCGACCCACGGCAGGTAAGCGGCTCCGTACAAGCCCGCTTCATTTCCCAGAATGGCCTTCTCAACGCGCGTATCCGTCGTCCGAAACGTGAAAGACCGTCGCCGCATCTCTTCCAACATGGCAGGGGCGAACAGGTCCCATGCGGGAAGCACGCCGCCGCTCAACAGATACAGCGGAAAATTGAACGTGTTCACCATCATGGCCAGCGCAATGCCCAGGGCCTCGCCCATCGCGCGAAAGATTGTGCGCGCGTGTTCGTTGCCCTTCATGGCCAGCTCGTATACCTCGGCCGAGGTCAAGTTGTCGCCCAGACCATTCAAGCGGGCCATGGCGGAGATGGCGGTGGCCGAGGCGTGCTTCTCGACGCAGCCGCGATTCCCGCAGCCGCAGGGATTTCCGTTCGGCACCACCGTCAGATGCCCCAGCTCGCCCGCCATGCCGAGAAAACCGTGCAACACCTTGCCTCCGGAAATGATGCCGCCTCCGATGCCGGTCCCCAGCGTGAACAGGACCAGATCGTCCACATCGCACCCCGCGCCCATCCATTTCTCACCCAGCGCGGCGGCGTTGGCGTCGTTCTCCAGCACGACTTTGGTCTGAAGGCGACGCTCCATTTCATCGCGAAATGGAAAATTTTCCAGGCATTCCAGATTGTTGGAGTTCCGGATGACGCCTTCTTTCAGCAGGATGAAGCCGGGAATGCCGAGCCCGATCCCGGCCAGTTGATCGGTTCCCCAGCGCGATCGCAGGTCGTCGATGACGGCGACCATGCTGCCGACAAGCGACTCGCGTCCCAGCATGGGATTGGCGCTCACGGAGATTTTTTCAAGGATCTTACCGGCCCGGCTGATCGCCGCCGCGCGCAGATTTGTGCCCCCTAAGTCCAGTCCAATGGAGTATTCGGCCATGAAGGGGGATGATAACAAAGGTTAGCGCGCCGCCGGAGGCGCCTGGTAAGACCTTCCATAATAATCGGTTATGGGCCGGATTCGATTTTTGTTAGCAATTTAATGTGCGTTTCATGATACATATGAAACAGAATGGTAACGGATTTGCGTCGATAAGTATGGGTAGAGACTGGTATGGGAAGGTACATCGACATTCCGGGTAGTGGGACGCATGAATTGCCGCCGCTGCTGGTGTATGGGACGCAGGAGGGCACGCCGATCGCGGATGTGGTGGACATGGCCGCCGGGATCGTCGAGGCGGAAGATATCCTGGGAGATGTTCCCGCCGATGAGAGCGTGATCGAGCAGCGCAAGTTCGACCTGGCTCTCAATCTAGCCGAACAGTACGTGCACTTGATCTCGAGCTGGCAATGGGGCGATTCGATTCTCGAATGGGTGAGGCAGTGTGAAATCACCTTCGAGGGCTGCGAATCGCTGCGCAACCTGTTGCATCCCGACGTCTGGCCGCACGCCGGGCGAAGCAGCTTCGTCAACCTGCTGATGGAAAAGTCCGTGCCGACGCGCGGCGTGGGCGTGGAGAACGCCGTGGGCCTGCGCCTGGCCTTCCGGCAGCCGCCGCCGATCGACTGCTTCTCCAACCAGTTTCTGTTCTATCTGAACTCGTCGATGACCTCGACCGCGTACCGCACGTGGGCGCGCCTCTTGCAGGATTCACCGGCGCTATTCCCACCGGACCGCTTCCATTTCCAGGTTGTAGAGTTGCCGTCGGCGTAGGCGCAGACGATCTTACGCCGTTTCGAGCGCGGGCTGCGAATCGCCCGCCGATTAATCGAGCCAGCGCTGGCGATTGACTCTGACCAGCGAAAACAGCAACAGGAAGGCAATCAGAAATCCGAGGGAGGCTCCCACGCCGATCCGCTGCGGCTCGGGCGAGCGCACCAGCAGTGCGAACGCCAAGTTGAAAATGACCGGGATGGCTACGGCCCCAAGCGGCAGCCGGGGGCGGTCGAGCGCGAATAACGATCGTGAAGTCAATTCCAGCAGGCTCCAGCCGATCAGGCTCGGCGCGAACCCGAGAAACACGGCCGAAACCAGGCGCGTGGATTGCGCGGTGAAGCTGCCGCGTTCGAACAGGAGCGCAATCAGGGGCTCGCGAAAGGCGATGCCCACCGCGCAGCCGGCCACGGCGACCAGAGCCACGAGGGCAACGGTCTTATCGATTAAGCGGAGCGCCTGGCGCAACTGGGAGCGGCTGCGCAGGCGCGCGATCTCCGGCAGCAGAGAATTGGAGACTGGATTGATCAGATATGCCAGCGGCACGTTGAGGCAGCGCATGCTGTAGTCGAGCGCGGCGGCCATGCCCGTGCCGGCATGCGTGGCATAGGCGCGCGTCACAATCACGTTCAGGGCGATCAGCACGGCGTAGAGCAGAAACGATCCGGGCTTGGCCAGCAGTTCGCGCCAATGGACGTCCGGCTCGGGCGCGTGGTCTCGGTGCACGCTGGCACGGGCCGCGAAATACACGATTCCCAGTTGCACCCAGGCGCCCACGGTGTAGCCGATGGCGAATCCGTAGACGCCGGCGGTGCGCCACAGACTCAGCGCGCCAACAATGGTGAATAAGTTGAGCGATGCCTGGTGAAACGCCGTGGGGGCAAAACGGCGGTGCGTAAATAGAAAGGCCGAGTGCAGTGCGGCAGCACCGGCGGCCAGGGAAGAGACAGAAGCGATACGCAGTATCGTGATCGCGGGGCCGACGTAATTGGCATCCAAACCCGGCGCGAGCACGCGGATCAGCCAGGGCGCGAACAGAACGATCGAGACCGTCAGCAGGAAAAAGACACGCGTGAAAACCCGGTTCAGCTTGCGGAATAGAGCCGCGCGCGCCGCGCCATCGCGTTCGGTAAGCATGGGCACGAACGCAAAGATCATGGTGTTGATGAGGACCGAGTTCAGGGTATCGATGGGGCCGACGGCGACGGCGAGCGCATCGGCGGCGCTGTGCGTGCCCAGCAGATAAGCCGTCAAAGCCACACGGAAGAAGCCGATCAGATTTCCCGTGATCAGCCCCACGCCGATGGCCAGGCCACCGCGCACGATGGGGCTCTCGACTGCGCGCCCAAACGCGCTTTCGCCCGTGCGCCGGCCGGCGTTTTCTGCGGAAGAGCTCGGCGTTGTTTCCCCGGTGTTCAGTTGAAATCCTGGATCGAAAACCGGCCCGCGCCGTGCCGGAGCTATGCCGAAGCCGCAGCGGTGGCGGATCGTGCCGCGGCGAGCGCGGTGTCGTAATTGGGATGCTCGGCCACTTCCTTCACGTACTCCACGTGGCGGATAGTGTTGCTGTGGTCCAGCACGAAAATGGCCCGGCTCTCGATGCGCAGATCTTTGATCAATGTTCCGTAGTTACTGCCAAACGAACCATCGCGATGATCGGAGAGCATCTTGACCTTGTCCACGCCGAAGGCCCCGCACCAGCGCTTTTGCGCAAAGGGGAGGTCCATGCTGACGGTCAGGATGTCGACGCCCGGCAGTTTGGCCGCTTCTTCATTGAATCGCTTGGTCTGCGCGTCGCAAACCGGCGTATCGAGCGACGGCACTACGCTGATGATGCGAACATTGGGGCCGGTATCGGCCAACGATACATTTTTGAGGCTGTTATCCACGAGTTTGAAATCCGGCGCCTTGTCGCCCACCTTCAGCTCGGGGCCGATCAAGGTCAGGGGATTTCCCCGCATTGTTGTTGCTCCAGGTCTTTCCATCTTGCCTCCTGATTGCGTGTGAAAGGCTATTGTAGCAACTCGGTGAACTTGGCCGCGTCGGCCGTCGGCAGCTTACAGGTGTAATTTTCACAAACATAGGCCGTAGTCTTGCCGTGGAGGCGCGTCATGGTTTCGATCACGGGCAGGTAGCCCGCCAATGCCTTGCGCGCGGATTCGTCCACCAGCATGACGATACAGTTGGGCAGGAAGCGCGCGTGCACGATGTCCAACATTGCCGCTGTTTCGGTGCTGGCGCGGTCGCCCACCAGAATGATTTGCTTCGGTTTCGACAGACTGAATTCGAACGCCACCATCATCTGCGGCACCCCCGATGGCATGCCCATGATGCGCGAAGCGAATGCGCGCAGCGTCTTGTCAGCGGAGTCGCGGAAGTCCTTGCGATCGGTCATCTGGGCCAGGCGCAGCAGATTCAGCGCGGCGACCGAATTACCGGAGGGCTCGGCGCCATCGTAGTCCTCTTTCATGCGCATCACCAGACTCGCGTCTCCGGCGGCCGTGCTGAAAAAGCCTCCGTGCTCTTTGTCTTCAAAAAGCTCGCGTTGCTTTTCGGCCAGCCGTACCGCGGTCTGAAGATAGCGCATATCGAACTGCGTCTCGTAAAGATCGAGCAGCGCCTGCGTGAACAGAGCGTAGTCGTCCAGAAAACCGGGGATGGCCGCGTCTTGCTGGCGGTAGCGGCGCAGAAGTAATCCTGTTTTGGCGTCATACATCCGGTGCAGGATGAATTCGGCGGCGCGCGTGGCGGCGGCCGAGTAGCGCGGCTCGGCCAGAATCGCGCCGCCCTTGGCGAAGGCGGATATCATGAGGCCGTTCCAGGCGGTGAGGACTTTGTCATCGAGGTGAGGCCGCGTGCGCTTCGACCGCGCCGCCAGCAATTTGTCCGCGGCTACGGCCAGCGCCTTGCGGACATCCTCGGCGGGCGTTGAAAAGTGCTGCGCCGTCTCTTCGATGGTGTGCGCTTCGTACAAAATGTTCTTGCTGGTGAATTCATTCTGCGGATCGTTCTCTACATTGCCGTGAGGCTCGACGCCGTAGCGGTATGAAAACCGGGCGGCGGCCGGCTCGCCCACAATGTGTTCGATCTCCGCGCGCGCCCAGATGTAGAATGCGCCCTCGCCCTTCACCTGGGGCTTGGCCGGATCGATCACGCTATCCGCGTCCTCGGCCGAGTAGAAGCCGCCGTCTTTATCGGTCATATCGCGCAGCACGTAATCGAAGATGCGCCGCGCCACAGTCGCGAAAAGAGCGTCGTGCGTGATCTGGTAGGCCTCGAGATAGGAAATCGCGAGCTGCGCCTGGTCGTAGAGCATCTTCTCGAAGTGCGGCACAAACCAGCGCTCATCCACCGAATAGCGGTGAAACCCGCCGCCTAACTGGTCGTTCATACCGCCTTTGGCCATGGCGCGCAGTGTGGCCAGCACCATATCGCGCGCTTCATCCTGCTGGGCGCGCTGATGGGTTCGCGCATAATAGCGCAGCAGAAAATTGTGCGTGACCGGGCGCGGAAATTTCGGCGCCTGGCCGAAGCCGCCGAGCTTGCTATCGAAGCTGCGCCGGAATTGAAGGTAACCGCTCTCGAGCGCGGACGGGTCCAGGCCACCCGAGGGCGTGACCTCCGCGGCCTGTTGCAACTGTTCGAGCACGGCATGGCTCGATTCCACGATCTTCGCGCGATCGGCGCGCCAGGCCTGCGCGATGCGTTCCAGCATCACCGGAAAACCGGCGCGACCGTAACGATTTTCAGGCGGAAAATAAGTGCCGCCCACGAACGGCTTCAGCTCCGGCGTCAGCCAAACCGACATGGGCCATCCGCCGCCGCCCGTGGCGGCCTGCACGTACGCCATGTAGATGCGATCCACGTCCGGCCGCTCCTCGCGATCGACCTTGATGGCCACGAAATACTTGTTGAGAATGGCGGCGGTCTCTTCGTTCTCGAACGATTCGCGCTCCATGACGTGGCACCAGTGGCAGGTGGAGTAGCCGATGGAAAGGAAGATCGGCTTGTCTTCCTTGCGCGCTTTTTCGAACGCTTCCGGGCCCCACGCGTACCAATCCACCGGATTATGGGCGTGTTGCAGCAGATAGGGACTTTTTTCATGAATGAGACGGTTGGTGTGCATGGGTTTGGGATTTCCTTTTGCGGGCGCCTGAGCTGCCGGTGCGCAGCACGCCGCAGCGGCCAGGAGCGCGGCGCAGCGAAGGCTTGTGCGCACGCTCAATCCGCGGCTTTTCCGGGCGCCAACTCGGGCACGTAACCGGCCACGTGAAGCGCTTCCAATACGGAAGTCAGCCTGGCGCGCGCCTCTGCCGGCATGGGCCCTACCGGTCTGCGGCACGGGCCGGTGGGCAGGCCGATCATTTCCATTGCGGCTTTCACCACCGACGGGAATGTGTGCCAGGCGAACGCCTCTCGCAGCGGCTTGACGAGTTCCTGCAGACGCAGCGCTTCCTCGCGGCGCCCATCGCGATAAGCACGATACAGATCGACGAACGCGCGTGGCGCCACATTCGCGCAGGCGGTCACCGCACCCGCCGCGCCCAGATCGAGCGCATCGAGGATGAGGTGATCGCGTCCGATGAAAATCGAGAATGGGCGGTCGCCGCCGATGGCCGCAAGCTCCGGAATCTGGTCGAGATTGCCGGTTGAGTCTTTAAGGCCGATGAAATTTTCACACTGCCGCGCGATGCGGCGCAGGCTTTCGACGCTTAGCTCGACGCCGGTACGCTCAGGGATATTGTAGGCGAGCACGGGAATCCGCACTGCGCGGCACACGTCGCAGTAGTGCTGGACCAGCTCGTCGGGCGAAGGCCGCAGGTAGTAGGGAGTGACCACAACCGCGTAATCGATGCCTTCGGCTTCGCCTCTTTGCGCGAGGCGCATGGTTTCACGAGTGCTCACCGCGCCCACGTTGCCATACAGCGCGACGCGGCTACCGGCGGCTTGCCGGCAGAATCGCAGCGCCACGGTGCGCTCTTCTTCGTCGAGCGAGTAAAACTCGCCCTGTCCACCCGCGGCGAGCAGTCCGTCAACGCCGCTCTCGATCTGGAAATCTATGATGCGTTGCCAGGCGTTGAAGTCGATGCGCTCGTCCTCGCGAAACGGAGTGACCAGCGCGGTGACTATGCCCTGAGGCGAGCCGGTAGGCACGTACTTATATTAACGCCGGGGCTGTTGGGTGGCTTCCGGCCTGTTCGTGATCCTGGCTGAATTCAGACACCGGCAATGGACACGCAGGAATGTCTGTCCTACCTTTAAGCATATGTGGAACCACATGTTCGCTCTCACACTGCCGGTGGTGGAGAAGATTCTGCGCCCGGTTATCGTCTATGCGTTCCTGGTGATCATGCTGCGCATTTTTGGCAAACGCGAGCTGGCGCAGCTCAATCCGTTCGATCTGGTGGTGCTGCTCTCCGTCTCGAACACGGTGCAGAACGCGATTATCGGCGAAGACAACTCGGTGACCGGCGGGCTCATCGGCGCCTTCGCGCTCTTTGCCGTGAACTATCTGGTGGTCCGGTTCTTGTTCAGGCACCGCCGGCTGGATGAGATTCTCGAAGGCACGCCCACACGCCTCGTCGAGGATGGCAAGCTGTGCCACGCCGGGCTGGCCAAAGAGCTGTTGAACGAATCCGAGTTGCTGACGGTGGCGCACCGCCAGGGTTTCGGCAACCTCGACGAGGTCCAGCATTGCACGCTCGAGCCCGGCGGCGCGTTCTATTTCGAAGCCAAAGAACCGCGCCCGCACGAGCGCCATCACGCGGAGGTGATCAAGCGGCTGAACGAGATTGGCGGCCAGATCGACGATCTGCGCCGGGCGGTCACGGCGCGTTGAACAAGGCGCCGGAGATTCAACGGCGGACTTGTAGCGCAGGGATAACGCGGTGTTTGCGGGAGACCGCGGCCCTTGTTAGCGAATTCGCAGGGAAAGCCACAGGTCCCTTAACCCCGGCGTGGCACTGCGTTACAACATCGCGGGGATATCGCGTGAGAGTTTTCCCGCGTTAGGTGCGCGAAATCATGATCAAGCGCCCCGGCGCGTTTTCAGCTCCGCCAGCAGCTTGTCGATCTGGTCCTCTTTTTCGAGCGCGGCCAGGCGGTCTTCGACGTCGCTGGACGCCATCTCGGATTTAGCCTGGCTGGAGGCTTCCGAGTGCATCACTTTGCGCTTCATGCGATCGAAAGCCGCGGCTTTCGAGCCATCGCCCATGGCCATACGCGCATCACTGGCCTTGCCGAGGGCGCGCGAGCGGTGGTGCCGGGCGATCAGCATGTCGCTCTTGGCCTCCGCTTCGGCCAGTTTTTGCGCGAGCTTGTGCAGCGCCGATTTAAGGTTCTCCACCTGCAGCTTCTGGTCCGCAATCTGCTGATCGAAACTCTCGCTCATCTGTTGGTAACTCATCGATCGCTCGAGCGCCGCACGCGCCAGATCGTCCTGTTTCTTGTCCACGGCCAGCTCCGCTTTGCGCACCCATTCGGCGTGCTTGTCCTGATTCTCTTTCTTCTTTTTTTCCAGCAGGTGCTCGTCCGCAATGGCGATTGCCACCTGCGTTTTGACCTGCATCAACTGGTTTTGCATGTCGAGGATGACCTGCTTGATCATCTTCTCGGGCTCTTCCGCCTTGTCGATCAGGTCGTTCAGATTTGCCCGAACCAATGTTGAGACTCGTTCCAGTAGTGCCATAGGAATGCTCCTTTCCATTTACGGCTGAGGCGTGGAGGCCGAGAGGAAACCCATGTCCAAACCTCGGCGCCTCCACGTCCCCGCGTTTCCTCATTCACGGCCTAAGACTTCTCCTCCGCCGGCTTGGGCGGCTTATCTCCAATGGACCGCACCTTGCCCAGCAGCTCCGACATCTGCATGCCTGAAAGCGTTTCGAACAACGCCGGAATCTGCGCTGCCATCTTGGTGATATCGCCGGTGATCTTGTACATTCCGGCGGAATCGCCATTGCCAGTCGAGACGATCGTGATCTTGTCGATGTTGGCCAGGGGCGCCGCCAGCGCGCGCACCACCTCCGGCATGTTGGTGAACAGCTTGTCGACCACCGCGGCCTGGTTGTATTCCTGATACGCCTCGGCCTTCACGTTCATGGCCCGGGCTTCGGCGTCGCCTTTCTTGAAGATGATCTCGGCCTCGGCCTCGCCCTGCGTGCGCGTGGCGCTGGCATGGCCTTCGGCTTCGGCAATGAGCCGTTGCTTCTCAGCCGCCGCCAGCGTTTCGATACGCTGCCGCTCGATCTCGGCCGGCTTGAGCACGGTGGCAACCAGCTCGCGCTCGCGCCGCTGGATCTCGGCCTCCTGCACCTTGATCTGCTGCTCTTTTTCCACTTGCTGGACTTTGACCGACTCGGCCACTACCTGCTGCTGCATGACGTTGGTCTGGATCTCGTAAGCTTTATCCGCCTGCGCCTGCTGCCTCTTGACGGTCTCCAGATAGGTCGCTTTCTTGATATCGAGATCGCGCTGCGCCTCGGCCTGTTTGGCCTGCGAAGCCGTCTGCGCCTCGATGCGTTTCTGATCGGCTTCCGCCGTGGCTACGGCGGCGGCGAGCTGCGCGGCGGCAGTGGCGACCGCGGTATCGCGCGAAGCCTCGGCCGTGGCCACGTCGGCATCGCGCTTGATGCGCGCTACGTCCGGCTTACCCATATTGGTGATGTATTCGTTCTTGTCGCGGACTTCTTTAATGGTGAACGAAATCACTTCGAGCCCCATCTTGTTCATGTCGGCGGCGCAGGTGGAGCGCATACGATCGCCCACCATCTCCGGCTGCTTGACGATTTCTTCGACCGTCAACTGGCCGATGATGCCGCGCAGGTGGCCCTCCATCACCAGCCGGATCAATCCTTCGCGCTCCTGATCGGTCTTGGTGAGGAACTGCTCGGCCGCCGTGAGAATCGATTCCGGATCGCTCTTGACTTTGATCTGCGCTACGGCTTCCACCGACACCGCCACACCCTGCTTCGTATACACGTCCTGCTGCGGCGCCACATCGAACGACATCAGCTCGAGCGACAGCCAGCGGCAGTTTTCAAATACGGGCAGGATCACCGTGGCGCGCCCCTTCACGATGCGCGTTCCGCGGAGACCATAGACCACCAGAGCTTCATGCGGCCCGGCCTTGCGGAACAGCCTGGCCACTCCGCTGACCACAAAAATGACAGCGAGGGCCCCCAGCCCTACGATGACGAACCACGGAATATGCATAGTTCTCTCCTGTTTTTGCAGGCATTCACGCCTGCGAGTTTTCTTCCTTACCCGGCAAATCCTCGCCAGAGCCAGTGAGGTCCTCCCAGCGCCGGACGTATGCAATGCCTTTTTCGTAACGTGTCACCACGACCTCGGTATCCCTGGGAATCTCGGTCCCATCCTCACTTCGTACGGCGGCGCTCCGCCGGGCGCCTTCTTGCGAAAAGATCATTTCGCCCGTTCCGCCCGGCCGGATACGGCTGCTTACGCGGCCCAGCACTCCGACCATGCGGTAATCCTCGGGGTCGAGCGGGTGCTCATGCGCGACGAGCTTGGCCACGGCCCAGAAGACCAGCACCGCACCGGCCACGCCAATGGCAAGACTAATGACAAGCGCCGCGATGAACCATAGCGCCGAATACTCCGTAAGCAGATAGCCCGTGCCGCCAAACCAGGCAAGAAAAGCCGTGATGGTGCCGAAGTTGATGAATGAGAAACCGGAGCCGCCGCCACCGTGCGCATGCCCGATATGCACATGCGTCATCCCGTGAAGATGGAGAAACGGCAGGTGCACATGGAAACTGCCCAGCACCGAGAGCAGGCTCAAGGTGAATCCCACCAGAAAGCAAACCAGATAAAAATCGGCCCACGTCATGGTCATTGCCTCCCATTGCGCGCCGCGGGTTTCAAGACTTCAAACAACCGCTCGGCGAGGCCCGGCGTCTGGAGAATCCCATCCAGCAGTACCAGGCACCGGCGGGAATCCGCATGGCGCGCCAGATGGAGCAGCGCCTGGCTCACCGCCGGGTCGCGCCGGAAACGCTCCGCCCCCGAGATCAGCCACAGGTCGAGCTTGTCTTCAAGCGCGCCCACATCCGAGATCAGCTCGGTCTCGAATCCCTCCGGGTCGTCCACCAGATAGCCGGGATGCACCTTGAAAAACTTCGCCAGCAGCATGCGCGTGGCGTTGGTTAAGTGCGGGCGCGCGCCGCTTTCGATCTGCGAGACATAGGACTGGCTGATGGACTTGCGCAGTTCCTTCTTGATGGCGCGCACGACTTCCTGCTGCGTCATCTCGCGATCGAGCCCGCGCAGCGCGCCTTCCATTTCCCGCAGGTAGCGAAGTTTCTGCCCCAGCCTCATAGTTGCAATCTGTTATTTTTATATAGCAATTAGCAATAAAATACAAGCGCTTTATGTAGCTTTCTTTTCAGTGTCTTGCCAAGGGTATGACTGAAAACGGAGCGGACTGGCCGGCTGGGCGCCCCTGCGCGGGGTCAACCGCTGGCGGGATTGATTCACTCCTTCGGCGTACCCGCCATGCGGTAAATCAGATCGCGCACGCGCAGGAACCATTCGGTGTCCAGCTCGCCCGGAGTGGGTGGCGATTGGCACCATTGGGCTCGGTCGCGAAGGCCGATGCGCCGCGCGACCTCCGCACGCGCATCACCCTGGTGCATACGCTCAAGCGACCGCGCCAGCGCCATGTCCTGCAGCGCGTTGCGATGGATGAGCCGCCGCGTGCTCAGCCGCCCGTCCCGGCCGGGCTCGCGCGCATTGCACAGAAAATTGCGGAAGGGGCCAACTACGGAAGCATCGGAACGCGCGTTCGCCGGCGGCAGCGCGGCGTGATGATCCGGAACAGCGGGTACCATTGCCGGAATCACGCGCACTTCCATGGGATACATCACCCACCCGCTTCCCACTTTCATCAGCACTTCAAGCCGCACACGCTGGACCGCAGTTTCGGGGGGCACCCAAAGATCCATCCAGTAACTCAGCGTGTTCTGATTCGGAATCGGCGAGGGAAGATACGGCAGGATGCCGAAGGCCGGCTTCTTCGCCGGCTCGAGCGCATCGGGAATCCAGCCCGCGCTGGTCTTGACGTACAACTCTTCGTAAAGCGAAATGCGAAACACGTCGGGCGGATTGGTTTGCACGAAGAGAAAAAACGGTGTGCGCTCCGGTACCGTCGCGGCGATTTGGAAAGAGGCGAAGGCGTTGCGTGCGACCGCCGGTGAGAGGATCTCGCGCGGGTGCGGCGTGCGGTCGGCCGGCACTACTTCCCCGAACGGATCGACGCGCTGAAATTCCGAGAGGACGCGCAGGGACTGGGCCAGCACGGGTCCGGCCAGCAGGAGAAGAACAACGGCACGGTGAACGATCACCGGCTCAACCCGCCGGCCGGCCGGACAATCCGGAGCCCCGTGCGCATTCTAAGGTGCGTTGAACTGCGTAAATCCTCGATAGATCCAAACTCCCGCGATCGCCACCGCCAAAAGGGCGGAGGCCCACCCGAATCCCTTGGTGTACGGAGTGAGATGGCTGATCTTGTTCCGAATCTCCCGCTGCTCGACTTCCATAGCCGTCTGCGCCGGGTCGAGGAACAACTGGTCGTCCTCGCGCATGGTTACCAGGGACCGATAGATCATGAGAATAACAAATACAGTAGTCACCGCTCCCCAGGCGAACAGCATCCACGTAAACGGAGAAATACCGGACATAGGCTTCCCTCCTTCTTGCTTCGATCTATATACCTAGAGAAAAATGATGCCGGAGTCAAGGGGTCGAGGACAGGGGTCGAGGACAAGAGCCGGAATGAGGCACCTCTATCAGCCGCGTCGAGCGAGGCGGAATCGCCTTTACACAGGCCGGTTCGAAATAAGTTCATTTTTGGCGCTAGAGTCCGGAAACATGGTAATGCTTCCCAGAGTTTTGCAATCCCTCGCCGCCAGCTTCCTACAACGGCTTGAAAAGTGTGGTATTTCCAATACGGCACTAGAATTGCAAGACTGCCGCGCCGGGGGGATTCTATGTCTATAGCTCGCCGTGCGGCGCTTCTGTCGTTGTTGATTACGTTCGTTGGAATCGGCGCCAGAGCCGATATTGTCGGCTCGATCTTTCTGACGGGCCATGATCCGGATTTCCATGCATTCGTCGGCGGTAATGCCACCGGAGCCATAGACCTCACGAATACCGCGATCAACTTCGTTACCGACCCTACATTTAATACGTTCGCCGCGGGCGGCGTTCACAAATTCATGTATGTGACGTCGGACATCAATCCTCCTGGCGGCTACATCGATGGAACGCAGGGTATCATCGCCTCCGGCTATGTGGAAGGTGTGAATTTTGATGAGGTGAATGCCGCCGGCCTCAATGCCGCATTGGACAATCTGGGTACGACTTATGATGCGATCGTGGTCGCCTCCGATTTTGGAGGGATTCTGACGCAGGCTGAACTGGATATCCTCGATGCGCGCTCGGCTGACATCATCAACTTCCTTAACGCCGGCGGCGGCATTTACGCCATGGCAGAGTCGGGGATTGGCGGCGGAGCTAACCTGACCACCAGCGGCCAATTTGGATTCCTGCCGTTCATCGTGTCCAGCGCCGCGCTGAACCAGTCCGAGGTGGGTAACACACTGACCGCCTTTGGTTCCGGTCTTGGCCTCCAGACCAGCGATATCAACGGCAATGCCTCCCACAATATCTTTACCTCCACCGGGGGGCTGAACGTTGTGGATAATGACGCTAACGGCAACATTTTGAGTTTGGCCGGGAGAGGCCAGGTGACCACGGGCGGCATCATTCCTGAGCCCTCCAGCGTTCTTCTGCTCGCTACCGTCCTGCTGGGACTGGTCCTGCTGACTCGCCGTCGCGTCCAAGTGGCGAAAATTCGCAGCTAGACCGGAATCGGCAAGCGCTGCCGCCCGAAGTTGCAAGAACCCGGGCGGCGACCTCCACCACGGCCAACGTCCCTCGATTCCTATCCCTACGCCAGCAGCTTCTTCGCCACTTCGCCGCTCACGTCCGTCAGCCGGAAATGGCGGCCCTGGAATTTGTAGGTAAGGCGCTTGTGATCCACGCCCAGGCAGTGCAGAATGGTGGCCTGCAAATCGTGGATGTGGACCGGGTCGGAAACGATGTTGTAGCAGTAATCGTCGGTCTCGCCGAGTGAGACGCCGGGCTTGATGCCGCCGCCCGCCATCCACATGGTGAAACAGCGCGGATGATGGTCGCGCCCATAGTTGGTCTCCATCAGCTTGCCCTGGCAGTAGACGGTGCGCCCGAATTCGCCGCCCCAGATGACGAGCGTGTCTTCGAGCAGGCCACGTTGCTTGAGGTCCTGAATGAGCGCCGCTGAGGGCTGGTCTACGCTCTTGGCTTGCAGCGCAAGGTCGCGCGGCAGATCGTTGTGCTGGTCCCAGCCGCGCTTGTAAATCTGGATGAAGCGCACGTTGCGCTCGGCCAGGCGGCGGGCCAGCAGGCACTGCCAGGCGTAAGTGCCGGGCTTCCGGGAATCCGGGCCGTAGAGCGCGAAGATATGATCCGGCTCTTTCGAGAGATCGACCAGGTCCGGCACCGAAGTCTGCATGCGGAAGGCCATCTCGTACTGCTGGATGCGCGTCTCGATTTCCGGATCGCCGTAGGCCTCGGCGTGCATGCCGTTCAATTTCGCCAGGCCGTCCAACATGCGGCGGCGCGTGCCCTTGTCGACGCCAGGAGGATCGGACAGATACAGCACCGGGTCGCTGCCCGCGCGGAACTTCACGCCTTGATATTTCGAGGGCAGAAATCCCGGGCCCCACAATCGCGAGAACAGCGGCTGATCGACATTGAGAGCGCTCGACTGCGACACCATCACGACGAAAGAAGGCAGGTTCTGGTTCTCACTGCCCAATCCGTAGCTGACCCACGCGCCCATGCTGGGCCGTCCCGGCTGCTGGCTGCCACTCTGAATGAAGGTGATAGCGGGATCGTGATTGATGGCGTCGGTATTTACGGTTTTGATAATGGCGAGATCGTTGACCACCCGAGCTGTGTGCGGCAGTAGCTCGCTCAGCCACGCACCCGACTGGCCGTGCTGCTCGAATTTGAAAATCGAGGGCGCCACGGGCAGCGTCGATTGGCCGGAGGTCATGCCGGTGATGCGCTGTCCCATGCGGACAGAGCCGGGCAAATCCTGGCCGCGCACTTTTTCGAGCCCGGGCTTGTTGTCGAACAGGTCCATCTGCGCGGGGCCGCCGGATTGATGCAGGAAGATCACGCGCTTGGCCTTGGGCGGGAAGTGCGGCAGCCCGGGGAGCCCGCCGGTCTTCGGATTGACGTCCATGGCGCCCGCAAACATGCTGGGGTCGAGCAGTGAGCCGAGCGCCGCCGTCCCAATGCCCGTGCTCGTCAGGCCGAAAAAGTGGCGCCGCGTGATGGCCAGCCGGTATTCGTCGTCGAAATGCATGGCCCTTATTCCCTCGTAATCGTTTCGTCCAAATTGAGAATCGTGCTCGCCACCGTGGTCCATGCCGCCAGTTCGCTCGAATCGAGAGCTGCATCGAACTTCGATTCGCCCACGTTATCGAGCTTTAGAGCGGCGTCTTTGTGCTGGCGGTAATTGGCCAGCCCGGCGCGTTCCATTTCGCGCAACACCTGCACTTCCTTTGGCTGGGGATCGCGCGCGGTAGCCAGGCGGAAGCCGTATCGGATACGTTTCACGGGATCCGGGCCGGCCTCGCGGATCATTCTTTGCGCCAGCGCGCGCGCCGCTTCCACGTATGTCGGATCGTTCATCAGGACCAGCGCCTGTAGCGGTGTATTGGTCACCGCGCGCCGCGCCGTACACTTCTCGCGGTCCGGCGCATCGAAGGTAATCAACGAAGGCGGCGGGCTGGTGCGTTTCCAGAACGAGTACATGCTGCGGCGGTAAAGATCGGCCCCGTGACTGAGCGCGTAGGTTTGCGCGGAGTACACGTCGCCGTATGCGATCTCTTCCCACAGCCCCTTCGGCTGATATGGGAACACGCTGGGACCGCCGAGCTTCTCGACGAGGAGCCCGCTGGCGGCCAGCGCGTTGTCGCGCACCATCTCGGCCGGCAGCCGGAAGCGCGGGCCATGCGCCACGAGACGGTTCTCCGGATCGCGCTCGCGCAGTTCGGGCGTCACGCGCGAGGACTGGCGGTAGGTGGCGGAAGTCACGATCAGCCGCTGCATGGCCTTCACATCCCACTTAGTTCGGATGAACTCGGTAGCCAGCCAGTCGAGCAACTGCGGATGGCTAGGCGGATCACCCTGCGAGCCGAAATCCTCAGCAGCTTTCACAATGCCGGCGCCGAAGAGCAGTTGCCAGTACCGGTTCACGGCCACGCGCGCGGTGAGCGGATGCCCAGGATCGACCAGCCATTTCGCCAGGCCCAGCCGGTTCGCCGGAAGATCTTTCGAGAACGCCGGCAGGACGGCGGGAACGCCGGGCGTGACCACTTCGCCGCGATTGCGGTAGTCGCCGCGTCCCAGCACCGCCGTCTCGCGCGACTCCTCCATTTCCTGCATCACCATGCTGGTGGGAACTACCCAGTCCAGCTCTTCTTTTTCGTGACGCAGATCTTTCAGCTCGGCGTAAGACTTGCTGATCTCGGGGGAAACGCCGCGAGTGAGGAAATAGTCACGCAGGCGTTCCTTCTGCGCCCCCGAGCGCTTTTTCGGAATCATGGTGATGGTGGCGCGCGCCGGCTCATGAATGGCGAGCTGTTCGATCTCAGCGTACGACAGCGCACGGCCGTAGAAGCGAACATCGTCCATCGCGCCACGATAGGGCTTGCCCAGTGCGGGATCGCCAACCGAAAGCGGCGCGGCGGAGCGGATCGATCCGGTGAGATGGTCTTCCACGGTCTCGATCTCCGCCTTCTTTCCGTCCAAATAGAGCTGAACGCCCGAAGCTTTGCCGGAGCCGTCATACTCGATAGCCGCGTGATGCCATTCGCCCAAAACCAGCGGCTCGCGCGTGCGAACCTGAATCGCGTCATCGGGCCAATGATGAATCAGCCGGACGTAAAGCCGCGATCCGCGCTCCAGGTGCGGCAACACCTGCGACTCCTCGAACGACAGTTCATAACCCTGCCGGGCCGCAGCTCCATCCACCTTTTGGAGCACCGCCATTTCCTTGTTGCCGCCCGGCCTGAGCCACATCGCGACAGAGAAGGGCTCGGTGCGATCGAAGGCCGCGGTGTTGCCCCACTCGACGTGCGTTTCGCCGTCGAAATCTGCCGCGCGCCCCGCCGGTCCGCCAGAATACGTCAGATCGCCATGCAGCACGACTCCGTGCCGGTAATGCCCCGACGAGTCGGCCACATTTCCATCCAGCTCATAGTGGGCCAGCAACCCCTCGCGCGGCGGCTCCGGAATTGCGGCGAGCGCCGACTTCTCCCACGCCGCTTGCATGGCATCGAGATCGTCTTTGTTGGGGAGGGCGGTTTCATGTTCGCAGATGGCGTTTTTCACCGCTTGCAGCTTGTCGAGCTCGGGCGACGGCAGCTCGAGCACCGGCTGGGCATTGCCTCTGCGGCCATCGAGACCTTTCTCCGAAATGGTGTTGAAGAATGCGTAGAAGCGGTAAAAATCCTTCTGCTTGATGGGATCGTATTTGTGATCGTGGCAGCGGGCGCAGCCCATGGTGGTGCCCAGCCAGACGACCGATGTCGCCTCCAGGCGGTCCACCACGTACTCGTTCTGATACTCCTCGGGGATCGCGCCACCTTCGAAATTAATCATGTGGTTGCGATTGAAGCCCGTGGCGATCTGTTGGGCGAGCGTGGGATGCGGCAACAGGTCACCGGCGAGCTGCTCGATGGTGAACTCGTCGAACGGCATGTTGCGGTTGAACGCGCCGATCAGCCAATCGCGCCAGTGCCACATCTCGCGATGGCTGTCGATGTGATAACCGTGCGTATCGGCGTACCGTGCCAGATCGAGCCAGTGCATGGCCATGCGCTCGCCATAGCGCGGCGAGGCCAGCAGGCGGTCGACCACTTTTTGGTACGCATCGGGCGATTTATCGCGCAGGAAGGCGTCGACCTCGGCAGGCGTGGGCGGTAGCCCCGTCAGGTCGAATGTAACGCGGCGGATCAGCGTGGCTTTGTCGGCTTCGGGCGAGGGCTGCAATCCTTCGCTTTCGAGGCGCGCCAGGATGAAATTGTCGATGGGATTGCGCGGCCACGAGGTGTTCTTCACCGCGGGCAGATCGGGCCTCTGCGGCGGCACGTACGCCCAGTGCATCTCCCACTTGGCGCCTTCATCGATCCATCGGCGCATGAGCTCGATCTGCTTTTCGTTCAGCGTGCGCTCGGCGTAAGGCGGCGGCATGCGCCTGGCTTTATCCGTCGCGCTGATGCGCTGATAGAGTTTGCTGTCCGCCGATTTCCCGGGCGCCAGAATCTGGTAGCCGCCGCGATCGGCGAACATGCCATCCTTGGTGTCGAGACGCAGCTTGGCCATGCGCTGCTTTTCATCTGGACCGTGGCAGGCGAAACACGTATCGGAGAGGATGGGGCGGATTTCACGATCGAAATCGACGGGTTTGGCCGCCGCTTCACCCGGGGCGGCAGCGATGGTCCGGACGAGCGCGAGATACACCGCCCAGCAAAGAGTGGAGCCCTTCATTGCTTGTCATTGTAGCGCGGGGCTACACCGGTTTCTTGGCGGAGAACCGAGGACTTGGGCTGAATCGCGACAAAAACCCGCAAGTCTCCCGCAAGAAAGACGCGCGAGCCATGCGCTACAAGGCTAACGACCTGCCACTTACTTCTTTGGCTTGTAAGCGATGCAGTCGATCTCGACTTTCATCTTAGGGTCGGCGAACTTGGTTTCGACGGTGGTGCGCGCGGGCTTGGCGTTGCCGAAGAACTGCGCGTAGACTTCGTTCATTGCGGCGAAATCCTTGCCGTCGCCAAGGAAGACCGAGCACTTCACTACGTCCGCCATCGTGGCGCCGCATCCTTCGAGAATCTTCTGGATGTTGGTCAGGACGAGACGAGTCTCGTGCTTGATATCACCGTACGACATCTTGTCGGTCGAGGCGTCGATCGGGCCTTGACCCGCGACGAAAATGAAGTCCCCCGCGCGAACTGCCGGTGAGTAAGGGCCACGGGGTACGGGAACGCCCGGTGGCGTGATTCGTTCGATCATCAATGTCCCTCCGCTTCAAGGAATTTTTCGGCTTCCATGGCCGCCATGCAGCCCATACCGGCTGCCGTGATGGCCTGCTTGTAAACCCGGTCCTGTACGTCGCCCGCGTGAAACACGCCCGGAATATTCGTCCGCGCGCCGCCCTTCGAGAGGATGTAGCCATCGGCGTCGGTTTCAATCTGGCCGCGAAACACGGCTGTGTTCGGGATATGTCCGATGGCGACAAAGAACCCGTCCACCTCCTGTTCCCAGACCGCGCCGGTAACGGCGTTCCGCAAACGGACGGCGGTGACGAGTTTCTTTTCGGGGTCGGAGATGTCGTCGACCACTGTGTTGGTCAGGAACTTGATCTTGGAATTGTTCTGCGCGCGGGCCAGCATGATCTTCGACGCGCGAAACTGCTCGCGGCGGTGCACCACCGTGACCTCGCTGCCGAAGCGCGTGAGGAAGTTGGCTTCCTCCATGGCCGAGTCGCCGCCGCCGATCACCATGATCTTCTTGCCGCGATAGAAAAATCCATCGCAAGTGGCGCAGGAACTGACGCCGTGCCCGATGAGTTTCTGCTCGTTGGGGAGGCCGAGCCATCGCGCCGATGCGCCCGCAGCGACGATCAGTGTGCGCGTTTCGATCCATTCGCCTTCCACATTCAAGCGGAACGGGCGCTTGGAGAGATCGGCATCGAGCACCTTGCCTTCTTTGTACTCGGCGCCGAAATTTTCGGCTTGTTTGCGGATATTTTCGACGAGATCCGGCCCGTTGATGCCTTCCGGAAATCCCGGGAAATTTTCCACGAGCGTAGTCAGCGACAATTGCCCGCCGGGCTCGTGGCCCTTGATTACCAGCGGTTTGAGATTGGCCCGCGCAGTATAAACCGCCGCCGTATTTCCGGCACAGCCCGACCCGACGATCACGACGTCACGCATCACGGCTTCCCTTTTTGACTTGGGGGACTTGGAAACTCTCAATGTAGCATGGGCGCCGAGCGGAGTTGGCGGCCGCGACGCCCCGTAATCCGTCAATAAACTTTTCACCGCCGAGGCGCCGAGACGCCGAGGAAGTCAAGAAAAGGCTGTCCGCTGGCTGGAGCGTGATCCGGAAGGGGAAGCCGACGCCGCAGAGCGATGGGAGGCGGCGTCATTGAGATTTCCCCCGGCGAGTACGGCTGCTGGCACCACCGAGAGCTGCAGGATTGGATTTCTCGGCGTCTCTGCGTCTCGGCGGTGAACCGTCTTTGCGGTGTTAGCGACGGATTAGGGACGCCCTGAATCAGTGCTGGGAGCGGGCCGGAAGAGGCTGCGTGGCGCCGCTGTGCGCGCCGTTGCCGCAACATTCGCCGGGTGGAATGGGGCTGCCGTGCGGGCAGGTTTTGGGGTGGCCCAGGAAAGTGCAGATGCGGTCCGTTACTTCGGGGCTGAGAATGTGCTCGAAGGTGCAGGCGTTCGATTCGACCGCGGCGTCGTCGCGAATGAAAAGCACGTCCATGAACAGCCGCTCGGCGAGGCGGTGCCGGCGGATGACGCTGCGCGCGCGCGTTTCGCCCTGGTCCGTGAAGCCAACCTCTTTGCCGGCGACGCGCAACAAACCGATGCGCGACATGGTGGCGAACAGGCGCTGGCGCTGGACGTCGGTGAAGTGCGCGCCCTCGTGGTGCATGGCCCTTTCCCGCCGCATCCACAGCTCTTCCAGGATCTCGTCGAAGTCTTCGTTTTCCTCGGCGGTGAAAACCAGGGTTTCCACGATACGGCCGTGATCGAGAGTGATGCGGCGGTCGGCGCACCGGCCCACGCGCTCATCGTGCGTGACCAGCAGAATCGTGCGGCCCTGCGCGTGCAGTTCGTTCAGCAGATCGAGCACGATCTGCTGATTTGCGGCGTCCAGGTTGCCGGTGGGCTCATCGGCCAGAATGATTTTCGGATCGTT
>JBGPKX010000014.1:0-32807 GCA_041486185.1 Bryobacteraceae bacterium | reverse complement strand
TACAGATTTTGGTTGCATTTCGTTAACTCTTATCCTAATATTGGAATCAAGCCGGGGAGGCAACTCCCACCAAAGCGAGACTAACCTCTAAATAAAGACCCCTGAAGCAATCCTCCCCGGCGCCCGAAAGGGTTTGGGTCTTCAAAAAAGCGGATTCCACAACAATAAATTTTCATTCTGCGGAACATGGTTTACAATCCGGTTCAATAGCGCCTTCAGGTTCCGTGATATGATCGAAAAAGTCACGCCGGCCTGCATGTCCAATCTTTCCGTCCTCGGTTCTACCGGCTCGATCGGCACCAACACCCTGGACGTTGTCCGTCAGAATAGCCACCGGTACCAAGTGTACGCACTCGCCGCCGGGCGCAATGTGGAAGTCCTCGCGGCGCAAATTCTCGAATTCCGGCCGCGCGTAGCTGCCGTCTCGACCGAGCAAACGCGGGAGCTGCTGGCCCAAAAACTGGCCGAATCCGGGCTCCGGAAATCCGAGTGGCCCGATCTGACCTGTGGCCCGCACGCGCTGGTGGCGATTTCGACCGCCCCGGAAGTGGAGGTCGTGATATCGGCTATTGTGGGCGTCACAGGCCTCGAAGCCACCTACCATGCAGTTCACGCGGGCAAGCGCGTGGGACTCGCCAACAAGGAAGTGCTGGTTTCGGGCGGAAAACTGGTGATGGACGCGGTCCGGGCGAGTGGATCGGAGTTAATCCCCATCGATAGCGAGCACAACGGGGCCCACCAATGCCTGCGCGCGGGCAACCGCAGCGAGGTGACGAAGCTGATCCTGACCGCTTCCGGCGGCCCGTTCCGCACGACTCCCATCGAGCAACTGAATTTTGTGACCCCTGAGGACGCTCTCCGGCATCCTACATGGAAGATGGGGAACCGCATCACCATCGATTCCGCCACGCTCATGAATAAGGGCTTCGAGGTGATCGAGGCTTGCTGGCTGTTCGGATTCTCACCCTCCGAGGTAGAGGTGGTGATTCATCCGCAATCTTCCGTACACGCCATGATCGAGTACAGCGATGGCAGTGTGATTGCCCAGATTTCGGCGACGGACATGCGCATGCCCATTCAATACGCGCTGACTTATCCGGAACGCTCGCAGGCGCCGGTTCCCAAGATCGACTGGGCCCAGACGCGGCGATGGGAGTTCGGTCCGCCGGACTTCGAAAAATTCCCGCTCTTGAAACTCGCCTATGCCTGCCAAGATGCTGGTGGCTCGGCCACGCTGACGCTGAACGCGGCGGACGAAGTGGCGGTAGAAGCATTCCTGGAGAGAAGAATCAGTTTTCCTTCGATCTATAAGATAGTGGACCAAACCGTGTCTAAACTGGCCAACCGGCAGCCGGCGACGATCGGTGATATTCTCGAATTTGATAAGGAGTCACGCTCTTTAGCTCGTGAGCTGATTGCGAGAGAGACCAAGGTGAGTGCAGCGGGGAAGGCTTCTTCGTTCGAACTAGCGGCCTCGAAAACTGTTCCGCCAACGGCGAGAGCTTAACCATATGCTCGTTTTTCAAAACATCCTTTGGCTGCTGGTGCTGATCGGCGTGATGATCATCCTCCATGAAGCCGGTCACTTCTGGGCCGCCCGCTGGTTCGGTGTTCGCGTGGAAACATTCAGCATCGGGTTCGGACCGCGGCTATTCGGATTCCGCAGGGGCGACACGGATTACCGGTTCTCGGCCATCCTGTTCGGCGGCTACGTCAAGATGACCGGGGAGCAGCCGGGCGACGAGCACGCCGACGATCCGCGCAGCTTCCTTTCGAAACCGCGGGCGCAGCGGCTGGTGATCGTTCTGGCGGGACCGGTCATGAATGTGGTCCTGGCGGTAGGGTTGCTGACCGGCCTGTTCATGGTGAAGTACGAGAAACTGGCGGATGCCGATGACCACGCCGTCGTGGCGCACGTGATGAAAGATTCGGCCGCTGCAAAAGCGGGGATTCGGGATGGCGACCGGATCGTGCAATTCGATGGAAAGCTGAATCCCACCTGGGAAGACATTAGCCTGAAAGAAGTCTCCAGCGCGGGAAGAAACCTGGATGTCGAAGTGGAGCGTAACGGCAAAACATTCCACACCACCGTCACTCCGGTGCTCGACGATCGCAGTGGAGTAGGCCTCGCCGGGTGGGCCCCGCCGGCCCAGGTGGAAATAGGCGATCTCTCGCCGGGGATGCCTGCGCAAAAGGCAGGAGTGAAGAAGAGCGACATTCTGATAAGCGCCAATGGCCAGCCCATCCACTCCATGTACACATTGCAGGAGATCATTCAGGCGTCGCAAGGCAAGCCGGTGGCTCTGGAGTTTGAGCGGGATGGCAAACGGCAGAGCGTCACGCTCACGCCCGTGTTTGGTAAGTTCGACGCTGGCCCGGCAAAGTGGGTGGTCGGCGTCAATGTGGGGCGTCACCTGAATGTGGTCACCACTCGGCTGTCTTTCCCGGCGGCGCTCAAAGAATCGGTTCAGCAGAACGTCAAGGGCGCTACCCTGATTTTCAAGTTCCTGGGCGGCATCATCGAGCGGCGCATGTCCCCGAAGTCGCTGGAAGGCCCGATCCGCATCGCCCAACTCTCCGGCGAAGCGGCGCGCGAGGGCCCGTCGGCGTTCTTCTTGCTGATGTCCATGGTGAGCCTGAACCTCGCCATCTTCAATTTGTTGCCTATCCCCATTCTGGATGGCGGCGGCATTCTGTTGCTGCTGGTCGAGATGCTCATACGCCGCGACTTGAGCCTGCAGGTGAAAGAGGCGGTCTTCAAGGTCGGCTTCGTATTCCTGATGCTTGTCGTTGTGTTCGTCATCTATAACGACATTTCAAAAATACTGCCCGCGGGATAGAAGAAGAAGTCGGGAGTCGCCTGCCCCGCCATCCTGACTCCTAACTCCTGAATGCTGGTTTCCGACTCCTTCCATCTTTCTTCCGAATCCTTCGAGTGCCGTCAAACATCTGCTAACCTGAACTTTGCATGGAGTGTACTTGCGTCCGCCATACAGAACTGCCGCATACGAGCAAGCTGTTCACGGACCTGACATACCATCCCGACCGGGTGCGGGCGTTCTACCCGTACTCTCCTCACGATCCTGAATCCTACGCAGCCGCGGCGCGCCAGGTGAATCTGAGCCCGGAGCGCCGGGCAGCGCTGGTTTCCGTGTTGCGGGAGCAGAACGGACCGGGCGCTTCGCTCGACCTGCTAGCTCAGCCTGGCACTGTGGCCGTAGTGACGGGCCAGCAAGTGGGCCTGTTTTCCGGACCGGCATACACCATCTACAAAGCGCTGACCGCTGCCCGGCTGGCACGCGAGCTAACCGGGCGTGGCATTCCGGCCGTACCGGTTTTCTGGCGGGCCACCGAGGATCACGATCTCGCCGAAGTCAATCACGTTTGGGTCTTCGATCGCGAACACCGTCCGCTGAAGCTCGCGGTCAACGGCTCGGCCGGATCGAATCAACCCGTGGGAGAAGTGAGGCTCACGTCGGTCCCGATCGATGGTCTGCGCGAGTGCTTGCGCGAGTTTCCATTTGGCGCCGAAGTAGCGGACCGGGTGGCTTTGGCGTATATCCCGGGCCGCACGCTGGGCGAGGCCTTCGGCACGCTGCTACGCGATCTGCTGGGAGCATTCGATATTCTGCAGATCGATCCGATGGCGCCGGGGGTGCGGGAACTGGCCGCACCGACCATCCGAACGGCGCTAGCGCAGGCGCCGGAACTGAAGCGCCTGGTGCTCGAGCGCAATCGTGAGCTGAGTGCCGCCGGTTATCACGCGCAGGTCCACGTGGAAGACGAAACGTCGTTCTTTTTTCTGCTCGAGAACGACCGCCGCATCGCATTGCGCAATCACAACGGAAACTATTTTTCGCCAGACGCCCGCTACGCCCCCGAAGAGCTGATGGACCGCGCCCATCGCATCTCGCCCAACGCCTTGCTGCGCCCCGTGGTGCAGGATTCGATTTTGCCCACGGTGGCCTACATTGGCGGGCCCGCGGAGCTGGCCTACCTGGCGCAGTCCGAAGTGATGTACCGCGTATTGCTGGGGCGCATGCCGGTGGCGGTGCACCGCAGCAGCTTTACGGTGATCGATCAGCGCAGCCGTAAACTGATGGACCGTTATCATTTGTGCTTGAGCGATTTCTTCCACGGAGAAGACATCCTGCGTGAGCGTGTTTCAGCCGCGCTGATTCCATCGGGGCTGGCCGGCGTCCTCGACGAAACACGCGGCGCAGTCAGCCAGGCTGTACAACGGCTCGAAGCGGAGCTGGCCGGTTTCGATCCGACGCTCAACGCCGTCGTGCGCAAGAGCTATAGCAAGATCGCTTATCAGCTTTCCAAAATCGAGCGCAAGGTGGGGCGTGAATTGCTGGTGCGCAATGAACGGGCATCGCACGATGCCAGCTATCTTTCGGGCCTCATCTATCCGCAAAAACATCTGCAAGAACGCCTTTATTCCATTGTTCCGTTTCTGGCCAAACATGGCCCGGAGCTGATCGGGCAGCTTTCGGAAAGTATCCGCCTGGAGTGCCCCGACCATCAGCTACTCGTCGCCTAAATTCCAATGCGCGCAAATCTAGTAAAGCAAAACCTTCGTGCCGGGAAACTGCAGCTCGGCACCGGCTTCGGACAGTTCCGGTCGCCCGAGATTCCGAAGCTCCTGGCAGCGGCCGGGTTCCAGTGGGCATTTCTCGACACCGAGCACGGTGGGTTCGATCTCGAGACTGTGCAGGATATCTGCCGGGTTTCGGTGATGGCCGGGCTGTGCCCCATCGTCCGCGTAGGCGACCTCCAGTATTCGCTGGTGGCGCGCGCGCTGGATTGCGGCGCACAAGGGATCGTCTTCCCGCGCGTGGAATCGCCGGAACTGCTGGAACGCGCCGTGAGCTGGACGAAATTTCCGCCCACGGGTGTCCGCGGTTACGGCCTCACAGCCGCGCAGGTGGATTACGAGCCGCTGACCTTCAAGCAGATTATCGAGCACATGAACGCCAATACGATGGTCGTGCTGCAGATTGAGACGCGGCGCGCGCTCGATGCCCGCGATGAATTACTGGCCGTGCCGGGGATCGACGCGGTCATGATCGGACCGGCGGATCTTTCCATTTCGCTGGGTGTTCCCGGCGAGTTCCAGCATCCCAATATGGTGGAAGCGATGGAGGCAGTGAGGGACAGTTGTGTAAAGCACGGCATCGCGCCCGGCTTGCAGACACGGTCGGTGGCGCTAGCCAAATTCTGGAAAGAACGCGGCATGCTGTTTCTGGGATGCAGCAACGACAGCGCCATGCTTTATGAGCGGGCCGTTGAACTGGCCTCGCAGATTGGCGCGGCCTGACCGATGGTGTGCGGCCAGACTCGACGGTAATGTGTAGCACAGGGCTAGCCGGTTGTTGGGGAGACCTGCGGCTTGTTGGATAGCACCAACTTGCGTAAGTTTTGTGTAAAGCACTCCCTCACAGTCGTGCCTCGGAAGGCTTTGCTGAGCCGTGCGCGTGGGCAAGCGATTTGGCTTCTGGCACTGTCGCTTCCTTATGCAAGTTCGTACCAGGCTGGGTCAAAAGGCCGCAGGTTCCCGCAAACTGCGCGTGACCCTGCGCTACCAAGGTTAATTCTGCGTGCGGCTTATGTGGAATCTGATCAACCCGGCAACTGAAGAAAGTTTTCGCACCATCGCGCCGACTTCGGAGGCGGAGATCGAGTCCATCCTCGATAAAATGCGGACGGCGCAGCGATTTTGGCGCGACGTATCCGTGCCCGAACGGGCAAACATCTGCCGCCAGTTCATCGACGCTTTTCGTGCCCAAAAAGAGGCAGTCGCTATGGACATTACCCGACAGATGGGAAAGCCCATCGGCCAGGCGCGCCACGAAGTGGACACCATGCTCGATCGCGCGGCGACCATGGTTCGGCTGGCCGGCGCCTCGCTCGAGGATGATATTCTGCCGCCAAAAGACGGATTCCGACGCTTCATCCGCCGCGAGCCTCTCGGCATCGTGCTGGATATCCCCGCCTGGAATTACCCGCTATTGATCGCCGTCAATGTGGTGGTTCCGGCTCTTCTGGCCGGCAACGCCGTTCTCCTCAAGCACGCCCGGCTCACTCCGCTGTCGGGCGATGCTTTCGTCGAAGCCTTTCGCAAGACCAGCCTTCCACAAGACCTGATCGCATCCATTCACGTGGACCATGGCACGATCCGCAAGCTGATCGATGCGCGCGCTATCGATTTCATCTCGTTCACCGGCTCGGTGGAGGGTGGACGGCAAGTGTATCAGGCGGCCTCAAGCCAATTACTCGACATGGGCCTGGAACTCGGCGGCAAAGACCCGGCCTTCGTACGCGAGGATGCCAACTTCGACTTCGCGGTGACGAACCTGGTGGACGGCGCCTTCTACAACGCCGGCCAGAGCTGCTGCGCCATCGAGCGGATTTACGTGATGCGACCGCTTTTCTCCAGATTCGTGGATGCTTACGTCGCCGAAGTGGAGAAATACAAAGTGGGCAGCCCGGAGGATCCCGCGACAACTGTCGGGCCGCTCGCCCAGTGCAAGGCCGTGGAATTGTTGGAATCCCAGATCAGCCAAGCCGTTGGCCGTGGCGCCAAGGTGCTCACGGGCGGACGCCGCCTGTCCGGACGGGGGTCCTTCTTCCAGCCGACGGTGCTCGTAAACGTGGATCACAGCATGAACGTCATGATGGAGGAAAGCTTCGGGCCGGTGATTGGAATCATGCCGGTCGATAACGAGGACGAAGCGATCCGGCTGATGAATGACAGCCCGTATGGCCTCACGGCTTCAATTTGGACGGAGGACATCGAGCGTGGCGAGGCGCTCTCGCACCGCACGGCTGCGGGAACGGTCTACGTCAACCGCTGCGATTACCTGGATCCCGAGCTGGCCTGGACAGGCATCAAGAACAGCGGTCATGGTTGCACGCTTTCCCACCTAGGGTTTCTGTATTTGACGCGGCCGAAGAGCTTTCATGTGCGGACGCGGACGACGAACTGAACGACTTAAGCGTCGGCTGTTACTCAAGTTTCTCGACGGAAAGAGGCATCGAGGACGTTGCCGGCCAATCTGGCCGTGGTGAACTACGCGCGCAATACCGGCCATCCGGCGAGAATTACCAGCACGACGACAGACAGAGCTCTATAACAAGAATTCATCCGAATTTTCATGCTTTTCCCTATAACTTTCCCGTAGAATCCTGGATCCCCGACGCGACGGGAAGACATCCCATGCGTTTGCCAGGTACAGACAACTGGTTTCTAGATAATATTAGAGCGAGCGTTGCAGCGCAGCCACGCCCGGACACTACGCCCCGGAATATCCCATGAATTCGCTCCGCAAAGCCGTGATGATTGGCTGCACCTGGTTCGCAATTTCCGGCATGGCGCAGGTTCCGGCCGCGCACGGCACAAGTGAGGACTTGAAAAAAAACGGGCTTGCGCAGTTGGACCAGGGCCGAATCAAAGAAGCCATCGCGACATTTAGGGAAGCTCTCAAATCAGTTCCGCGCGATGCCGAAATTCTCAACGATCTGGGAATCGCTCTGCGCAAGGACGGAGACCTTCCCGGTTCGCTCAACGCTCTCAATGCCGCATTGAGCGTGCGACAGGACGATGCCCGAATCCACAATAATCTGGCCTTAACGCTGCGCGCGATGGGCCGCCTCAACCAGGCTGTAGCCGCCATGAAAAAAGCTTCCGATCTCGAGCCTAGGGATTCTGTGCTCCACCGCAACATGGGAGTGCTACTCTCCGAAGCCGACGCCAGTGAGCAGGCCGAGAGGGAGTTGCGGAAAGCGGTGGAGCTTGCACCCTCCGATGCGGAAAATCACAGAGCGCTGGCACGCCTGCTCGCGAAGCAGAAGCGCGGAGCTGAAGCGTTGTCCAGCTATTCCGCCGCGCTCGAACGGGCACCGCGCTCGGCCGATCTGCATCTGGAAGCGGGCCACTTGTATCTGGCCACTGGCGATCCGGCGCGTGCCGAGCGGGAGTTCCGCATATGCATCGAGCTCGATCCCGGCAATTCCAAGTGCCACCAGGGGCAGGGATCGCTTATTCTGGCAAACGGCGCGCTGGCGGCCGCGGAAACGGAACTGCGCCGCGCCCTTCAGTCCGATCCCAACTCCGGCGACGCGCATCGCGACCTGGGAGCCGTGCTTCGCAAGAAAGGCGATTTCACCCGGGCCGCAGTTGAACTGAACGAAGCTGCCCGTTTGCTACCGGACGACGGTTCTGTCCGCTACATGCTGGCACGGACGTTGCAGAAGACGGAGCAATCCTCCCAAGCCACCGTCCAGTTGGAGGCTGCTGAAGCGCTAAACCAGCGGCGCCGGAATGCGAATCTGGCTGCCAGCGATGTGGCTCTCGGAACGGAACTCCTCAAGAACGGGGAGTTCGCCGCTGCCGAGGCCAGGCTGCGGGAAGCCGCCAGCTTGAGCCCAGAGGATCCATTGACGCATTACAACTATGGCCTGGCGCTGCTGCTTCAGGACAAGGTCGAGGAAGGCATTGCGCAGTTTCGTACGACGCTCCAATTGCGCCCCGACGACCCCGACACTCTGTACTATCTCGGCCGCGCGTACCTGAAAAAGCATGAGCCGGCAGAAGCGGCAGGCGCGTTGCAGCAAGCCCTGCGCATGAACCCTGAGGATTCCCACGCGCGCAACACGCTGGCCGTTGCCCTGGCCGGGATGCGAAACTTCACCGCGGCCAGAACGGAGTTCGAACGCGCCCGCACGCTCGAACCGAAAAATCCGCTTTACGAACGAAACCTGAACTGCCTCAATCGCGAGATGCGCGACTGCGAGCTAGGCTTCTGACGGGTTGTTACCAGTAGAACTTCAGCGCAAACTGCATGGACCGGGGATCGGTTTGAATGTTGGTGATCCGGCCGAAATTGCAGCCTGCCTGATGCACGGTGTCGGTTTCGCCATTCGGGCCAGGCGGCAGGCAGAAGCTGGTATTCGGCAGGCCAAGATTTTGGTGATTCAGCGCGTTGAACATCTCCCAGCGGAACTGGAAGTAGCGCTGCTCGGTCAAGTGGAACTCCTTCACGAGCGATGAATCCAGGTTCCAGAAGCCCGGCGCGCGCAGCCCCGGCAGGTAGGCGCCGGCCGATCCGAACTGCCACCAGCGAGGGTCGGTGGGGTCGGGATTGGCCCAGTAGCTCTGGTCGCTTCCATAGGCAGGCTCGAACGCGGCGGCGTTGATCCAGTCGGCTTCCTTCTCCACCTTGGAGCGGCTCTTGCTGAGCGCAGGGTTGCCCACGAGGTTGGGGAAACTGGTGAGACCGTTGGCGGGCCCGCTGACGTGGAGAGGCACGCCGGATTCGGCCGCAAAATTCCCGGTGAACCGCCACCCCCCCAGCACCGCATCGACGATTCCGCCTTTGTTCAAGAACGGCTTTCCTCTTCCAACCGGAAGATCGTAACTCGCGGCCATGTTGAACATGTGCGTGATGTCGTCAACGGCGATGGTGCGGTCCATGTTTTCGTTGTCGTAGTCCTGATATAAGCCCCCAAGGGTTTGTGGACCACCCCCCGCGCCAATTCTTCCGCCCACCAGACCGGGCCGCGAGTTGTGAATCGGATCGAGCAACATGGCCGCAAGTTGGGCGGTGGCGGCGTTGTTGATCTTCTTGGAGAACGTATAGGCCATGATGAAGTTGAGTCCGGCGGAATAGTGCTTCTGGAGCTTCACGTTCAGTCCGTTGTAGTTGGTGGCCCCGTTAAACAGCGTTTGCGGGAACAGCGAGCCAAAGAACGGGTAGTCCTGCAGCAGAAGGCTGCGCGGCAAGCTAGTGGTACCGTAGACCTTTTCTAGTGCGGTGGCGGTGGCGCCGGAGAAGTAGTCGGTAATCGGGACCACCGCGTTGATCGCCGTCTTGTATTTGAGCTTGTCAGCGGTATGAACGTAGCTGAAATTGCGGAATGTATCGCCGGCCAGATGCGTGCCGTGCGAGCCTACGTAAGCGACGTCGAGGAGCATATTCCAGGGCAGTTCACGCTCGATCTCGAAGCTCCGCATCAGCACTTCAGGGTCATGCGATGCCGGATAGTAGAACTGGATGCCCCCGGCGCCCAATGAGGGATCGCGGTGCGCGGCCAGAGGCTGCCGGTCGGCGGGTACGGGAGGTTGGGTCAGCGTGGATTTGTCCACCGTAGTATCGCTCAACGGGAATGCCACACAATTCCCGGTTAGTGGAGCGCACTGGTTGGGATAGAAGCTTCCGGAGTAGTTGAGGAACACCTGCCACTGCGGGCCGGACGCAATGCCCTGGCCCACGTTGTTGTAACTGTTGACCGCGTTGGTGTAGAAGATATCGAACCCACCGCGGATCACGGTCTTTTTATCCTTGAACGGCGTCCAGACGAAGTTGAAGCGGGGTCCGATGCTGTTCTTGTTGGCCGGCGCCATATCACTTCCGTTGGGGAACTCCGGGTCTCCCCAATACACCATTTTGCCGTTGAGGCCGGTAAGCGAATTCGGGCAAGCCAGGCAGAAGTTCGACATGGGTCCCTGGCGCGTCTTGAAATACCCATTGATGTCGTAGCGTACGCCGAAATTCAGCGTGAGGTTTGACGTGACGCGGTAATCGTCCTGGATGTAAAAACCCCAGTACCTGTCGCGGAGGTAGGGATAGGACGAATAGGAAAGCTGCGAGCCGTTGTCCACCGCCCCGAGCATGAACTGCGCCATGCCGGGGGCGCCCAGCCCGGTAGTCGGGTCCGAGGTCAGCCCGCCAGCGAAGTTGAGGTGCAGCGGCGGGTTAATGATGCGTGCCGAATGCTCGAGGCGGTACACGAACCCGGTCTTCAACGTGTGTTTGCCCAGAATCTTCGTGACGTTGTCGAGAAAGGTATAAGCTTCCGACATGGATGATCCATTCACCCATTGGGGTGTGCCGAACTGAGTCGTCCCGTTTCCAGCCGGCAAGCCAACGAAGAAGCTGGGTTCGGGCTCGTAAGGAGGAAGCCAAAGTCTGGAAGGCGCGAGCTCCTTCGTGATACTGGACAATCCGGTCACACTGTCCGGGTAACCCGCGGTATCGGGGTGCGTGCTGAAGGACTGCCGGCTAAAGCTGGCGCGGAACTCATTGATGAACGTAGGGCTGAAGATGTACGTGTTCCCCAGGCCCGCCACCTGGTTCGTGAACCACAGCGGCAGATTGACTCCGTAGCCGATTGAGCCGGCGGGGAAGCTAGGGCCGGTCCATGGCAGACGATAGTTGTTGTATTGGCCGGGGGCAAAGACCCACTCGGCGAAAAACTTGCTCTTCTCGCTCGCCTGGTGGTCGAATTTGAGCGACATGTTGTACGGATTCTGGCTGCTCCCGACGCTTCCGAGAAAGTTATTACAGATCTTGAATCCGTCTTTGCCCATGGGGCAATTGCTCAGCGGGTCGTTGTAGTTCGGCATCGGGTAAGCTTTCATGAAGAACATGGCGGCCGGATCCAGCCGGCTCTGGGGAATTTGCGTGGAGAAGTTGCAGGTCGGTTTGCCCGATTCCACGGCGGCATTCGTGCAGCCGTCGGCGCCAAAGGGATTGCCGGCAATCGGCGTTCCGAAAGCGTTGCGAGAGAACAGACCGTTGGCGTCAGGCCCCACGGTGCTGTACGGGTCCCAAATGCCGTAGTTCCGGGACGAAGGGTCTTCGCTCATATCTCCAGTGCGCATACGGGCGGTCGGGACCGAGAACACCTGGTGACCGTTCAAGTGCAGGATCTGGTGGTCGAGCGAGGCGAAGAAGAACGTCCTGTTTTTTCCGCTGTAGATCTTGGGAAGCACCACGGGGCCGCCAACGGTGCCGCCGAAGTTGTTGAAATGCAGATCGCGGTCCGGGATAAGATTCCCTGACGCATCAATCGAGGTAAACGGATTCCGCGCGTTGGTCGCGCTGTTGCGCACGAACTCGTATAAGTTGCCGTGAAAGGAATTGGTGCCCGATTTCAACACCACGTTGAAAACGCCGCCGCCCGTACGGCTGTATTCGGCGGCAAACGCGCTGGTAATGGCCTGAAACTCGGAAACCGAGTCTGGGGACGGATTCACAGCCACGTTCTCGGAGATTCCGGACAAATTGATGTTGCCGTCGAGGTACCAGGCATTGGCGCCAGACTGGCCGCCGTTCACTGAAATGTCCGATCCCTGCACGTAGGTGGGATCCGGGAACGATCCAAACTGGCTGTTGAAGCCAAAGTTGCTTCCTGGAGGCCCGGCAGCGTTGGATATACCCGGCATCAGGAAAACCAACTGCTGCAGGTCGCGACCGTTCAGCGGCACCTCCTGAATCGTCCGGTGTTCAACGCTGTGGGAGAAGTTCGACGCCGTAGTTTCCAGAAGCGCTACTTCACCCACCACCTGCACCGTCTCCTGCGTCGACCCGAGTTTCAAGGCGGCGTCGACCTTGGCGGTCTGCCCGGCCGCAATGTCGACATCGACAATGTCCACTGCGTTGAAGCCCGCCGCTACAAACCGGGCACGGTACTTGCCCGGCACCAGATCCACCACGCGGTAATATCCCGTGCTGTTCGTCTTCGTGGTCGAGGCGATGTTGGTGTCGACCGCGGTGATCGTAACGTCCGCGCCGGCCACCACTGCGCCCTGCGGATCGGTGACGATCCCCTCCATGATCGCGCGGTTGAGCTGCGCGTCAACGACTGTAGTTGTAAGGATCCAAAAAATGCACCCAACTGCTAAAAGCGAAATCCCCTTGAACCGCATACGTCCCCCCAAAGTGCCGGTGAGGCACCCCAAAATGTTTGATAGCCACTTGTGAATAAGAGACTGCTCGATCCGACGAGGACATGGTCGGTTGTCGTCCCGTTATGAGAGATACATCGAATCATATCGGGAATCGCGATTTTGTCAATGGGCAATTGAATGTTTTTCTATTGATGCGCTCCATTAAGGCTTTTTATGAGGCGGTCTGAGTTCGATAGTCGTTACGTCCGGCTGAAATTTTTTTGTTCCCACGGACCCGTCGCACGATGTAAACTGTCCACCCATGACCTCTACTTCGCTGTGTTCCGCCATGTGCTCCATTATGCTGCTCGCTCCGGTGGCTCTCTGGGCCGCCGCAACCGCGCCCGAACCGGACCTGAGCCGGACTTTCAACCGCAGGGAGGTCAGCATTCCCATGCGCGACGGGGTGAAGCTCTATACCGACATTTACATTCCCAAGAAATCGCGCGGGCAGCTCCCGTTCCTGTTCACGCGCACGCCCTATGGCGCAACCGACGACAAAAACCGCAACGGCCTCTTGCCCCACAGCTACAAGGATTTCGTCGCGGAAGGCTACATCTTCGTGTTTCAGGACATCCGCGGCCGGTACAAGTCCCAGGGCCAGTTCGTGATGTTCCGGCCGCCGCGCGATAAAAGCGACGCAAAGGCGATTGATGAAAGCACCGATACCTACGATTCGATCGCCTGGCTGATCGAGCACATCCCAAACAACAACGGGCGTGTGGGGGTGCTGGGTATCTCGTATGGCGGCTGGCTGACGGTGATGGCCATGCTCGATCCGCATCCGGCGCTCAAGGCGGTTTCCGAGCAGGCGTCGCCCGCCGACCAGTTCCTGGGCGATGATTTTCACCACAACGGGGCGTTCCGGCTGAGCTACGGCCTGGAGTATTCGGCCATGATGGAGACCGGGACCACGAATTTCAATTTCAAGTTCGACCGGCACGATACCTTCGAGTGGTATATGGCGCTGGGAGCGGTTTCCAACTTCAACAAGAAGTACGGGCACGGAACGCTGCCCACGTGGAACGATTTCGTGGCGCACCCGAACTACGACGAGTTCTGGCAAAAGCAGGCGGTGACGCCTTACCTGGACGCGCCCAAGGTGCCGAATCTCAACGTGGCTGGCTGGTGGGATCAGGAAGATTTCTACGGCCCCATGAAAATCTACGAGACGCTGGAGAAGAAAGACACGAACCACATGAATTACGTGGTGGCGGGCCCGTGGAATCACGGCGGATGGTCGCGAGGCGAAGGGCGCAAGCTGGGCGACATCGACTTCGACAGCAACACGGCGCAATATTTCCGCGAAAAAGTGCAGGCCTCGTGGTTCGCGTATTGGCTGAAGGACAAAGGTCCGTTGAAGCAGGCGGAAGCGCTGACATTTCAAACGGGCTCGAATCGCTGGGAATCCTACGACGAGTGGCCGCCTCGCAGCCGGACCACCGACCGGCCGCTCTATTTCCAAAGCTCGGGTGTAGCGTCGTTCGCGAAGCCCGAAGGCGGCGAACAATACGACAGCTACGTGTCCGATCCGGCGCATCCGGTTCCCTATCGTCACCGGCCGATCAGCCCGACGTATCCAGACGGCGGATGGCCCACTTGGCTGGTGGAGGACCAGCGCTTCGTCCATCTCCGCCCGGATGTGCTGAGCTGGGCGACCGAACCGCTTACCGAAGATGTTGCGGTGGCCGGCGACATTGTGACGCACCTGTTCGCGTCTACCTCAGGCACGGATAGCGATTGGATTGTGAAGCTGATCGATGTTTACCCCGAGGATTATCCGAAGGACGCCAAGATGGGTGGCTATCAGCTCATGATTGCGGATGAAGTATTCCGGGCGCGCTTCCGCGAGAGTTTTACGCATCCCAAGCCGGTGACGCCGAACGAGGTGACGGAATACGCCGTCGACTTGCACACCAACAACCATGCCTTTCTGAAGGGACATCGCATCATGGTGCAGGTGCAGAGCACCTGGTTCCCGGTGATCGACCGCAATCCGCAAACGTTCGTCGAGAACATCTACACCGCCTCGGAGGCCGACTACAAGTCGGCGACGCAACGCGTGTACCGCTCGGCCCGGTACGCGTCGCACGTAACGCTGCCCGTGCTGAAGTAAAGGGACAGGTTGGCGTGAACTCAACGATCGCATTCTGAGCCGCGACCGAAAGGAAGCGGTTGCTTCGCGTTATTCAACAAGCTCTTAGCGAGCAATCCGCGTCTTGATCTCGGCGATGCGGCGCGCTAGCTCCACATTGCCGGGGCGCAGCACAACCGCTTTCTCGAAGAATTTCAACGCGACCACCGGGTCACTGGCCGCCGCCCCTTGATTGCCCAGAATCACGCAGACGCGGAACAGCAACTCCGCGGTATCGGCGTCGTCCGGATTGAGCTGGTGCGCGAAATCGAGCACCCGGTAAGCGGCCTCATCGTCCTTGAGCGAGTAAAGCGTCGCGCCCAGCAGCGCGTTGGAGCCAAAGAAATCCGGACGCAGGCTCACGGCCTTTTCGAGCGGCGCGCGAGCTTCGGTGAACCGTTTCAGCCGGAAGTAAGTCAGGCCGAGGTTGTGATAGATCTCGAAGGAATCCGGATCCAGTTGCGCGGCGCGCTGGAGCGGCTCGATGGCCTCTTCGTACTTTCCGTTTTCCCCGTAGAGCATGCCGAGTGTTGTGAGCTTGTCGGGATCGTTGGGATCAAACAGCCGGTTGCAGATTTCCCGGGCTCGAACAATCGATTCCGCGCGCAACGCCTGGACGCATGCAACGGACTGCCGCGCGCTCTCGTTGTAGCGTTCACGCATTTCGGTGGAGAGCGCGTATTCCTGTTCGGACTCTTTGCGCAATCCATTCTGCTGCAACGCGCGTGCCAGCCGGTAATGAATACGGAAATCGCGGGGATCGGATTGCGCGGCTTTTCTCAGCCACTTGATGGCTAGTTCATGGCCACCCTTGGCGAGATAGGCGGAGCCCAGGTAGAAGGCCGCATCGGAAAATGGCGGATCAGCCATCAGAGGAGCGAGCCGGCGAATAGCGCCGGCGGAATTGCCCGCCAGCAGATCCAGCCGCGCCAGATAATACGCCACGCTCGGATCGTTCCTGGTCTCTTTGCCCACCCGCTCGAACTCCTTGCGGGATTGGTCGCGCTCACCCAGAGCAAACAGGCAGACTGCAAGCTGGTAACGCGCTTTGATCGCGCCGGGCTCCACAGCCAGCGCCTCGCGAAATTCCTGAGCGGCTTCGGCATACCGGTTGCTCTGCACCAGTTCGTAGCCCTTGCCAATGTGCGCCATCGCCGCGGCGGACGGCGCCCGTTCGCTCTGGGCGCACACGGTGAAGCCGCCGAGCAGCGTACAGATAAGAATCCGCCGAGCTATCCGCATGCTGTCGAGACATTGTAGCCCGGTGACGGAAGCGATTGCCGTTTGATAGCAACGCTGGTGCTAACATGACATCCATACATCCATGATTTCGGCCGTGTTCAAGAGTCGTAGTCCGCAATGGCGTATCGTGCCTCCCGTTGCCGCGGACCTGCCGGCGTCGATCCTCTTTTTCCCCGGCGCGAGATGGCCCAGGTGCGCGATCCGTGAGTGAAACTCCAGGTCCCACCAGGCCCCCCCTACAGTATTTCCTGGTACTGGTGGTGGTGAACCTGATGTGGGCCTTCCAGTTCTCCGGCGCCAAGATCGCCACCGAACGCCTGGGACCGGTGACCGTCACCTTCATCCCCCTTGCGCTTTCCACCGTGCTTTTCGCGCCTCTACTGCGAGTGAGCCGCGGCCGGAAACCGAAGCCACGCTTCACCCGCGTCGTCGTTCGCGATCTCATCCTGGCAGGTACGCTCGGCATCATTCCATCGCAACTCGGACTGACCTGGGGAGTGCAGCGATCGCTCGCTTCGAACGCATCGGTGCTCACGTTAACCATCCCGGTCCTGACGGCGATCATGGCGGTAGTTCTGCTCGGAGAAAGAATGACCGTAGTACGCTGGCTGTCGTTTGCGCTGGCCATCTGCGGAGTGCTGATGGTGTCCGACATCGACTGGAGGTCGGTCGAAATTTTCCGTGGCAGCTACCTTCTGGGCAACCTGCTGCTGTTCGCGAGCTGCCTGGGAAGCGCCTTTTACAACACGTACAGCAAGAAACTGCTGGAAACATTCAACCCGGTCGAGCTGCTCGTCTACAGCTTTCTGGTCACGGACCTGGAACTGTTAGTCTTGATGCTCGTCCTCGAACCTCCGTCCGCTCCGCAGTTGGCTTCTCTTGGGCCAGGCGTCTGGGCCAGCATGCTGACCATCGCGCTGTTCAGCCTCAGCGTCTCGATGCTGCTGTTCTTCTGGGTGATCGACAAGATAGATGTGACGCAGGCCTCGCTATCTATCTATCTCCTACCAGTGTTCGGCGTCTTGCTGTCCACGGTGTTTGTCAGTGAAAAAATCACGACACAACTGGTGTTCGGCGGCCTGATGGTTTTCGCGGGCACATTCCTGGTTACGGTCTATGAAGAACGCCAACGACTGCGCACCGCGCCGAGCGCTGTAGCGAGGTGACAATGGCAAATCGAAAATCGCGATCGAAAACTCAACCGCCCGGACCCGTCGGCGTCATCGGACTGGGCTTGATGGGAACCAGCATCACCACTTGCCTTCTGGCAGCGGGGCATCCTGTGGTGGGCATCGACAAGAATGCCACCAGAAGGCGGACCGCGCGGCGGCACGCGCTGGCTCTTCTTCGTGAAATGCGTCGCGAGAAGCTGCTGAAGCAAGACCCCGCCGCGCTGGTCAGGAATCTGGCCGTGTCCGCCGATTTAGCGGCGCTCCGCGACAGCACGCTCGTTGTCGAATGCATTTTCGAGGATCTCGCGGCCAAACGTGTAGTCTTGCGCCAAGTCGAGGACGTCGTCGCGTCCGAAGTGCTCATCGGCAGCAACACTTCGGCTCTGCCCGTCACCGAGTTGCAGCGCGGCGCGCGCCATCCCGAGCGGATCCTCGGAATACACTGGGCCGAGCCCGCGCACATCACGCGCTTCATGGAAATCATCTGCGGGAATCAAACCGATGTGCGCAATGCGGAGAAAGTCGTCGCGCTCGCCCGCCGCTGGAACAAGGAGCCGACTCTGGTCCGCCGCGACATCCGCGGCTTCATCACCAACCGCATCATGTACGCCATGATCCGCGAGGCATTTTATCTGGTGGAGAACGGTTACGCCACGCCCGCCGATGTGGACCGGTCCGTGCGCAACGATATGGGCTACTGGATCACCATGGCCGGCCCGTTCCGCTACATGGATCTGACGGGAATTCCTGCATATGCGGCCGTGATGCGCGACCTGCTCCCGGAACTGAGCTGCGATACGCAGGTGCCGACGCTCATGCAAGACGTCGTCGCCTCCGGCGCGCGCGGCGTTTCGAACGCCAGGGGATTCTACTCTTACACACCGGCGGAGGCTAAACGCTGGGAGAAACGATTCCTCGAATTCAGTTACGAAATCCGCGCGCTGGCCCTCAAATACGCCGAGCGGCCGAAAGGCGTGAAGTGATGTGCCGTCCGGCGTGGGCGCGGTCTTCCTAATCGCCCGCACATTGACTACCGCGCGGCGCCGTCTGCTATCCTGAGGCTGGCTATGGCACCAGCATCCCCGCGAGCGCGTTGGCTTTTCCTGGTCGTAGGTGCCATCTCCGCCGCGGCCGCCGTTCCACTCTGCCGTGTTCCTCTTGTCAGCGTTGAAATCTGCTGCCCCGCACGGCGAGTCGCCGTCGCCAGGACACGCGCGGCCAGTTCCGTACAAAAGCAGCCGCAGGTTGAAATCCTCCGCGCCGCTCCCACTCCGGATGCTCCTCTTCTGTTTCCCACTGTGCAATCCCTGTCCTTATCTGAAGGTTCGCGGGATGTTCTCTATCAACGTCCACCTCCGTTCCTTTCTCGCGCTTAGTTCCTTCTGACTTCGTCGCACCGTTGCTCCGGCAGTCGTGTGCGTGCATTGGTTTGCATATCTCGAGAAAAGGAATATGTCTCTATTAGCGAAGTGTGTCAGCTATATTCGACCGAAAGTGGGCGGAACGACCGCCTGGAAGAAGTACGAACCACCGCTCGTGAAGATCAACCGGCGCAGGCAGGAACTCGCCAAGTTACTTGATGAGGAACTACGGGGAGTCGCGGCACAACCCCACGAATCCGTCTTTGAATCGTTTGCCGTCGTCGCCACCACGGCCGAGCGCGTACTCGGCCAGCGCCCGTTCGACGTGCAGATCATTGGCGCGCTTGCCATGGCCGACGGCAAAATCGCCGAGATGCAAACCGGAGAAGGCAAAACGTTGGCCGCCACAATGGCCGTCTACGCTCATGCCCGAAGCCGTGCCGGGTTTCACGTCCTCACAGCTAATGACTATCTCGCCAGGCGCGACGCCGAGTGGATGGGCGAGATTTACCGCTTCCTTGGCCTATCCGTCGGTTACCTGGCGCAAGGGATGACCGCTGACGAGCGACGGCGCGCGTACGTTTGCGATATCACGTATGCGACGGCGAATGAAGTCGGATTCGATCACCTCCGCGATGGCCTGGTGTTCCGAACTGAAGAAATTGTACAGCGGCCCTTCGAAGCCGCCCTGATCGACGAGGCCGATTCGATCCTGATCGATGAGGCCAGAATCCCGCTGGTGATTGCCGGCGGCGACGCGCCTCCGCACGATCTTGCGATTCGCATGGCGCAAGTCGTGCGGCAGCTTGAACCAGGGCGCGATTATGAACTGGACGAGCACGGCCGTAATGTCTATCTGACCGACGCCGGTCTCAGAAAAGCCGAGGCGGCTGCGCGTTGCCGGAATCTTTACGACCCAACGAACGCGCCCGTGCTGTCGGCACTTCAAAACGCACTCCACGCGGCCGTCCTGCTGCGCCGAGACGTAGACTACGTTGTGAAAAACGGCCGCGTCGAGCTGGTGGATGAGTTCAAGGGCCGCATCGCCGAGAACCGGCGCTGGCCGGCCGGACTGCAGACCGCCCTCGAAGCCAAAGAGGGGGTCGAGCTCCAGCAGCAAGGCCGCGTGCTCGGTTCCATCACGTTACAGAATCTGATCTCGCTGTACCCCAGAATCTGCGGGATGACGGGTACCGCCGCAACACAGACGAAGGAACTGCAAGAGTGCTATGGCCTGGAGGTCGTGATGATCCCGACAAACCGGCCGATGATCCGCGTGGACCATCCCGACGAAGTCTTCACGACGCGAGCCGAGAAAGAAACCGCGGTCGTGCGCGAGATCATGGATGTCCACCGGACTGGCCGGCCCATGCTGATCGGAACCGCAAGTGTGGCCGAGTCCGAGCGAATGAGCGCGCACCTCATCGAGGAGGGTATCCGGCATGAGGTGCTCAATGCCCGCGATGACCAGTGCGAGTCGCAGATTATCGCTCGCGCCGGCGCGTACGGCGCGGTCACCATCTCGACCAACATGGCTGGCCGCGGCACCGATATTCCGCTCGATGGCGCCCAGGTAAGCGCCCTAGGCGGACTCTACGTCATAGCCACGAATCGTCACGAGAGCCGCCGCATCGATCATCAACTTCGCGGACGCGCCGGACGGCAGGGGGACCCGGGATCGTCACGCTTCTTTATCAGCCTCGAAGACGATCTGCTCGACCGCTACGGAGTCGCGGATCTCTGTGAACGGCACTCACTTGCTGGAGCAATGAACACCGTTCAGCGCATCATCGAGGAGGAAAACCTCGAGATCCGTCGTACATTGTGGAAGTATGAGGGTCTGATTGAACAGCAGCGCCGTGTTCTGCGCGACAGGCGATGCGAATTGCTGCGCCAGCAGGCCACCGTCGCCGAACTGAATCGCACCGACGACCGATGGGCCGACCATCTTGCCGCCATCACCGAATTACGCGACGGCCTCTGTTGGATCGCACTCGCCGGCAAGGACCCGTTCCCGAGTTTTCTACGCGACGCCCGCCGCCTCTTCGATGATGTATTGGACGACATCGATGGGACGCCGACCGAAAGCGACGCGGATGCCAAGGTATTTGGACGCGGTGCAACCTGGACCTACGTGATGAACGACCAGCCGTTCGGAACTTTGACCGACCGCTTTTTCGCAGGCTTGCGGCGCCGCGTGCGTGAGATCTTGAACACTCGCGCGAGCCCCGGACGCCCGGAATCGTCGGGTTCTGAAGGAAACTAACTCTGATGTACGCCGCGGGCAAGCGCCCATGTAACGGCTGCAGACCGAGCCCTCAGCGTGCAAGCCTATGCCGCACAGTGCCTTCCAACACTAACTTCCGTCTGTTCTGCAAAGAGAGCATTGCAGATTTTACGGTAGCTACCGTTAACATAGTTTTGAAGGAGGGGCCATGGATTGGATCACGCTGTTGGCGACGTCAATCTTTATCTGTCTCGCTGCCGGATTCGGCGTTTTATTCGTGCGGCTGACAGCGCGTGATCCCCTGACATTTCCGCCGGAAGAGTGGGAAGGCCTTCTCTCCCTATCGCGATATAGAGCCATGGAGCGGCTGCTCGACGAAACCGATCAGCAGTTCCTGTCGTTGCATCCGAGATTCAATCAGCGGGACGAGAAGACGTTCCGCTCGGTGCGCGTGAAGATTTTCCGCGGCTACATGCACCAACTCTCCGACGATTTCAATCGGATCTGCAAAGCCGTGAAGTTTCTGATGTTGCAATCGGGCGTGGACCGGCCCGATCTGGCAGGGCTGCTCATGAAACAGCATTTCACTTTCTCGCTGGCCATGATGTCGCTGGAAGTAAAGCTGATCTTGTACGGCTTCGGCTGGTCCGGCGTGAACGCAAAGGCTTTGATGGAACCGCTGGCTACCGTGCGCGCCCAGTTGCAGTCGCTGGCCGCTATTGCTGACCCGGCTTTGGGAACGTCTAACGCCTGACGCCCCAAAGACCGGTGAACCCCCGGCCCTTACGCTCGCGAGTCCGTAAATGTTCGGACCGCGAGCGCCGGCACGGGTCCTGACGCTTTGCTGCTTATCGCTTCGATATTGTTTTCCCTCCGGTGTTCGCCACCCAGATGTTGGCGCCGTCGAACGCAATTCCCGTTGGACCGGCGCCTACGGCAAAGGTTCCCAGCAGTGCGCCATCACTGGCGCGCAGCTTGGTGACGGTGTTGCTCACCTGGTTCGTCACCCAGATGTTGTTGCCGTCGAAGGCAACGCCCATGGGGCGCTGGCCCACGCTGATGGTCTGGATAGGTCCATCCGCTCCCAGCACGGTCACCGAGCTGCCGCCGGAGTTCGCCACCCACATGTGCACGCCGTCAAAAGCAATGCCCACCGGATTGGGGCCAACGGCGAAGGTTCCGAGGACCGTCTTATCGTCCGCCTTCACCTTGCTCACGGTATGGGCGCCCTGGTGCGTGACCCAGATGCTTACGCCATCGAATGCCACCCCTGTAGGAGCGGATCCCGAAGGCTGGCTTAGCGGCGAGACCAGGCCGTTGCTCTTGGGCAGCAACTGAATCAGGCTGTCATTGGAGTGGCCAGCGGCCCAGATGTTCGCGCCGTCAAATGCCGTGGCCGCCGCCGTGGCGCCCATTGGATAAGCGCCCTGCACCGAACCATCGGTGGTGCGAACCTTCCGCACATCGCCATTTTGAGTCGGCACCCACAGGTTGAATCCGTCGAACCCCAGCGTGATTCCGGCGGCGGCTCCAGCCCCGAGATCGTAAGTGGCCAGTATAGTTCCGTCGGAAGGCCGCACCTCGGTGATCGTCCGGCTCCCAACCTGAGTCACCCAGAGATTCTGGCCGTCAAACGCAATCGCCGAGGGCGCATCGCCAATCGTTACGTCGCCCGTCGCGGTAGAGTTATACCAGCGGAGCATGCCAATCTGGATGGGATTCAGCCCCAAACCCGGGCGTCCCTGCGGACCGGGAGCTCCATCGCGGCCCGCGACGCCCGCTGGACCTTGCGATCCGGTTGCGCCCTGCGGTCCTGCCGGTCCTGTAAGACCCTGAAGCCCTGTGGCCCCTTTTGCTCCTGCCAGACCCGCTGGGCCCTGCGATCCTGCTGGGCCTGCTGGTCCTTGTGCACCTGCTGGTCCTTGCGCACCTGCTGGTCCTGCTGGACCCTGCGCACCTGTCGCTCCCTTCGGTCCTGCCGATCCAGGGGGACCTTGCGGACCTGCGGGACCCGCCGGCCCCTGCGGTCCTGGAGGGCCTGGAGGACCTTGCGGTCCCGGAGGTCCAGGCTGCCCGTTACAATCGTGGTCGTTTCCGCTCGTACAAGGCTTGTGGTCGTTACCAGCTTTGGCTAAGTCAGCGGAGCCCGCGAGGAGAATCAAGATACCGAGAGTGGGCAGAATGGCGAACGGCTTAGTAAGTCTCATAATTAGTCACCTGTTACGCGTGGTTCTACTTACACAATGCGGGACGAAACTAACAAGGTGCAATCGGGAACACACCCTCCGAGCGATTCCTGGGGGAAATTGGGTACCGGTACCCGCACCGTGCTCAGGGCGCGACCAGGAAGATTCCGACCTCCGCGTCCGCCGCCACGGCCAGAGCTGCAGCATAGTGCTCCGCCAGCCGAAGTTCTCGCACCTGGAGTCGCTCAATGGCTTTGTGGCCAGCTTCCACGCAGGTGATTGTGGGCGCCCGATTGGTCGCCAGCCGCACCTCCACGCGCTGCGTCGGCACAGACAAACCCAGCCCCACGCATTTCAGCACCGCTTCCTTGATGGTCCACAACCGGTAGAAACCCTGTAACCGGCTTGATTCCGGCAGCTTGCGTAGCCACTCATACTCGCGCATGGCATAGTATCGGCGCGCCAGTTCGTCGATAGGGCAGTCCGGGCGAATCTGCTCGATGTCGACCCCTACCTCAGCAGCATCCGAGACAGCGATCACGGCGTAATCGCCGGAATGAGAAACATTGAAGAAAATACGCGGCGCTTCGGGCGCAAGCACCAGCCGCGGCTTCTGGTTTTCCGATTCCTCGATGACGAGCTCTCGCGCCGGGGCACTGTTTCGTTCCGCCAGAATCCGACGCAGCGACACCCGTCCGGCGATGTAGCGCCGGCGGTCTTCGTCGAAACGATAGCGCGCCGCCCGTGCCTGTTCGGCCGGATTCAGGATTTCGCCCGATCCCGTGCAATCGAAAGCCGGCACGTGGATCGTCCAGATGTGAACCCCAGCGCTAATACGTCAATTCCTTTACCGCGGACACGTGCTTCTCGAGCTCTTCGCGGCGCATAAAGTAGGTTGGCTTGGCGCGGGCAAGGCTAAAAAGCTTTTCCGCCTGATCGTCAAAATGCGGCGAATCCGGGTGATCGCTTTCACCTAACGGGATCATCATCCATGACTGTGGCGGTTTGGTGAGGATGACGATCTGGGTGGAAGTTTGCCCGCTGCGCCCCAGCATGATCTTGTCTTTCTTGTCGAAGCCAATGGCACGCGGTGTGGCCATGCCCGCCGCCGCGATGGTGCCGCCACCCACGGGCCAGTTGTGCGCCGACCCATCACGGCCCACTCGAAATAACGTGCCGTAAACCGCGCCCGGCGGAAAATCGGACTTAAGTTGCTCCTCCGCGCTCCGCAGCGCGGCGCGCACGTCATCGTCGGTGAGTTCGGGCGGCGGCTCGAGTAATTTGCCGCGTTCGCCCAGCGCCATTTTGAACAAGTAATACGCCAGCGCACCACGCGAATCGGCCTCGCTGCGGCGGTTCCATTCGAGAATCGTGCGCGCGAACTCGGTCTCCGCGCCCGCCTTGCGAATGCGTTCCTGCCACGTATCGGCCTTGTAGACTTCAGTTGAAAACGCGATGCCCAGCGCCTGCTCCACGGTGACATCCTTGGCCGCCGCCAGTTGTTCCAGCGTCATGGCGGCGCGCTGGTGCGCGGGCGTGCGGCCGGCATTATAAAGATACGGATGCGCCGCGTACTTTTCGGGCACCAGCGGCGAGTCTTTTATCATGACCCACGGAGAAATGTTGCAATTCTGCATGTAGCCCTGCGGCGGGTTCTCAATCTGCACCAGATCTTCGAAGGGATGGATGCCCTGCCACTCGCAATCGCCCGTCCCCGGCATCGGCTTGGATGGATCGCAGCCCGCGGGCCGGACCGGCACGCGGCCGTTGCGCACATAGTAAATGTCGCCGTCGACGGTGCCCACCATGATGTTCTGCGCCATGTACTGTCGCATGGCCAGCGCCTTTTTCATCTCGGCCAGATTATGAGCGGTCGCCATGCCCCAGCTCTGCTCAATCAGACGAAATTCCTCGGCATAGGGAATGGCCATCGAATACGGCTTGCCGTTCTTGTGGGCCACGATCGGGCCGTGATGCGTGAATTCGATGGTTACCGGCTTCCAGTCGATCTTGTCGCCCGTCTTCACGCCGATCTTTTCGGTCCAGCGTTGAATCGGCCGCCATTCCTCGTGAAATCGGTACTGATTGCCCTTTACTTCTTCTTCGTAAACGTCGGAAGTATCCGGCCCGCCCGTGGTCATGGCGACCGAAATATAGCGGCTGTGACCGAGCGTGGGGAACGGCAGACCGACAATCGCCGCGCCCGAGTACACCAGTTCCCCGCCGTAAATGCGCACCTCATAAAAACGGAATTCGCCGTACCAAGTGAGATGCGGATCGATCACCGCGATGGGCGCGTGCATGGCCGTGCGCCACGGCGCGATCAGCCATTCATTCGACCCGTGGTAGGCGATGGGGTCGGGCTGAATACCGGCGCGCAACAGATCGCCGCCCGCTTCGCCCTCCGGCCACCCCCAGATGATGTAACGCCCGAGCGCGACCACTTGCCAGGGCTCGATCTTCGGCGCCCATACCGGCACCTGATCCGGATGCTCCGCCATGAACTGCTTCACCCCGGCCTGAAACGCTTCGATGATGGCGCGGGTGCGTGGGTCAAGCTCTTTGTAGTGCTCCTCGGCCACGCGGCGGTGACGCCAGAGCCGCTGGCGGTAGTCGTGCCGGAACCAGTTTTCGCCGAAGACCTCGGACATGGTGCCTTCGGCCTTGCGGTAATTGCGCAGCAACTCTTCCAACCGGTCCTCGGCCTGCGCATAGCCGGAACCGTAGCCCGCAGCCGCGGCGGTGGTTGCGAAAATGTGCGGCACGCCGAACTCGTCGCGCAAGATGCGGACTTTCTCCGCCCCGAAGGCCAAGCTACAACACGCGAACAAAAGAGCGACTCGCTTCATAGGCCCGCCGTATGATACCACCGCAAGAAGAAAGCGAATTCATCGAGTTTTTAACAAACCCTCGATCCTCAGTCGCCGCGTCCCCCCATTCGCCCCCTCGCCGCGTCCGCGATGCAAAGCATCGCTCGTTGACAGCATCGCTCGGTGACTTCCCAGCACCGACGCCGGTGTGATACCATTCCGCCATTTGGAGGATGGAAACCTATGAGAGTTCTCCTGCTTGCACTGGTGCTCGCCGCCGGCGCTCTGGCCCAGCGTCACAAGGTGAATATCAATACGGAAACGCCCGAGGGCCAGGCGCTGCAGCAAATCGGCCAGGAATCCGACGACGCCAAGAAGCTTGCCATGCTCGAGAAGTTCACCGAGGATTATGCCAAGAGCGAAAACCTGGCCTGGGTCTACACGCAGATGCAGCCGCTCTACACCAAGGCCAACCAGCCCGAGAAGGCCATCGAGATCGGCGACAAGCTGATCGCGCTCGACCCTGAAGATCTGGAGACCGCACTGGCCACTCTGAAAGCCGCGGAGGCCAAGAAAGATGCCGACCTCGTCAGGAAGTGGTCCGACACCACCGGCCAGATCGCGCAGAAAGTGATCGCTTCGCCCCAACCCAAGGAGGAGGACGAAGTCGAGGAATGGAAGAAGCGCATCGACTTCACCAAGCAGGTCAACACCTATTCCGAGTACGCGCTCTACGCCATGGCGTTGCAAGCCACCGATCCGCGCCAGAAGATCGCCCTGATCGAAGATCTGCAGCGACGCAATCCGCAAAGCCAGTACATGGGCCAGATAGTGCCCGTTCAGTTCCAGGCCTACCGGCAGGCGGGCGACAACGACAAAGCCACGGCTCTGGCCGAAAAGATTCTGGCCACCGATCAAACCAATGAAGACATGCTGCTCATCGTGGCCGACAATTATCTCCAGAAGGGCAAGGATCCGGAGAAAGTCGTAGCCTATTCCACAAAGCTGATCGACGTGATGAACACCAAGGCCAAGCCCGCGGGTGCGAGCGATGCGGACTGGGAGAACCGGAAAAAAACCATCACCGGACTGGGCCACTTCATGATCGGCAAACAGAATTTCAACGAAAAGAAATACGGCCCGGCCGACAAAGAACTGCGCGTGGCCCTGCCGCTGGTGGAAAACAACGCGGATTTGAAAGCGGAAGTTCTGTTCATGCTCGGCTTCTCCAACTACAAAATGGAAAACATCATGGAAGCGCTGAAGTTCAACCAGCAGTGCGCCGCCATCAAGAGCCGCTTCCAGGCCCAGGCCGCCAAGAACGTGTCGGTCATCAAAAGCCAGTACCGCGCCGTGAAGTAGTAAGCGGATCGGTTGTCATCATCAGGGATCCACGTCGCGCCGTCAGCCTCCAGCGTAGAGTGATTGCCCACGCCGTGCCTAACGTTGTCTGACTTCCGTCCTCCAAAAGATCCGACTTTGTTCAGATCATATACATAGCAGCGTGTGCTCTAATCTTGCTAATGCGCCCGGATGCTTGAGAGGAGGGATTGAGTTTGCCTGACCAGCAGCCCTTGTCCGCCGATCTCCGGAAGTTGATCGAGCAATGGGTGGCGACGCATTTGGGGGTAAAGGGGATCGTCGCCCTGGCCGTGCTCTTCGCCATCGGTGCGCTTTGGTGGAACTGGGAGAAGATCCGGAAGCTCCCTGGCATCGCGTGGTTCCTGCGACGTCGTGCCCGGCGCCCGCAGCCCCCGCCGCCGCTGCCACGCGCCAGCCCCGGCCGCTTCGCGGTGGCCGTGGCGCATTTAGAGAACGACCGGAACTCCGAACAGGAGCGCCTTGTCATCGAAGCCCTCACTGAGATTGGCGCAGTCCAGGTGCTTCGGTTCGATCGGGTCATTGCTCCGCAGCGTGACAATGTTGAGGAGGCGGTCAAGGAGGGGCACGAGCAGGCGCGCGCCCTTCTCGCCGAGTCGGGCAGCGATGTGCTCATCTGGGAACCGTGCTCCGCAGCGAGCAAAAGACCATCCCGAAACTGCGTTGGACCACCGCGCGCGCGCTACCCTTGGAGGACCGGTCGCGGCGTTACCCGCTAACCGAGGAGCTTGAGTTCCCGGAAGTCTTTCAAAGCGACCTTACCGATCTCTTGGATCTCCTGGTGCTGATGAGCAGGGATTATCTGTCGCCAGACACCTCCTATACGCGTGCACCGCTTCCGGAATTTATCGAGCGCGTTGGCCGGCTGCTGACGGCCGAATCGTCAAAGTGGCCGCGGGATACGCGGGCGAGCCTCATGTTTGCGTTCGCCGACCTGTGCCTCGTGTACGGCGTTAAAGACTGGCGCAACGACGAGTGGCTGAAAAAGGCACAGGCGGCCTACCGAGCCGGCTTCCCTAAACCGGACGAGGATTGGATTCCTCGTGGCCACGTAAATGCGTTGTTTAACTTCGCCATGACACATTCCCTGCGCGGGGTTTGCCTACCTGATCGCACACAACTGGAACAGTCGATCCCGCTCTTCCACCGTGTGGCGTATCTTTGTTCAGGGGGCAGGGACAGTTGGCTTTATGCGTATGCAAATATGCAGCTCGGCCACGTATTAAGGCAGCTCGGCGAGGAGGAATCCGGGACGGCGAGACTGGAAGAAGCACTCGCCGCTTACATGAGTGCCGCGTATGAAGTGGATGAGAGGAGGCAACTGGATTGGTACCGGTCAATTCTCTTCGGACGCGCCGAGACGTTGCGGTTGATTGGGGAGCGGGAACCTGGGATCGCGCGGTTGCAGGAAGCCATCCCTGCCTACCAAGGGCTTCTGGATCTGTACGGCCCGACCACCGCCGACCTCCGCAAACCGGTTGAAGAAAAGCTGGAGCGGACTCAGGCGGAGATCCGAGCGCGCACTGCCCGTGCTTAGCCGTTCCAGTGACTCGTTCTTTTGAAATACCCGCAATCCGAGGAAACCGGACAGGATTCACATCGGGGCCGAGAGCGCTTGCACAATTCCTGTCCATGCTGTTTGAACAGCAGGTAGGCGCGAAGGAGAGCGCCGCACTCTTCGGGAAGCTGGGCTTGGATCGCCTCCTGCGCCGAACGATAGCTGGCTGCGTAGTTCTTCTTTTCCTCGCCGAACCCCAAACGCAACGGCACATGCACGCAATTTGATGGGACTGCCGCTACCGGCGCCGTTTTCGTGAACAATAGAATCTTCTCCGCGCTGGGGTCGCCGATGGTAGGGAATTTCTTCAGCGATTTCTTGGCTTCCGGCAAGGACTTTTTGAGCACGGTTCGCAGGTCGCCGGCGAAAGTATCCTTGACCAGCGCGGAAATCTCCTTAAGGCGATCCGCGCGCAGCTCCGGAACGATTCCGCCCAGTCTCATGATCTGGGTGAGTTTCCGATTGGGCGCGGCGAGAATATCATCCACCCGTAGGCCAACCGATCTCTTGAGCGCATCGAAAGCCTTCGCGCAAGAGGCATCCGTCGCAGGATAGCCGCAATTAATGTATAGGATCATTTCATACGGGTCGGTCGGATGGGGCGGCTTAGGTTTGCCGTAGAACTTCTCCAGGCGGTCGAGCAGTTTTGCGAGTTTGGATGGGGTAGCCGGCATCGATCCCGGGTGAGGACGCAGGTAGTCTTCCGCAGTTCCAGGGGATTGTCAAGGCCAAATCACCAGCTGCGCGGACTGTGGCCCAAGGGCGGGGAAAACATCCAGCCCCTGGTTGACGATGTTGCATAGACTGGACTGTCTCCATTATGTTTTGGCTGAGGAATTCTAGAGGCGAATGTATATCATGAGTGTTCCAGCTACTTTGTTGCTTTCCGGAGCCGGCAACGCCAACTCGCATATCAGCGCCATTGACTGGCTGACCATTGCGCTGTACTTCGGCATTTTGCTGGGCGTGGCCTGGTGGGTAGTCCGGAGGAGCAAGGATTCCGCCACGGATTACTTCCTCGCCGGCCGCAACCTTGGTTGGTGGATTATCGGCGCCTCGATCTTCGCTTCGAACATCGGATCGGAACACATCGTCGGCCTGGCGGGCTCGGGAGCAACCAGCGGAGTTGCCATGGCCCACTACGAACTGCACGCCTGGTGCCTGCTGGTGCTGGCGTGGGTGTTCGTGCCGTTTTACATGCGTTCCATGGTGTTCACGATGCCGGAGTTCCTGGAGCGGCGGTTTAACGAGAAATCGCGGTACATTCTCTCGATTGTTTCGCTGATCACATTTGTCATCTCTAAGATTGCCGTAGGCATTTTCGCCGGCGGCGTGGTCTTTGCCACTCTCTTTCCGGAGATGCGCCTCCATCTCGGGGGAACTTCAATCGACAGTTTCTGGATCGGCTCGGTGCTGGTGATCGTGCTGACGGGACTCTATACGACGCTGGGCGGCATGCGCGCTGTAGCGTACAACGATGCCGTGCAGGTCACGGTTCTCATCCTCGGCTCAACGCTGTTGACGGCCTACGGGCTGAACCGGCTAGGAGGGTGGAGCGAACTCCGCCACTGGTGCGGTTCCGAGATGTTCAATCTCTGGAAGCCACTCATCCCCGCGGGAGTCCAGGGCACCTGGGCGCCCGTGATCCAGACGAACGCGGCCGGCCAGATCGTAAAAGAGGCCTGGTACTTCAACGGAAATTTTCCCTGGCTGGGCATGCTCTTCTGCGCGCCGATCATCGGGCTCTGGTACTGGTGCACGGACCAATACATCGTGCAACGCGCATTGGGGGCGCCGAATGAGACCGTCGCCCGCCGCGGCAGCATTTTCGCGGCGTTCCTGAAACTATTCCCTGTGTACCTGTTCATCATCCCCGGCCTCATCTGTTTTGCGCTGGCCAGGAGCGGCAAGGTTCCCGAACTGGCGCAGATGGTCGGACCGGATGGCCAGGCGATTCCAGCAGCCTCAAATGGCGCTTTTCCAATGATGGTCCAGTACCTCCTGCCCCCGGGAATTCGCGGCATCGTCGTGGCCGGACTCCTTTCCGCATTGATGGGTTCGCTGGCCGGTGTTTTCAACGCTTGTTCCACGCTCTTCACCGTGGATCTTTATGAGAAGTGGAAAAAGGGCGCTTCTCAACATCAGCTTGTGCGCATGGGCCGGATTGCAACGGTAATTATGGTGTTGATCGCTCTGGCATGGATACCCGTCATCAAGAATGCGCACGGTCTCTACACCTACTTGCAGTCCGTGCAGGGCTATCTGGCTCCGCCCATCTTTGTGGTGTTCTTCTTCGGCGTCTTTTTCAAGCGCCTCAACGCCCACGGAGCTCTTTGGGCCATGATCGTCGGGTTTGCGTTAGGCCTCTTCCGGATGTTGGTCGATACTCCCGTGACGCTCGGCCTGGAAGGATTTCAGAACGGGTATCCGCAAGGATCGTTCCTCTGGATCCTCAACAACATCTACTTTCAGTACTTCAGCGTTCTGATCACGATCGTGTCGGCCGTGGTCATGGTGATAGTGAGCTTTCTCACGGCTCAGCAGGACTACGCAACGATTCAGAGCCTCACCTTCGAAACCGCCACCAAAGAAGATCGCCGCCGAACGCGCGCCAGTTGGAGCTGGAAAGAGGTCGCAACCTCGGGAGTCGTCTTGATTTGCATCCTGGGGGCGTATGTCTATTTCCGAGGTTAACTGCACTCTAAAACCGTCGCACAGTTCGAATGGTCTACAGTCGGTTTGCTACTTTGATTTTTCTGCTCTGAACAAATATCGAAATCTGTCGACGTTAAGCGGAACATCTTGGATCGCTTTTTCCACCCTCCCCATGAAATCCTCCCTCGCCGCAACCAAGTCCACCACATCCCAGAGCCGATCCGTCACGCCGGCCGCCACCGCTGGCTCAAGCTGGAGAGATCTCAAAGTAGATGGAAGGAGAAGGCCGGTCCCGCGGCGGGATGCGATACGCTCCCAATGAGAAACGCACTAGCGCGCTCCGGATCGGCTCAAGGAGCGAGTAGCCAGCTCCTCCTCGATCACTTAGGCAATGCACGGTGCTCAAAACTGATCACGCGTGTGATTTTCCATGCACCATCCTTGTATGCCCAGAGGTGAATGAATTTTCCCTCGCCAACCGGCTCCTTATCTTCCGCCCCCGGGTGGTGGAAGCGATGAACACCGATCTCAACCGCACCATAGCCGTGTAGCGGATACACCTCAAGCTTCCCTGGAACGAGCTCCCGGCGCACTTTCCCGCAAATGTTCTTCTTTATGCTCTCGGTCAGGTGCCGCTTGCCGACGGACAATCCATCTTGATCGTGATAGAACTCCACATCGTCTGCGAAGAACGTGTCAAATTTCTCCAGATCGCACCGGTTAAAAGAGTCGAAGAGTGCGTTGTCCAGCGACGCGATCGTACGAAAAAGTTCAGCATCAGGAGATATCGTACTTGGCGGAGACTGAGCGTCCACGCGGACGATTCCCAAGGCGAGCAGAGACAAGACCAGCAGCGTCATCCGTAGAGCAGTAGATCTGTTCACCGGGTTCCTGACCTTTCCTGGAATGGGGGCACCTCCGGAATACGTAAGCAATGGGCAGAATGTTCCCTGGTGTGAAGTCGAGCCTGCGGCCCAGGCAATCGTGTGTTCGATGGCGGCTGGAGTTCCTGCCAAACTGTGGAAGATTGGTGATATTGTGGCGCTACTCGGAACGGGACACCGGTGATGCGCATCGCAATCGTATCCGACATCCATGGCAACCGAACCGCGTTTGAGGCAGTCCTGGCGGATCTGCGGCAAACCTCTCTGGACTTGATCCTCCACGGCGGCGATCTGGCTGACAGCGGATCAAGTCCCGTGGAGATTGTGGATCGCATTCGCGATCTCGGCTGGCAAGGCGTGGTTGGCAATACGGATGAAATGCTTTTTATGCCCGAGTCGCTGCAGGAGTTTGCGAAGCAATTGCCCATGCTACAACGCCTTTTCGCCGTGATTGAGGAGATG
>JBGPKX010000013.1:0-32960 GCA_041486185.1 Bryobacteraceae bacterium | reverse complement strand
TTTTCCTCCCCCGCGACGACTCTCCCATACCGGACGAACCGTTGCATGCCGGGCTCGCCTGGGCGGGCGCGTCGCGCCCGCGGCACTGGAGCGGCGCCACGGATCCGGTGCAGGTTTACGACATCGCAGGTTCCGTCGCCTCTTTGATCGCGAGCCTGAATCCCGCGCACCAACTCCGCCCAGCCTTCATCGTTTGGCAACGACTCGGCTTCCGGGCCGAACGCCATGGTACAAAGCTGAAGACGATTATGCGCGCGAATTTGTATTTGTCAACTAGATGGGTGGTTGTGAGCTGTCTTCCCTAGGCGAGCCAGCATCGCAGGGGGATGTGCGAAAGAGCATGTGCCCTGCTGCCCCCGATGGTGAACGCCTCAAGGCTTGGCCGCCGCCCCGACAGTGAGCCAGTTGGATTCGTGCCCCCGCGGCACAACATAGCGATCCCGCGACGTCATAAAGACGAACGTGGCTACGGTAACTGGCTGCCCGGCCGCCGGCAGGATGATCGGTATTCTCCCACGAGGCATGCCTGAGCCGGCTGCGTTCTCTCCACGGTCCGGTTTGGCAAAAATGGGTATCGCACTACCGCCCGCCTCCCAAGTCTCGAGCCGGATTGCAATGTCGAAACGGGCAGGCGAATCCAACCAGTGCCGCATCCCGATAATCCGGCCCCGCACCGTTGCTCCCGCTGGCATCAACACTCCATTGGATCCAGGCGCTCGCACGGGTTTGCGGACCTTCTCCACAACGGCATCGCCGGCGGCAGCGGTATCGGTGTCGATGGGCGCCGCCAACGCCAGCGAGAGCGACAGGCCTGCGGGAAGAGTCACCGGAGTGGCGGCTTCAGCTTTCTGTCCGGTCGCGGCCGCCGGCGGCTCGGCTCCGAAATGGATGGTCGCCTCGCTGTGATATTCACGGCATCCAGCGTACGTCGTGGTGGTATCGTTTTCGTCGCTGTCCGTCAGGAGGATGTGAAGCTTGCTCTGCTGCGGTAAAAGAAAGTCCCCTGTGCCCATCCGCACTCTCTCGTAGTCCACGCTGGTCACCGTTTCACAGGTTTCGGCCTCCGGCGGCAGTTCGTTGGTTCGAACCAGCAAATGCCTGAGATCGAACGATTGGGGATCGATCTGAACTACGCCGTCGTACGCGATCGCATGCCAGTCGCGCCCGGCCTGCACGAAGTAGTGGCTGGCGCTGAGGGGCACTTGAAAACTGTATTCGTAAAGCGTGACGCCGCCCGCTGGCTTCTCACCGTGGTATTCGAACCGGGCGCTGCCCCTGGCAAAAATGTCGGAAAGGAAAGTCCCCAGCGCCCCTGTGCCGAAGGGTCCGCTGCCGACAAGGTCGAAGATGCTTTGCGAGTCGAATTGGCTGGCGCCCACCCACGAGCCGATCTCATTCCCGTGGGAAACCTTGACGTCAAGGCGCAAGCGGTCCGTCAGATAGAGTTGCGGCGTGTAAGCATGTGTTTCGCTCTCGGTGTGCATCTGGCTGCAGGAAGGAGCGGGCTGCCTCTTCTTCGGCCGTCTCAAGTAACTTCGGTCGACAGTTTGTACGCAGGTGTAGTTGGGCAAGCGCTTCATTCTCTCCATGAGACTGTCGCGCGCGTGCGCCAATACTTCAGTAGGTTCGGGTGGCGACTGGGCACAAAGAGCACCGGCTGCCGCGAACAGGATACCGGCGCGCATACCCTTGAGCATACGCCCACGTGCCTGGCCGGAAGCACGCCGCCGTGAACTGGAAGCGCCTGTTGCCGCCATGCTGAACAGATGGTCAAAGCTAATCGTTCTGAAAATACAGGATGCCGTGTAATCGGCCAGACGGTGAGCTTCTCCAGGCCGATGGATTGCGAAGACTATCGCGGTGACGTAGCCTACAGTCTGAGGGTCAACTGGTTCCCGCGGAAACCCGGCCAATCTCTTATGCGCGCGTCTCTGGAACTGGCACTTGCGCTCGTGTCCGTCTGCTGGCTCCATGGCCAGATCCCGCCCAAAGACAGAGCCGAGGATTATGCAACGCACGCAACAGCCGGCGGACTGGCGTTAGGCGCCGAGTATCTGGTCCACAGCATTCCGGCGGGTAGCCAGACTTTGCTGGCTTCGGATTATCTCGTCATTGACGTGGCGTTGTTCCCGCCGCGCGATCAAGCCGTGGAAATCGCGAGCGGCACGTTCACACTGCGGCTGAACGGGAAGAAGCAGGTGCTGTATCCGGTGGTGCCCGGGTTTGTGGCGGCGTCGCTCAAGTATCCGGACTGGGTCGTCCGCCCCAATGCGCAGGTTACGGCGGGCGTGGGAGACGCGGGCGTTGTTCTTGGCCGGCCGCCCGTGGTGGGCCGCTTTCCCGACGATCCGCATCCCGGTCAAAGCCGCCTGCCACGCGCGCCCCGAGCGCCTACTCCCGACGACCAGCGCGGCATCGAGCAGGAAGAGCCCGAGAGCATCGACCAGGTGATCGCCCGGACCGCTCTGCCCGACGGGCCAGTGGTGAAACCGGTGAGCGGCTATCTTTATTTCGCCCACAAGGGAAAGATCAAGGCGATCAAGTCGCTTGAGCTGATCTATTCGGAAACCAGGGCGTCAGGAACCAAGGCGGAATCGGCGACGCTGAAGCTGATGTGATGCGCGGTGGCAAAAGCCGCTGGTCTCAGCAAAACCGGCGTGGCCCACGCTACATGACCCTGCTTACGATTTTCCGCCTTCCGCCAACTTTTTCGCCCGGCGAAACACGTCCAGCAGCATCTGCTCTGTCAGCTTGCCGGTGGATGTATTTTGCTGGCTCGGATGGTAGGAACTGAGCAAAACCGGAGATCCTGGGCCCGCGCGGTGCACGCGGTTATGGCCGAACACGAATGGTGCGCGGCTGCGGATGATGCCCCGGTCTTTCAGAATGGATAAATACACGTCGAACGCAATCTTTCCCAGCGCCACGACCACCCTCACATTGGAAAGCAGCGCCAGTTCGCGCTCGGCATACGGGCGGCAATTGCAGATCTCTTCGCGCGCCGGTTTGTTGCCGGGCGGCGCGCAGCGTACGATGGCCGTGATGTAAGCATCCAGCAACCGCAGTTTGTCGTGGCGTGTCTTGCTTTCGGGATGCGAGGCGAAGCCGGCGCGGTAGAGCACGCGATAGAGAGTCGCTCCCGATCCATCGCCCGTGAAGGGGCGGCCTGTGCGGTTGGAGCCGTGAGCACCCGGCGCCAGGCCTAGAATCAGCACGCGCGCGGCCGGATCGCCGAACGAAGGAACCGGTCTGGCCCAGTAGTCCCAGTCCCGATAGGCGCGTCGCTTCACGCGTCCGATCTCAGCAATGTAATCGACGAGACGCGGGCACTGGCGGCAAGCGATGACTTCCTGCTGCAACACGGCAAGCCGCCCACTGTTAAAATTCACTGGATGCATACTCCTTTTCGATTGGACGGACGCAAGGCCCTGGTCACTGGCGGCGCGAGCGGCATTGGAGCCGCCACTTGCCGCGCGCTTACCGGGGCCGGCGCCTCGGTGGCCATCGTGGACATCGACCGCCTCGCGGCCGAGGCACTGGCCCGCGAGCTTCCCCACTCCTCCATCCTCATCTTCGATATTACCGATGAAGCGGCGGTCAAGCAGGCCTTCCTGTCGCTCGGCTCGCTCGATATCCTGATCAACAACGCCGGCATCGGCCTGGTTGGCGGCGTCGAAGAGACCGAGCTGGCGGATTTTCAGCGCCTTTTCCGGGTCAACGTGGAAGGCCTGTTTCTGGTGACGAAACACGCCCTGCCGCTGCTGCTGGCCTCCAAGGGCTGCATCGTCAACATTGGGTCGGTAGCCGGACTGGTGGGGGTGAAGCGGCGGTTCGCCTACTGCGCCACCAAAGGCGCAGTGGTGGCCATGACGCGCCAGATATCAGTGGATTACCCTACTTCGATCCGGGTAAACTGCGTATGTCCCGGGACCGTGGACACCCCGTTTGTCGACGCTTACCTCGAAAAGTATCACAAGCATGAGAAAGAAAAGGTCCGCCAGGAACTAAACCAAAGGCAGCCCATTGGACGGCTGGGGCGGCCGGAGGAAATTGCCAATTTAGCCCTATACTTGAGTTCCAAAGAAGCCGAATTTATTAACGGGTCAGTAATAACTATTGATGGTGGCTGGACAGCAGCTTAGGTTATATAGACGCGGTTTTGCCGTGACGCAATTAACCCCGAGGGCCGAAAGAGGCTGTTGCGGCATGCTAAAATGAAAAAAGTTTGACTGGATCGCGCTGCTTGCTCCAGAATGAAGTACCGGCTGCCGGCCTTCGAGACCGATCCCGGTCGCTGGAGTGGTCCGGCCCACAGTGAAGCCGTTACGTGATATGCGCCACGAACCTGGTTTTCGCGCCCTAATTCGATTTGCCGTTTTCGCCATCATTTGCTCGCTCCTGGCTGGGGACCTGTCTGCGGTTTCCGCGGTCACCCAAAAGAAGAAAAAGCGTAAGAAAGCCGCCGCTCAGGCCGCCACCGTCACACAAGTTTCAGCGGTGCGGCGGGTTCGGCATCGGCGTTCGTCTTACAGCCCGTGGACCGAGCCCACGTATGCCGATTCCACTGCCAGCGACAACACCGAAGGCGAGGATCCGGCGGTGCGGCGCGCCGCCGTCGAAGCCTTGGGGCCGTACAACGGATCGGTAGTGGTGGTAGAACCAAACACGGGTCGCGTCCTGACCATGGTGAACCAGAAACTGGCGCTGGGCAGCGGATTCCAGCCTTGCTCCACCATCAAGGTCGCGGTCGCTCTGGCGGCTTTGCAGGAAAAGCTGGTTGACCGCACCACGAAGGTCCAGCTCTACGGTCGCACCAAGATGGCGATGACCGATGCGCTGGCGCACTCCAACAATTACTATTTCGCCAACCTGGGCATCAAGCTGGGCTATGAGCGCGTGAACTACTACGCGCGCCTGTTCGGATACGGCGAGACCGCGGGTCTCGATATCCCCGGAGAAAAGCCCGGTTATTTCCCGCCCGCGCCTCCCAAGAACGGTGGAACGGGCATGCTGACCAGTTTTGGCGAAGAGATTTCCCAAACGCCGCTGCAGCTGGCCGCCTTAATGTCCGCCATTGCCAACGGCGGCACGCTCTACTACCTGCAATATCCGCGCAGCCAGGGCGAAATCGATAGCTTGGTGCCGCGCGTCAAGCGGCAGCTCGAGATCAAAGACCTGATTCCCGAGGTCAAGCCAGGTATGCAGGGAGCCGTCGAATACGGCACCGCGCGCCGCGCGCGCCAGGAAGAAACCATCATGGGCAAGACCGGCACGTGCAGCGAGGGCCGCACGCACCTGGGCTGGTTTGGGTCCTTCAACGATGCCGGTCCGAACAAGCTGGTGGTTGTCGTTCTGCTCACGGGAGGGCGGCCTTCCATTGGCCCCATGGCCGCCGGAGTCGCAGGCGATGTTTACCGGCACCTTGCCGAACAGAATTATTTCGCGGCCAATCACCACGCCATTACGCCAGCGGCTTTAGTTTCGACACAGATTTGCTGCTCGCGCTAGGGACAGCGCGAGGATTCCCGACAATAAGTAGTGCAGGGCTGCGCCTGGTCTTGGAAGACCTGCGGTTTTTGCCCTCAGAGAGTAAAACCCGCAGCTCTTCCGCAAACACCGTGGCAGCCCTGCGCTACCGTCAGGACGACAAGTTGGCCGGCTGCTGGGCGCGGAGCACCCGCTCGGCAATCGCATGTTTCAGCGCTTCCAGGCCTAGGCCCGTCACACTTGAAATCTCAAAATAGGGCAATTGGCGTTCCGCGGCCAAACGTTTAAGCGACGCTACGCGCTCGGTATCCTGCGCGGCGTCCATTTTGCTCGCCACCACCAGCATGGGCTTCTTCGCCAGGTCTTCGCTGAAGCTCGCCAGCTCGCGCATTACGGTCTCGAAATCCTCGACCGGATTGCGGCCCGTTGCATCGGAAACGTCCACCATGTGAACCAGCAGTTTGGTTCGCTCGATGTGCCGCAGGAATTGCGTGCCCAGGCCGTGGCCCAAGTGCGCGCCCTCGATCAGCCCGGGGATGTCCGCCACCACGAAGCTGCGGAAATCATCGAGCTTGGCCACACCCAGGTTAGGCTCGAGCGTGGTAAAGGGATAGTCGGCGATCTTGGGCCGCGCGGCGGAGATGCGCGAAATCAGCGTCGACTTGCCCGCGTTGGGGAAGCCCACCAGGCCTGCATCGGCCAGTAGTTTCAGCTCAAGGCGCAGACGCCGCTCCTGACCAGGTCTGCCAGGCTGATGCTCGGTGGGCGCCTGGTGCGTGGCGGTGGCAAAACGGGCGTTTCCCTTGCCGCCACGGCCGCCGCGCGCCACCAGAAATCGCTGGCCAGCGTGTGTGAAGTCGTAGAGCTTGTCGCCGGTTTGCTCGTCATAGACCACGGTGCCCACCGGCACTTCGAGCTCGACCGATTCGCCGTCGTGCCCCGTGCAATTGCTCCCTTCACCGTGCCGGCCGCGCTCCGCCTTGTGCTCAGGGTTAAAACGGTAACGCAGAAGCGTATTCGCGTGCTCGCTGGCCACCATATACACGTCGCCACCGTGGCCGCCATCGCCGCCGCTTGGCCCGCCGCGCGGAACATACTTCTCCCGCCGGAATGCCAGGCAGCCGTTGCCGCCGTCACCCGCCTTCACGTAAATTTTGGCTTCGTCGATGAACATCGGGAACTGCCGAACACGCTCGGTGTGAAGATGGAAAAGCCGCCGGTCGGATCATACAGCCGGCGGCCCGGAAACATTGCTCGGGAGATTGGCTAGGAAGCGGAGCGCACGCTGACGAACTTGCCCATCCGGCCGCGGTCGTGAAACTCGACTACACCCGTGATCTTGGCGAAGAGAGTGTCATCCTTACCCCAACCCACGTTCTCGCCGGGTTTGAGCCTGGTGCCGCGCTGCCGCACGATGATGGAGCCGCCGGGAACGAGTTGACCGCCGAACACCTTGATGCCCAGCCGCTGCGCGCTCGAATCGCGCCCGTTCTTGGAACTGCCTAAACCTTTTTTATGAGCCATGACGAAATCCTATGCGACGATGCCGCCCACGCGCACTTCAGTGAAATCCTGGCGGTGCCCGATGGTGCGTTTGTATTGCTTTTTTCGCTTGAATTTGAAGACCAGGACCTTCTTGCCGCGCCCGTTGGAGGTGATGGTACCGGTGATTCTGTGGTCCGCCGCTTCGGCGCCGGCCAGCACTTCACCCGCGTCGCCAAATACCGCCAGAACTTTCGAAAATTCGATCTCGGAGCCAACCTCGCCCGTCAGCTTGGGCACGCGGATCACATCGCCCGGGGCAACCCGGTACTGTTTTCCGCCGGTCTCAATAATGGCATGCATGGAAAAACCCTCGATTGGGAAGCCCGAGCACACGAAAGCGGCTGGGCTCAATGGTGTAAACCTTGATTCTATTACATTGGGCGTCGATTTGACAAATCGCGATGGGGCGCAATCCCATCGGAATCATCCAGAATAGAAGGATGCGCCGCTTTCTACCGCTGCTGGCCGTGGCGACCATAGGTTGCGGCAGCCGCGCGACCTTGCCTGCCCGGAACGAGATCAATGTGGCGACCGCCGCCAACTTGACGCGAGTCTTCGCCGAGCTGGGCCAGATCTTCGAGAACCAAACCGGCATTCACCTGGTCACCAGCTTCGGCGCTACCGCGCAACTGGCGCAGCAGATCGAGCATGGCGCGCCCTACGATGTCTTCGCCGCGGCCGATACGGAGCACGTCGATGAACTGGCGCGCAAAGGTCTGATCATCCCGGACACGCGCGCAGTCTACGCGCGGGGCAAGCTGGTACTGTGGGTACCGGACAATCGCACGCGTGTAGATCGTATCCAAGATCTTGCGACCCCCGGGATCACGCACATCGCGATCGCCAATCCGCAGCTTGCACCGTATGGGCGCGCGGCGGTCGAGGCCCTGCACGCTCTGCATCTGTGGGAGACCTTGCAGCCCAGAATCGTGTTTGCGCAGAATGTATCGATGGCGACCCAATATGCCGCGACGGGCAATGCCGACGCCGCATTCACCGCGCTGGCGCTGGTCTATGATCGCGACGGCCGCAAGATCGAAGTCCCGGGCAACTTACACACCCCGATCGATCAGGCCATCGCCGTCTTGCGCAGCAGTACGAAGACTGAGCAGGCCCGCAAGTTCGTCGCATTCCTTACAGGCATGACGGCGCGTGAGATTCTGAAGCGGTACGGGTACGAGTGAATTGTCGACTGTTGTCTCGCTACGAAATCCCCAAACCATCGCGGTAAACCGTAGCGCGGGGCTACGGTTCGCGAGAGAACTGCCGCCTTTACGTTCGAGCGCGGCAAAAAGCCGCAAGGCCCCGCCAACACCGGGCGTGGTCATGCACTACAAGAACTTCATGGCATCGAATGGCACATTTCGTCAAGGACGGTGCATGTGCGCCATGGGTTGGGAGCCCTTGAGCCGGGCGCGGAGAAAGAAGAGAAACCCCGTGGGATGCGCGCCATAGTAAGGCTGGATGGCGAGAGGCACGCGGTACAACGTGAAATTGCCCCCGATCCCGGTGACCAGCCACGGCACCAGCTTCACGTCGCGCGTGTAGCCCAGCGTGTAAGCGGCAATCCGAAAGATCGAGCCGGCGGTCGCGTCCAGGTGTTCGCGGATCGCGGGCTGGTCGTTGAATAATTCATCCTTGTCCACGAGTTCGAAGCGGCCGGTGATGTAGTGCTTGTGCCAGAATTGCACGACCGATTCCGCGAGATACGAGTTCAGGTTGTGCTGCTCGACGGTCTTGTGATTGCGGCCCCAAATGATGCTGCTTGCCCAGTTTCCGGTGGCGAGCGGCCGGTTATAAGTCAACGAGGCGGTGGATCTCACTACATCGCCGTGTTCGGCGGCTTCGGGTTGAGCGAGGCGGCCCACCGAAGCCTGCCCCATCCAGTTATCACCCGGGGTCCACGTCACACGCGTCGACCAGGAATCGATCATGCCGTAGTCGATATTCCAGCGGTTCTCGTTCGGCTCGGCGCCGTGAAAGCCGCTGGCTTCGACGCGAAAGCGGTGGCGCACCAGAGCCGCAGTCACCACTTCATTGGCGATATGCGTCGAATCCTGCAGGTGGTGCGAGAGAGTGGCTTGAGGCAGTTCCATGGCGGACACGCGATGTGGAAAGGCCACCGGTCCCAGGGCGGGATCTCCCACCGGCGCGAAGTAGAGCATGATGCTGGTGGAATCCGTGAGCGGGCGCGTGTAACGCGCGCTGAGTTCCATGAAGAGATCGTGAGGGTGCTGTCCGTCCACGATGGATTGGCCAAATGCCGTCTCCCCGGTTTGAAACAGCAGCGGGTAGAACCGGTCCGTGATGGTAGCGGGATCGAGGCTGATCATGGAGCGGAACTCGACGGTGCCGCCTCCAGCGGAATGAGCTGCCGTCCCCATGAACCAGTTGGGCGCAAAAAACTTGTCACGGCCGCGCGGGCCGGTCTGCTGTTCTTCGGCGAGGAACGCAATCCCGTGGAACATGAAAGTCCACGCGCCGATGCGCTTGTGGATCATCTCCATGGGAGACGAGCGCGGATTCACACTGGTGCCGGATGCAGCGTGCTCAGCGGGCATGGCCGGCATCGCCATGTCCATGCCTGGCATTTGGTGATGGTCCGGCACGCCGGCGGAATCCGCTCCGGGCATCGTGTGCCCTTCGTGCTGTGCGAGCAGCACCGCACTCATAAGAATGCTGCAAATAAAAGCCTTGGCCAAATATAGACTCCTGAGATATGAACCCGCCGTGGTGCGCGGTTAATCCCAAGGAGATGGCTAAACGCGAAGAGGCAAGTACGGTGGAGTCTCAGGCGAGAGGAGCGCTTCCGGGCACGGGCCGCGGGTCTCCCACGAGCGATCACGCACGGGCTCGGAGAACGAAGGAATGACCACCGCGGGTCCGGTCTGTGCCGTCGCGAAAGCCGTAGACGTTGGTACCAGCCAGGCGTGATCGATGCCCTGGCCGTGCAAACAGGACGGCTCAGGTGCGTGACTGGAGCCTGGCTTGCTGTGATGGCAGTTTGTGCTGCTGCGTGGGGCGCTATATTTCTTCACCGAACAAGAAGCACCACACCTCGCAACTACAAACGGAACGCCCGCAGTAGAAAACGCGAGGAGGAGTGCGATGAGCCGCAACATCTTTCTACAACTTAGCACGACGGTTGAGGGATAGCGACCGGTCTTGCCATGTTAGTGGAACCAATGGAGAGGCAGGAATATCCTAAGCTCTCAAATCTCTGCCCGTCATCTCTTTCGGCTGCGATTCACCCAGCACCGCGAGCAGCGTGGGCGCGATGTCCTGCAAGGAGCCGCCGGTGCGTAGCTTTAAGGGGGCATTGCCGGTCACGAGAATGAAGGGCACCGGGTTGGTGGTGTGGTAGGTGTGCGGGCCGTGCGTCACCGGATCGATCATGGTTTCGGCATTACCGTGATCGGCGGTGATGATCCAGGCGCCGTTGTGCGCGCGCAGTGTGTGGTAAATGCGCGCCAGGCAAGCATCCACGGCTTCGACGGCGCGCACCGTGGGTTCCATCTTGCCGGAGTGGCCCACCATGTCGGCGTTGGCGAAGTTCATAACGATCACGTCGAAGCTGCCGCCTTCAATGGCCTTCACGATGACATCCGTGATGCCCGACGCGCTCATTTCCGGCTTCAGGTCGTACGTCGCAACTTTGGGAGACGGCACCAGCTCGCGCTCTTCGCCGGGATAGGGTTTCTCGTTACCGCCGTTGAAGAAATACGTGACGTGCGCGTACTTCTCGGTCTCGGCCACGCGCAGGTTCTTCCAGTTCAACTGCGCCATGACGTTGGCCAGGATGTTATGCGGGTGCTCCGGCGGCAAGACATAGGGCAGCGTGAATGTCTTGTCGTACTGAGTCATGGTGACGTAATGGAGGTTCTTGGGCGCGAGCGAGCGCGATGGGCGTTCAAGTTTACTATCGGTGAGCGCCGCCGTGGTCTCGCGCGCACGGTCGGCCCGGAAATTGAAGAAGATGACGGAATCTTCGTCGCGGATCCGGCCCACAGGGTCGCCGCGCTCGTCGACGATGGTTACCGGCTCGATGAACTCATCCGTCACGCCCTTTTCGTAAGAGCGCTCGGCCGCCGCCACCGGGCCTGTGGCTTTCTCGGCATTGCCCAGCACCATGGCGTCGAAGGCGCGCTCGATACGCTCCCAGCGCTTGTCGCGATCCATGGCGTAGTAGCGGCCGGAGACCGATGCGATGCGGCCCACACCGATGGTGCGCATTTCCTTCCCGATTTCCCGCAGGTATCCGGCGCCACTCTCCGGCGGCGTGTCGCGCCCGTCCATGAACGCGTGTACGAACACTTGCTCGACGCCCTCCTGCCTGGCCATGCGCAGCAGCGCGTAGAGATGGGTGAGCTGTGAATGCACGCCGCCGGAACTGCACAGCCCTAGCAGGTGCAATCGGCGCGTGCGCGCGTGCCGCATGCAATCGAGCAGCACGGGATTCCGGAAAAATTCGCCCGAGGCAATCATCGTGTCGATGCGCGTGACATCCATGAGAATGATGCGCCCCGCGCCGATGTTCAGGTGCCCCACTTCGCTATTGCCCATCTGGCCTTCCGGCAGCCCGACGAAAGGCCCGGAAGTATGGATCAGCGTATTAGGAAATTCGCGCAGCAGTTTGTCATACGCCGGTTTGCGCGCGGCCGCGATGGCATTCCCTTCGACAGCGGACGAAAATCCCCAGCCGTCGAGGATGGTGAGGATCAAAGGTTTTGGGCGGGCCATTACTGGCGGAAGGCCTTCCTGCCAGGGAAACGCGCGGATTCGCCAAGCTGCTGCTCGATGCGCAGCAACTGGTTGTACTTGGCGATACGGTCGGTGCGGCTGGCGGAGCCGGTCTTGATCTGTCCGGCTCCGGTCGCGACCACCAGATCGGCAATGAACGGGTCTTCGGTTTCGCCCGACCGGTGCGACACCACCGACGTATAGCCCGCGGCCGCGGCCATCTGCATGGCATCCAGGGTTTCGGTGAGCGTGCCGATCTGGTTCACCTTAATCAGAATCGAATTGGCAATGCCTTCGTCGATGCCGCGGCGGAAGATGGACGTGTTAGTGACGAAAATATCGTCGCCCACGAGCTGGATTTTTTCTCCGAGTGTTTTCGTGAGCAGTTTCCAACCGGCCCAATCGTCCTCCGCCATGCCATCTTCAATCGAGAGGATAGCTGGATATTGCCGCACCCAGTTGGCCCAGAAATCGATCATCTGCTCGGAAGTGCGCTGGCTCTTATCGGATTTCTTGAACACGTACTTCCCATCCGCGAAAAACTCGCTGGATGCCGGATCGAGCGCGATGCCAATCTGCTCGCCGGGCTTGTAGCCGGCTTGCGTGATGGCTTCGAGGACCAGTTCCAACGCCTCGTCGTTGGACTTCAGGTTCGGCGCGAAGCCGCCTTCGTCGCCTACGGACGTCGAGTAGCCTTTCTTCTTTAGAACTTTCTTCAGCGTGTGAAATACTTCCACGCCCATGCGCAACGCTTCGGAAAATTTCGCGGCTCCGTAAGGCGCGATCATGAACTCCTGTACGTCGACGGAATTATCGGCGTGCGCGCCGCCGTTGAGAATATTCATCATCGGCACCGGCAGCATGCATGCGGCCACACCGCCCAGGTATCGATAGAGCGGGCTGTGGCGCGTCATGGCGGCCGCGCGCGCGCTGGCTAGCGAAACGGCCAGGATGGCATTGGCTCCCAGGCGCGCTTTGTTCGGCGTGCCGTCCAGCTCGATCATGATGCGGTCGATCTGCGCCTGCTGGGTCGAATCTTTTCCGTGCAGCGCGCCTGCAATCTCGCGGTTGATGTGCTCCACGGCCTTGCGGGTGCCCTTTCCCAGGTAGCGCGAGGCATCGCCATCGCGAAGCTCGACGGCTTCGTGTTCGCCGGTGGAGGCGCCGGAGGGCACCGCCGCCCGTCCAAAACTGCCATCGGCGAGGATTACGTCGGCTTCCACGGTCGGATTTCCACGGGAATCGAGGATCTCGGTTCCCGTGATCTTTGCTATCGTCGTCACTCACTGCTCCTTGCGTTTTGCATAGTTTGAACCGCTGGTTTCGCATCGCTCACCACCACGATTCCGGCCTCGGTGATATGGTATCCGCTGCGGCGGTCGGCCTCGGCGTCGAATCCAATGACGCTGGATTCCGGAACTTTCACGTTGGTCCCGACGATGGCGCGGCGGATGCGGCTGTATCGCCCGATCTCCACGTTGGGCATCAGGATGGAATATTCGACCTCACAGTAGCTATTGACCCGAACACCCGGCGAGAGGATGCTGCGCATGACTCTGCCACCGGAGACGATGCAACCGGCGGACACGATGGAGTCGACGGCCACCCCCATTCTGCGGCCTTCCTGCGCGAATACAAATTTGGCTGGTGGCTGTTGCGGCATGCGCGTGCGTATGGGCCAGCGGCTGTCGTAGAGGTTCAGCTGCGGCGTCACGTCCACCAGGTCCATATTGGCGTCGTAGTAGGCGTCGAGCGTTCCCACATCGCGCCAGTAGCGCGCCTGTTTGTCGTTGATATCCACGAAGTCATAGGCGATCACACGGCAATCGCGCAGGCCTCGCGGGATCACGTCCTTGCCGAAATCATGCGACGAGCCGGGATTCTCCGCGTCCTCGCGCAACAAGCGCAGAAGCACGCCGGTATTGAAGATATAGATGCCCATTGATGCACTGGCCATCGACGGATTGAACGCGGAGCGCACTGGATTTCCGTGACGCGGCTTTTCTTCGAAGCCCACCACGCGATGGTCCTGGCCGATTTCGGCGACCCCGAAACGCCCCGTTTCTTCCGGCAGGACCTGGGTTGTGGCGATGGTGATATCCGCGCGGTACCGGTGATGCTGTTCGAACATGGACCGGTAATTCATTTTGTAGATGTGGTCGGCGGCGAGAATGAGCACCTGGTCAGGCATTTCGGCAAGGATGCTCTGGGTGTTTTGAAACACCGCGTCGGCCGTGCCCAGATACCAGCCCTCGCCGGTCTGCTTCATGGCGGGAATTATTTCGATGTACTCGCCCAGCTCGGGGGAGAGAATGCTCCAGCCGTCGCGCACATGACGAATCAGCTCGAGCGATTTGTACTGTGTGAGTACAAAAATTCTGCGGACGTCGGAATTAATGCAATTCGAAAGTGTAAAATCGATAATGCGGTAGGCGCCGCCGAATGGTACCGCGGGTTTTGCGGTATCGCGCGTGAGCGGGTGAAGGCGTTCTCCGGCCCCTCCAGCCAATAAAATGGCTAAGACATTAGTCACGGGAGTTGACTTGTAAGTCCTTTATGTACAGCCGGTTAACGGCTCTGCGCAAGGCTGGTCAACACGCCCCTACAATTTGGGACTTGACTTTGCCGTCCAAGCACCTATGATATCAATACCTTGACCTGCCACGCGGAGGAAGTTTCATGTGAGCGGGCAAGGTCCCTCGACTGCACGCCCAAAGCGTGCAATACGAGTTCAAGCCGATGGGAGGTGTTTTTAGTTGGCAGAAGTAAAACTTCAAGAGGGCGAAACGTTGGAAAACGCCCTTCGCCGCTTCAAGCGTAAAGTCCAGCAAGAGGACATTATCAAAGAGGTCAAACGGCACTCTTTTTATTTGAAGCCGGGTGAAAAAAAGCGAGTCAAGCAGGCGCTGGCTCGTAAGAGAAACAGGAAGAAAAGTCGTCGCGAGGTGGAGTAATTCGCAGATCAGTAAGCATTCTTAACGAGCGAAAAAGGCGGCCTGGGTAGGACCGCGGGGGCGGTGGTGATGCCAGAGTTTCAGGATCGAATCATCAAGTGCGCGGATTGTGGAGCGGAGTTTGTTTTTACGGCGGGAGAGCAGCATTTCTTCCACGACAAGAACTTCAAAAATGAACCGAAGCGCTGCAAGGCGTGCAAAACGAAGCGGCAGGGATCGGCAGGTTCCGGCGCGCAGCGGGCGGAGACAACAACCGTCTGTTCGCAGTGCGGCCGGGAAACCACTGTTCCCTTCAGACCCACCCAAGGCCGGCCGGTTTATTGCCGTGAGTGCTTCCTAAGCCGGAAAGCACAAGCGGCAACAGCCCATTAATTCCCGGCTCGACAATTCTGCTGGGCGGGCAGGAATGTCCGCCCAGGAAGTTGCAGAACCTTCCCGCCTTGATCCCCTTTCAAGAATCTCTTCTACGATATGTGTCTTGAGGTGTGCTTACTCCCGCCAGCCGGCCTTCCGCAGCCACTGCTCGTAGCCTCGAAACCAGGCTTCGAGCTCTTCGCGTGGCGGGCGGCGGCTCGGATCGGGAGGCTGTAGCGATTCGGCCAGCGGACGCAAACCGATCGGGGCGCGCCGCTCATCGACGTGCTCGGGGTCTTCTATCTTCCAGGGAGCCGTATCCCCTTCTTGGTTCGGCAGGAATTGAGTACCGTAGATCTGCGGCTTACCCTCGTACATGCGGATGCGGTGCAGCAGATACGCCGGATGCTGCGGCGATGTATCACTGCGCAGAGCGGCGTCTTCCAGCAGACCTAAGCAGGCGCGCTGAAACGGCGGATCGCCGATGGAGTGCTGGACAATACGCCAGGCAGCAACGGCGGCTTCCTCGCCAACCATTGCCCGGCCGGGCCAGCCGTGCCGCGCAATGATTTCCTTGAGACGGGCGGCGTTGCGTTTGTGCACCTCCTCCATCCGCGGATGATATCCGTCGCCGAGCGCGCCCTGATCCAGCAGTTCCCGGCGGACACGCTGGTCTTCAGCGTCCATGGCGAGCAGTTCATCACGGAGTAACTGGTTCAGGCGGCAGCCACCTCAGATTCCGAGATCCTTCTTCAGCTCAGCGACAAACCACTCCGCCTCGCTCTTTTCCATACCGCTACCGGCTGTGACCATTCCGCCGTTATGCAGATGGATTCGGAGGTCGTACCAGACGTGGTCACCACTCTGCATGCCCGGGTACAACTCAAGCTTTTGAATTTCCGCCGCATTCACACCGCGCGACCGGGAGAAGCCGGCGCAACGAGACCGAATCTTCAGCGAACGGCCGACGACGCCAATGGTGGTTGTGCCGAACCACAGCCAGCCGGCGAAGGCCAGGAGGCCGACCCCGACTCCGCCACTAATCAGCAGCGGAATCGCACCCGCGAACCAGGTGAAGGACTGGCTGACGACGACGCCAAAGAACAGGCCGCCGCCCAGAAAGACGATCCCGAAGGCGGTAATGGCGGTGGCCACTCCTTTATTTCTTGCCGGCCCCAGGTGAAACTGCACGCCTCCCTCGGGGGACGCGCCGGTGGTGATCTTCGCGTCCGGCGGTTCGCTGCCTGCCAGGCGGGTGGTCTCGAGGGCATCGATCTGTTCCCGGGTAACGGTTGGGTCGCTCGCGTCGGTCTTGAACACGGGTACTCCGAATGACGCGCGGAAGTCGAGACCGGGTAGAATCGCGGTGGCGGTCAGGCGCCAGAAGACCTCGTCGTTCGGGTTGCTCGTATCTGTTTCACGCGCATCGTACGGAATCGTGAAATCGACGGGCAGATAGCTTCCCGGCCCGCCGACATAAGGCGAAACGGTTTGTTTGGCTTGCCAGAGTACATTCTCCCAGCGGGACCGGCTATCTCCGTTGCCGCTGACGTAGGACCGGACACAACTCAGCACCAGGCTCACGTTGCTGCCTGCCGGAAGCATAAACGCCAATTCCACGCGCCCCGCCAAGCGTCCTCCGATGACTCCAGGAAGGCTCGAAAACGTCAATCGCACGTCGCGGAATTTTGCCTCGCGAAGGCGGATGAGGATGCTTTGTCCGACGAGAAAGAGTCCCGCCAGCGGAAGCAGGAGCGCCACTAGCGCGGCGTAGGGGTGTCCTTTTGGCGCGTGGATTATCGCGCCCCCGACAGAAGGGCCCGACACGAGCGCAACCAGCAGACCCACACCGCCACGGACGGCGGCTTCCGATTTCCAGTCCGGCTTGGCACATCCCTGCGCCCAGTCCTCGCGCCACAGCCACGGTTTGCCGGGAGACTGAGCGGCCGTGGCTTGCGCTCTGGCGGCGCTCTTGGTGACGGATCTGCCGGCGACGATCAATCCGGCGCCAATGCCGACGACAACCAACGACACCAGAGCGCCCGTCCTTTTTTGGGCCGGGTCTTGGTAACCCCTGGCGCCTGACGCCACCGCGATAGCAAACACGATTCCGAACAGGACGAACAGCGCGCCCCCCGGTATGAGGCAGCCAGCGTTATTTGGTGAAGGCGTTCCCGCCATGCGGAGTCGCGGCGCTCACACTTTCGCCGGCGCCTTTTCCCTTCGTTTTCGCGCCCAGCCTTCTTTGACCACCTGCCGCGCGCGGCCCAACGCCAGCGCGTCGGGCGGGACGGGATCGGTGATCACGGAACCGGCAGCCAGATAGGCGCCAGCGCCGATTTCGACCGGCGCGACAAGCGTCGAATTACTGCCGACGAATGCGCCCTTGCCAATTTTGGTGGCATGTTTGGCGCGGCCGTCGAAATTACACGTGATAGTGCCGGCGCCGACATTCACGTCCTCGCCGATCGTGGAATCTCCCAGATACGTCAGGTGCATGGCCTTCGCACCCGCGCCCATGCGCGTCTTTTTCAGCTCCACAAAATTGCCGATCTGCGCACCGGCCGCCACGTCGTTATCCAGGCGAAGCCGCGCATATGGGCCCACTTGCGCGCCGGCAGCCACGCGGGAAGTGCCGATGATGGTGAAGGCTCCCACTTGCACGCCGTCGGCCAGCTCGGAATCCCGAACAATCGAGCAGGCGCCGATGCGGCACGCTTCGCCGATCTTGGTGTTGCCCAGGATCTGCGCGAAAGGCTCGATCACGGTATCGATGCCGATCGAAACCGCGTCGTCGACGCTCACAGTCTCCGGTTTTTGAATCGTGACGCCGGCGAGCATCAGCTCAAGCACTTTGCGCTCGCGAAACCGGCGGTCCGCGGCAGCCAGTTCCACGCGATTATTGATGCCCAGCAGCACGATGGGATTTTCCGCGCGGAATGCGTCGATCTTGTGGCCGGCGCGGATCAGAATCTCGACCATGTCGGTCAAATAGTATTCGCGCGCGGGATTGTTCGGCTGGATCTCGCCAACATGTTTCCAGAACAGATCGGCGCGGAAGCAGTAGATGCCGACATTGGCATCGCGAATGGCGAGTTGCTCGGGCGTGCCCGCCTTCTGCTCGACCACGGCGAGCACGCGGCCGCAGGCGTCGCGAATCACGCGGCCGTAGCCAGTGGGATCTTCGAGTTCCGCCGCGACGATGGTGGCGGCTGCGTCCGATTTTCTCTGATGGTCCACCAGCGATGCCAGCACGGCCGCGGGGATCAGCGGGCAATCGCCATAATAAACCACCAGCAGGCCGCCGAGGTGCTCGAGCGACTCGCGCCCGGCCATGAGCGCGTGCCCGGTGCCTTTCTGCTCGCCCTGCTGGATGAAACGGACGCCGCGCGACTCGACAGCGCTGCGAACCTCGTCCGCCTGGTGCCCCACCACGACGAACACGCGATCGGGGCTGGCAAGCGAGAGCGCCGTGTCCACGGTGTGCTCGATGAGCGTCTTGCCACCAGCCTCGTGCAGTACTTTGGCGCGCCGCGATTTCATCCGCGTGCCCAAGCCGGCGGCCAGGATCACAACCGATACGCGAGTATCCATGCTCCCTATTATTCAATGCGGAATGCGATTACCGCGACATTTGCCGCCGCTTGCGGCCTTCCATGGCGAGCTCGATTGCGATGGCCGCGATGGCATCGGGATTGTGGCGGACCACGTCGGATTCCTGCACCAGATCCCCGCACACCACATTCACGCCCGTGGCGCCGATCTCGTTGAGATCGTTTTCCACCGGCGCGGATTGCTGGCGGGCATAACGGCGGCGCAGCGAGGGCCGGATTTCGCGCGTGTTCAGGACTGCGTAATCCAGCAGCTTGCCGCCGGCGTGGCGGTGAATGGCGCTGATGTGGTCGGAGGCCGTGAAGTTCGTGGTTTCGCCCGGCTGCCACATGAGATTCACAAAGTACGCTTTGACGGCGGGGGAGCGCCGGATGGCTGCAGTGATTCCGCCCACCAGCAGGTTCGGAATGACGCTGGTGAATAGCGAACCCGGGCCCAGGGTAATCACGTCGGCCTGCGCGATGGCCGCTAGCGTTTCGGGCAACGGCCGGCAACGCCGCGGACGCAGACGGACGGTCTCGATGCGGCGGCGGCTCTTGCTGATCTTGGTTTCGCCCAGCACCACGCGGCCATTTTCCAGAACGGCCTCAAGCGCCACATTGTCGGCCGTGGCCGGATAAATGCGCCCCTTGATGGCCAGCACGTCGGAAGACTCTTTCACAGCGTCGGGAAAATCTCCGGTAATGCGCGTGAGGGCAGTGAGGAACAGGTTCCCGAAGGTGTGACCTTTCAATCCGCGTCCCGCTTCGAAGCGGTATTGAAAGAGGCGCGAGAGCAAGCCCTCGTCCTCGGACAGCGCCACCAGGCAATTGCGGATGTCACCCGGAGGCAGCACGTCGAACTCGCGACGCAAGCGGCCGGAACTTCCGCCGTCATCGGTGACGGTAACGATGGCGGCGATGTCCAGCGGCCAGTTGCGCACGCCGCGGCCGCGCACATATTGCTTGAGGCCGTGCAGAAGCGTGGAAAGCCCGGTACCGCCGCCGATCGAGACCACTCGCAGCGGACCGGCCGCGTTATCTTTCGGGTTCAAAGCCGTCCGCAAATCGGGCATGTCCATGCGCACTGTGTGCGAGTGCCGCGGCATTCGGTTGCGGGCCGGGTTATGCGGCGCCGGTCTTATCCGGGGACAACAGTTGTTGAATCTGCGGCTGGTTCGAAAAGGTGGCGAAATCCGCGTCCTGCCGTGCCGAGATCCGGTTGCGCGGCTCCAGGTCGATGGCGCGTTTGAGGCTCTCATAGGCGCCGTCGATATCGCCTGCCAAGCCCCTGGCCAGCGCCAGTGCGTAGAGCACGTGATCGGCCTGCGGTTCCAATTTCAGTGCGGCTTCGAGATGCTGCTGCGCGTCGGAGAGATTGCGCGCATTGATCATGGCAACTCCGTAATTGTAGTGCTCCTCAGCCGTCTTCAGATCGACCACGGGTTTCTCGAGACGGCGATCGCACATGCGAACGTGCAATTCGGCATTGTGCGCCATCTCGCGGTTCGTCCCGCCGCTGGCCTTCACGAACAACTCCCGTGCCTCGGCAAATTTTCGCGCGTTAAAAAGGCGAACAGCCTGCTCAAAAGACTTCAATTGACCCTGTGCCGCTGCGCGCGCCTCAGCCGCGGCCGCCAAAGCAGCGCTATCTTGAGCGGAAGCGGCCGGCCTACGGCGTGATGGGCCATCGCGAGTGACTACGGGTTCGGGTTCGGATTTTCCAATGTTTTTCGCCACGGTCGTCTTCTTCTTCAAAGGCATTCAAACGCCAGCTTGACAGTGACCTAGTACGCTAGCAGACCACAAAACGGAAGTCAAAACAGGGCGGGCACGTTAGTCCGGGTTCTTACACAAGCCGCTATCATGAGGATATGAAGCGCATTCTGTGCGGCATCCTGTTTGCCGCCGGCTCGTGGGCCAATGCCGCGACATTTTCGGCGGCGGCCGCGCTGGACGACGCCCTTGGACAGGCCATCCGCGAGAACCGCGTTCCCGGCGCCGTTCTGCTGGTGGGCCACAAAGGAGAGGTGGTCTACCGCAAGGCCTACGGCCACCGTGCCGTCGTGCCGTCGACAGAGCCCATGAAGGCCGACACCATTTTCGATTGCGCCTCGCTGACCAAAGTGGTGGCCACCACCTCCGGCCTGATGAAACTCTTCGAGGAAGGCAAGCTGCGTCTCAACGATCGGGTGACCGAATACCTGCCCGAATTTCAAGGAGGAAAAAGCGACATTACGATTCGCCACCTGATGACACACTTCTCAGGCCTGCGCCCCGACCTCGATCTCGAGCCCGCCTGGAGCGGTTACGAAACCGGGATTCACCGCGCGCTGGTCGATAAGCCGGTGGGCCCTCCGGGCGTGAGGTTCGTCTATAGCGATATCAATTTTATCCTGCTGGGCGAAATCGTTCGCCGGCTCAGCGGCGAAATGCTGCCGGACTACGTCGGACAAAATGTGTTCGCTCCCCTGGGCATGCATGACACCATGTTCCGGCCTCCGGATTCCCTGCGGCCACGCATCGCGCCCACCGAAATGCTGGAGAAAAATCATCTGCTGCTGCGCGGCGTGGTGCACGATCCCACCTCGCGCTACATGGGCGGCATCGCCGGGCACGCCGGCTTGTTTTCGACGGCCGACGATCTCGCGCGCTTCTGCCAGATGCTGTTGGATAAAGGCTCGTGGCAGGGCCGGCGCATTTTCAGTCCGCTTACCGTCGAAAAATTCACGTCACCTCAGAGCCCGCCCGACCAGCCGATCCTGCGCGGACTTGGATGGGACATCGACTCGCCCTACTCGGGCGAGCGCGGCGACCTGTTTCCCATCGGCTCCTACGGGCACACCGGATTTACGGGAACATCGCTCTGGATCGATCCGAAGTCCGACACTTACGTGATCCTGCTGACCAATGCCGTGCATCCGCATTTGCGTCCTTCCATCACGTCGCTGCGTGGAAAAATCGCTACCGCGGTGGCGGCCGCCGTTGGCGTCGATACTCCAGGAGTGAGTCTCACCGGATATAACGAAACTTTCGCGAGCGCAGGCTTGCACCGTGAAGTGGAACGCCATGGCCAGGTGCGCACGGGTCTGGATGTCTGGGAGGAGGAAGGATTTCGGGCGTTGCAAGGCAAACGCGTCGGGTTGATCACGAATCAAACCGGCATCGATCGCGAGGGCCGCCGCAATGTGGACCGCATGCTCGCAGCCGGCGTGCAGGTGTCCGCGCTTTATTCCCCGGAACACGGATTTGCCGGCAAGGAAGACCGCGAAGGTATCGGCAATACAACCGATCCGAAGACGGGAATCAAGGTGTGGAGCCTGTTTGCAGACAAGAACCGCCGCCTCACTCCGGAAATGCTGCGCGGCATCGATGCGCTAGTCTTCGATATTCAAGATATCGGCGCGCGTTTCTACACTTACGTTTCAACCATGGCATACGCCATGGAAGAGGCGGCTAAAGCGAAGATTCCGTACTACGTGCTGGACCGGCCTAATCCGATTACCGGCGTGCATGTCGAGCCACCTGTGCTCGACCGCGACAAGGTATCCTTCGTGGGCTATTTTCCACTGCCGCTCCGGCACGGCATGACCATGGGCGAACTGGCTACGTTATTCAATGCGGAAAATAAAATTGGCGCCGAGCTGGCCGTGGTCCGGATGAAAGGATGGGAACGCGGCGACTGGTTCGATTCCACAGGACTGCCGTGGATAAACCCCTCGCCCAATATCCGGAGCCTCACGGCCGCACTGCTCTACCCGGGAGTAGCCCTGCTCGAGTATTCGCCGAATTATTCCGTGGGACGCGGAACGGATGCACCTTTTGAAATGATCGGCGCGGACTTTATTCGAGGGCCTGAGCTGGCCGCGTATCTGAATCAGAGATGGATTCCCGGCGTGCGCTTTTACCCCGTGCGTTTCCAGCCCTTCGAATCGCATCTGGCGGGGACGGAAATAGAAGGCGTCCGCATTACGGTCACGAACCGGGAGCCCTTCGATTCGGCACGCCTGGGCCTCGAAATCGCCGCGGCGATCGCGAAGCTTTACCCCGGCAAAATCTCGCCGGAACTTAATCGCAACCTGATCGGCAACGAAGAAACGCTGCGCGCGCTGGCCACTGGCGAAGACCCAGAGTCGGTACGCCGGCAACAGCAGGACGCGTTACAGACATTTCTTCAATTGCGCGAGAAATATCTGCTGTACCGCTAAACGCGTGCGCCGGTTGTTGAAATCAGGCGAGACCGACGGCCTTTTGCACGTTAGAATTCTTGTTCTTGCTGCCTGGGGGGCGTCCACGTTTCTTGTCCATGTCCGTCATCCAGGCTGGTGGCCGTCCTCGACGGCGTCCACGCCCTCTCGCCAGACGTTCCAGGCTCATAATGGCTTCTTCGATCTGTTCGCGTTCTTGACGCAATTCCGTAAGAATCTTACTAACGTCCATCTTGCCCCCCGAGAAAAGAGTTGGCAGGCTGGTGGGCATCGCTGTTCCGCAGGCAGAACAAAAGTGGCGCTGCTCATTACCTGTGCTTTTGTCTTTTTATCCTACTTTCGTTAACATTTCAAGCAGTTTGTTCTGAATTCGGAACAAAATTAGGGAGTCCGAACGCCTGGGCCGTTTTGCCGGCGTGGACTACTGCGGGGGCGTGCGGTGTTTTCGCCAATGAAAATAAAAGGGTAAACCCGCAAAAATAAGGGCCAGGCCCAGCAGGGATTCGCGCGGCGAGTCAAACAGGGTGGAAATGACCAGGCAAAACGCAATCGACACAAAAAGTACCGGTACAGCAGGATACCCTAAGGTGCGGTACGGCCGGTCGAGATCGGGACGCTTTTTGCGAAGAACGATGACCGCTGCTGTGGTCATGCCGTAAAGCAGCCAACTGGCGAAGATCACATAAGTGAAGAGCTGATCGTACGTGCCTGAAAGCACCAGCACCGCCGCCCAGGCGCTCAGGCTCAAAATCGATACGCCCGGAGTGCGATACTGCTCGTTTACGCGAGCCATGGGGCGAAAGAAGTATCCGTCCCGGGCGGCGGCGTAGGGCACGCGCGCACCCGAGAGAATAGATCCGTTCAGCGCAGCGAAAATGGAAATCATTGCCGCCACCGAGACAATATCCGCGCCGGGGCCGCCAAGAATCCGGCGCATCATGTCGGCCGCCACGCGTGTGCTGGCCGCCACATCCTGCGGGCTGAGCACGTAAAAATAGGCGGCGTTCGCCAGGATGTATATAACCACCACGGACAGCGTGCCCCAAATCAGCGCCAGCGGCAGGTTGCGCTGTGGCTGGCGAATTTCCGATGCCACCATGCTGACGTTGTTCCATCCATCGTAGGCCCAAAGCGCCGCTACCATGGCGGCAAAGAAGCCAGCGAAACCGAGGGGCGTGCCAGCCATGTGGGCAGTGGTGCCGACCGGCCTGTGGCCCCAGCCCAGGCCGATCACGATAATGAAAAAGATCAGCGCCACTTTCACCACGGTGACGCCGACCTGGACTTCTCCGCCGATCTTCACACCGAAATAGTTGACGGCGGCGAGAAAAACAATCAGCGCCATGGCGAATATTTGGCCGTGGCGGATCTCGAGCGGCGCACCGTGGGCTCCAATGGGCAAGGGCACTACAAACAAGACCCCGTTCAACTGCGGGAGAAAATTCGTCAGGTAGTAGAAAAAAGCCGTAGCGAGTGTGGCGATGGAGCCGCTTTTAGCAACCCACATCTGTGTCCAGCTATAAAGGAACCCCCAAACGGGTCCATAGGCTTCGCGGAGATAGACGTACTCTCCGCCAGCCTCGGGCATGGCCGCCGCCAGTTCCGCATAGCTGAGCGCGCCCGCCAGCGAGAGCAGGCCGCCCACCACCCAGACCACGAACACCATTTCAGGCGACCCAAGGCGCTGAATCATGGTCCGCGGCACCAGGAAAATCCCGCTGCCGATGACCGTGCCGACCACGATGGCAACAGCGCTCCAGAGCCCCAGATCGCGCCTGAGCTCGACGGGGGCCGACGGTGTCTGTTCCTTGCCCTGCCGCGCTGAAAATTTCATATTCTTGGTCCGCTTCTATCGGGCTCAGTGCGCTGGAACCATGATGCAGCATATCCCACGGCAAAAGTGCTCGCGCTGCCAATCAACACCCACCAGCTCCAGGCGATGGGTGTGAACCCGCGGACATAAAGAATGATCGCCAGGCCGGCGAGCACGCCAAAGGAAGCCGCATTTTGCCCCACGCGGCGCGTCAGCACGCCTAGTAGAAATACACCAAGCAGCAAACCCAGGGTAACGGAAGCGATCGAGAGTCCCGACTCCAGCACCGAGCCCCAGTGGCGCGCCACGATGCCGATGGCCACCAGCACGAGGGCCCAACCCACGGTGGCGAATCTGGCCCAACGGAGAAATCGCGCGTCGTCATCCGGCCCCGCTGACCGCGCCAGAGGCCGGAAGAAATCCATTACGGTGGTGGACGCCAGCGAATTCAGGGCGGCGCTCAGGTTGGCCATGGCGGCCGCCACGATGGCCGCTATCACCAAGCCGGCGATCCCCGGCGGAAGATGCTGCCAGACAAACTGCGGGTAGATGCGATCGAGCTTGGCCGGGGTCGCGAGGTGCGCCTCGCCGTAATACACGAAAAGCGCGATGCCAATGAGCAGAAACAAGCCGAACTGGAAGAAGATAAGAATCCAGCTCCCGATCAGCGCGGCCCGGCTTTGCGCTTCGTTTCTGGCGCTCAAAAGCCGCTGCACGATCAACTGGTCGGTCCCGTGGCTTGCCGTAGTGAGAAAACAGCCGCCGAGCAATCCCGCCCAAAAGGTATACGGCCGCGAAAAATATTGCATGCTGAAGCTGAAATCAAAATCGAAGATCTGCAATTTACCGGCGGGAGCCGCAACCGCCATCACGTGCATCCAGCCGCCCGGGATATGCTGCAGGATTACGAAAAAGCTGACCATCGCCCCCATAACGTAAAGCGCCATCTGGACCACGTCGGTCCAGATCACTGCGGTCATGCCCCCCTCGAAGGTGTAGCAGAGGGTGAGTGCAACAATCAGCAGAATGGACGGAATTTCAGGCGTATCGAGGACGATCGAAATCACGATGGAAATGGCAAACACGCGCACGCCCTCAGCCAAAGCACGCGTCACCAGGAAGATCAGCGCCGTTAGCTTTCGCGTGCGTTCGCCGAACCTGCGACGCATCAGCTCGTAAGCCGTATACATCTCTCCGCGGAAGTAGTGGGGGAGCAGTAGGACAGAAATAACGATGCGCGCCAGCAGGTAACCGAACACGATTTGGAGAAATCCGAGATTGCCGGCAAACGCCAGTGCCGGCGTTCCCACGATGGTCAAGGTGCTGGTTTCGGCGGAAACGATGGAGAGGCTGATGGCCCACCAGGGAGTGGTGCGCCCTCCCAGGAAGTAATCCTTCAGGTTCTGCCGCCGGGTGCGAAAGTGCACACCAAACCAGGTGATGGCGGCGAGGTAGAGCAGGATCACCCCGAGATCGAGGTAGCGCATGCGGATGGGGAATTCTAGCATGCGCAAAGCTCCGGGCAGTTCCACTGGAGGCTTCTTGCCCGGACCGAGATGGTTCATGAACCACCGCCCGGAACTAAATGGCGCTCCGTGGCGTCCCACATGTTGCACCACCAGTGTGGTTCGGCTATACTCCGCAAGTGCCCATCGAAGGCAGCAAGCCGCTGGGGCGGCGGGTACGACCCATCAAGTTCTAAATACAGCGGAAATCAGCGGGAGGCGCGAGGTGTTCGATCGAGTTTCGAAGAGGTTTCTGACCGTGCACAAATACTTCAGAACTTCGGCCAGGATAGCGGCTGCCGCTGTATTCTTTGGGTTCATGATCGCCGCGGCGGCGCCCGACGCTTGCGCCCAGGCGGCGGGGTCGGCGGCCCAACCCGACAAGAAGCCCAAGGACCGTGCGGAATTCGACATCTACAATGAGGTGATCAAAGACAACACCAATCCGGCCAAGCAGCTCCAGGACCTCGATTCCTGGACGCAGAAATATCCCGAGACGGACTTCAAGGACGACAGGGCTTTCTTCTACATCTCGGCCTACAATGGGACGAACCAACCTCCGAAAGTCTTAGACACCGCGGCGCAGTTGCTCTCGAAAGACCTCAATGCCGCGTTCAAAGCCCCCCAACAGGTCATCGCCGTTCTGTACCTGACGGCGCTGAACCTGCAGAAAACGCCGAGCCCAAATGCCGAGCAACTCTCCACCGGCGATAAGGCCGCGCGCCAACTGTTGGAATTTACGCCGACATACTTCACCGCGGCTAACAAGCCGGCGGCGACCACCGATGCTCAATGGAGCGAAGCGCGCAACCAACTGGACGCGGTAGCCAAAGGGGCGTTGGTGTATGCTGCGATGGTTCCGGGCAACCGGGCCATGGCGCCGAATCCCAAAGATGCAAACAATTGCGCGGCTGCGGAGACAGCGTATACCAAGGCTTTGCGGGATTACCCTGAAAGTGGGCAAATCGCACTAGCGCTTGCAGGAGCGCTGCGTTGCCAGCAGGCCGTCAAGCCGGAGAAAGTTCAACAAGCGATATTCGAGTATGCTCGTGCCGCCGCTTTGGATCCGAGCAAGGGCGGGCTCGCGGACCCGAAAACACGTCAGGATATCGATAAGTACGTGCGCACCGTTTACACCAACTTCCACGGCAGCGACGAGGGTCTGGAGCAGCTTAAGCAACTGGCGGTACAATCGCCGCTCCCGCCGGCGGACTTCAAATTGAAAACCTCGAGTGAAATCGCGGCCGAGAAGGAAGCCGAGTTCGCCAAGAGCAATCCTCAGCTCGCGCTGTGGATGGGAGTGCGGAAAAATTTGAGCGATGCCAACGGCGATCAATATTTCGAAACGCAAGTGAAAAATGCCGCGGTTCCTAAGCTCAAAGGCACTTTGGTGGAAGGCAAACCGGCTTGCCGTTCGAAGGAGCTGCTGGTAGCCATCTCCGATGCCAAGAACCCCGAGGTGACCTTGAAGCTGGATGCCGCCCTGAGTGGCAAGCCGGAGACCGGAACGGAAATTCAGTGGGAAGGCGTTCCATCGGCTTTCACCAAGGAGCCCTTCATGCTCACAATGGATACGGAGAAAGCTAAGATCGAAGGGCTGAAGGCTTCTCCCTGCGCGCCGCCGGTCAAAAGAGGCGCGACGAAGAAGAAATAGCAGGATATTGCCGCAGCTCTTGAGCATCTCGGTAGTGCGCTGAACGTTTTGTTGTAAACTCAGCGAAAATCAGCAGGAGGCACGAAAGTGTTCGATCGAGTTTCCAAGTTTTTCTTGACCCTGGCCGTGGCAGCGGGGATCGGCGTCATGGTTCTGCCAGGTCACGGTCAGGCAGGTCAGGCTCCGGCGGCGGCCCAGAAAAACTGGAAAGACCGCGCCGAGTATGACCTGTATAACGCGATCGTAAAAGAACAGGATTCCGGCAAGCGGCTTGCGCTGCTCAATAGCTGGAAGGAGAAGTACCCCACCAGCGACTACAACGACGCGCGGCTGCAAATCTATGTCACCACCTATGCCGCTCTGAACCAGCCTGACAAAGTCATTGCCACCGGTAACGAGGTGCTGCAGGCCGACCCCAAGAACCTTACGGTGCTCTACATGATGGCGCAGAACGTCCTGGGCATCGCCAAGCCGACCCCCGACGATCTGGCCTCGGGCGAGAAGGCCGCCAACGGGCTGCTCTCCAACATCGACACCTTCTTCGACCCCAGCAAGAAACCCGCCACCACAAGCGACTCCGATTGGGCCAAGGCCAAGACGCAGACCGAGACGCTCGCGCACACCAGCCTGGGCTGGATTGCCCTGCAGAAGAAGGACAACGACACCGCCGAAAAGGAATTCACCAAGTCTTTACAGTTGACTCCAAACAATGCCCAGGTCTCATACTGGCTGGGCACGGCCATTGTCCAGGAGAAGAAGCCGGAGAAGCAGCCCGTAGCGCTATTTCACTTTGCGCGCGCGGCATCGCTCGACCAATCGCAGGGAGGTTTCAATGCCCAGGCGCGCCAATCCATCGAGACCTACTTCGTGAATGCGTTCAACCGGTTTCACGGGCAAGATGCGGCCGAGTTGAGCAAGCTGCGCGAACTGGCGAAGGCCTCTCCCTTTCCGCCCGACCGCTTCACCATCAAAGATGTCAACGAGCTCAAGGCGGAGAACGAAGAGAAATTTCGCAAGGAAAATCCGGGCCTGGCGCTGTGGATGACGCTCAAACAGGCGCTGACTGCCGCTGACGGTCAGCAATACTTCGATGCCAACATGAAGGGCGCCGAAGTGCCGGGTGGCTCCGGCGGTGTCCAGACATTCAAAGGCAAGCTTATCTCGACCAAGCCCGCGCTGCGGCCCAAGGAACTCGTCCTATCCATCGGCGATGGAACCACTCCCGACGCGACTCTTGTTCTCGATGCACCGTTACCGGGCAAGGCCAATCCCGGCGTTGAAATCGAATTTGCCGGAGTCCCCACCTCTTTCACCAAGGAACCGTACAACGTGACCTTCGAGGTAGAGAAGAAGAAGGTGGTGGGCTGGCCAGGCAAGGAAGCCGCCCCGGTGCGACGCCACAGCGGCGCAAAGAAGAAAGGCTGATCTTTAGAGTTGTTTCGTCGGACCTTGGGTCAGACGCGCCGTGTGCCCATCGGACTTGGTTTTGGTAAGCAGCAGGCTGAAGATAAACCTCTCCACCGGATTCACGCGAGCGTCCGCGGCTCCCAATCCCTCGAAATACCTGTAAAATTCTGACCGGCAGTACGCCTGTCCCGCCCGGGTTTGCACCAAACCGCCGAGTACGATCACCGAGATCGCGGTCAGCAGCCGCATTCGATTGGGGAACAAGCGCCTCATCCTATTGAGTAAGACGCTTGGGACGGCCGCACGTTAGCTACACCCCACGCGAATGCGGCGCGGCCTGCGGCGTTTGTTACAAACATTTGCGAAGAGCCACAGGTCCCCGCCAGAATACCGGATGCCCCAGATGGCCGCTGAATCCGTCCTCCACTTCCCATTTTTCAGAGATACGTGATCCGGCTCGTAAAACCAGCAGCCGTCCTACTCCAGCACCGGAATGTGGCAATCCATTAAAGTGAACTACTTCGAAATGATGTACCGATTCATGCAGAATTTGTGCGCTGCGCTCCGTAACCGCATCATTCTTGCGGATGGAGCCGTTCAGCAAAGGCCCACCCGCGGGCTACGATTCGGACGCCGGCCGGTTAATTGGCGGCAACTGCGATGGTCACGACATTGCTCTCGGCAATACTGCCATCAGGCCGGTGCGTCATGATTTGTACGGACACTGCGTCGCTGGGGTGGATATCCGCCGGGACTCTGGCGTTCACCTGGAACAGTCCCGTGAAACCTGGAGCTAGTCCGGCGAACTTGACTTCGGCCTTGAGGCCGTCGATCAGCACATCAACGGGCGCTGTGGTCCGTACCAGAACGTCAGTTGGCGCCGGCCGTCCCGTGGGGAGGTCCATAGCCACGGGCCCTAAGCCAGTAGCGTAGATTAAGACAATAGTACCGGGCTTAGCGGGCTGGCTGGGTATCCCGTCTGTGTGCGGCATGGCCACCGCGGGACTGTTGGCAATCAGAATCGCGCCTTGGCCTTTCCCCGATCCATCCAGAGAGAAAATGCCGGGCGTCGCGTATTGCACCTCAGTGGAATACGGAGAAGAGGTGCCGGTGGTGCTCTCAACCACCAAGGTCAGCGGATTCCCCGGAGCGATTTCCGGGCACTGGACATTGATCTGGGTCTCCGCAGCATAGAAGACGGGGATGTAAGTGCCATTGGCCTTCACCCGGACCCCATTCACCTCGGTTGGTATGGGGCTGGCGTAGGCGGATTTGGCCGCCGTATTCACAAAGCCCTCGCCCAGGAACGTGGCCACCGAGCCCGGGCTGCAGCCGCCATTATCCACATAGCTGGCCGCATTCGCGAAAGACAAAACCACAGGCGTATCGGAGCCCACATTAATGAACACATTTTGCGAACCGGAAGCACCGGCGGCATTGGTCCCCGTGAATCGCACGATGTGCCCTCCAATCTGCGAGCTTTGCGGCGTCCAAGTAAACACGCCGTCGCTGGTAAAGGTGGCGTTCGGCGGGAGATTCAAAACCGATAGCGTGACCGCCATGCCTGCGGGATCATTGGCTGCAACTGTGAACGTAGTGGTCTTGCCCGGGCGTGCGGACGTGGGGCCGGGAACGATCAGGACCGGCGGCGCGACCGCGACGGTGATCGTATCCTGGACCGAATGAGAGCCGAAGGCCGCGACGATTGAGGCGGTCTGCTTTTGCGTCAGGCCGCTGGTGTTTGCCTGGAAGGCAACCGACGATTGTCCCGGCGGAACGGGTACCGAAGCCGGCGGGGTCACGTGCGCGTTGCTGCTGGAAACGCTCAGTGCGACGCCGCTCGACGTTGCGACCCCGCTGAGCGAGACCAGACAGGTTAGCGGCGATCCCGCATTTACCGACTTGGGCGAGCAGGCGATCGCCAGGGGTTGGAAGCCGACGAGCGAGACACCCGTCTGTACCGAGGCGTTCGGCAGTTTTGCAGTAATGGTCGCGTTCTCGTCGTGACTGACGACCGCGACGCTTGCATTGAACGGCGCGCTCGTTCCGCCCTGGGCCACTTGCACCTGCGCGGGTACAGTCAACTGCGCGCTGCTCGATGAGAGCTGAACGCTCAAGCCGCCGGAGGGAGCCGGCGCTGATAAAGTGAGGATGCAGGCGGTTTGTCCGCCTCCGGTCAGGGTCTGCGGACTGCACGAGATTGCGCTCAGTGCCGAATTCTGCGCCGCCAGCAAGGTGATGGGTGGCGAGACGCCGCCCGATGCCCAGACCGAAGCCGTTGTGCTGGCCGTGACCGCCGCTGCGTTGATGGTGAACGTGGCGCTGGTCATGCCCGTCCCGATCGTAATGGCCGTCGGCATCGTGAGGCTTGCCGTAGATGAGATCAGGGAGATCGCAGTGCTGGCCTGCGCCGGATTGGCTAGGGTGACGGTGCACGTGCCGGTTCCCGGCGTCTGGATGGTTGCGGGCGTGCAGATCAAAGTCGGGTTCAACAACTGATAGACACTGAGGACTGCCGTCCGCGATACGGTGGTAGTGGTTGCCGTTATGGTGTCGCTGATGTTCCCTGCGTCCGACGCGGCACTAGCGGTAAATGTGACTTTACTGCTTCCCGCCAGTACAGCGGCCGATGCCGGAATAGCCACCTTGGGACTGCTCCCGGCGAGCGTCACGTTTATCCCGCCTCCAGAGGCCGGTTTGTTGAGGGTTACCGTGCAGTTGCTCGAAGTGCCCTGCGCTATCGACGCCGGAATGCAACTAATGGACGCCACACTCGGCGCGGTGGACACGGTCACTGGAAACGTGGTCACGCCCCCATTCAGCGTCGCCGTCAACAGGGCGGTCAGGTCGGTCGGCGAAGAACCCGCAGCCGCGGAGAAGACTACGCTGCTCGATCCGGCGGGCACAAGGACATTGGAAGGCACGGAGACCGCCACATTGTCGCTAGTGAGCGTGATCGTCAGGCCGCCCGCAGGGGCAGCCGCCGTCAGACTTACGGTGCAGTTGGCCGAGGACGTTGTGGCGATGACGCCCGGATTACAGCTCAGGCTGGCCAGCGACCCGACGCCGGACTGAAGCGTAAGAGTTACGGTCTGGGTGACACCCGAAGAACTCGCCGACAAGATCGGGGTCTTAGTGCTTGTCACCGAAAGCGTGCTCACTGCAAAACTGATACTCGACAAGCCGGCCGGCACCGTCACCTGGCCCGGCACGATTGCGTTCGGACTGTTGCTCGAGAGGGCGACGGGAGTTCCACCGGAGGGCGCGGCTCCGCTGAGGGCAACCGTGCAAGAGGTGTTACTTCCTCCGGTCAGAGTGTTAGGACTGCACACCAGAGAAGACACTCCTGGCTGTGTTACCTGAGCTGCCGTCAAGCCCAGAGAAAAATTCCTGGAATTCCCGTTCAGCTTAGCCGTGAGCAAAGCCGAGCCGCTGGCACTCACCGCTGTCGGCGCATTGGCCGTGAAGCCGATGCTGCTGGCCCCGGAAAGAATGTTCACCGACGCCGGCACCGTCACCGATGTGCTGCCGCTGGTCAGCGTTACGTTGGTCGTGCTGGTGGCCGCGCCGCTGAGGGTCACCGTGCAGGAGGCGGTGCCTGGAGGAGTCAGACTTGCCGGCGTGCACGTGAGGCTCGAAAGCGTGGGCGGCGCAGGTGGGTTCAGGGTCAACGTGAAAGTCTTGGAATTCCCGCTCAGCTTTG
>JBGPKX010000012.1:0-33157 GCA_041486185.1 Bryobacteraceae bacterium | reverse complement strand
GCATACCTGCGCGTCACATCGTTGGCATCCAGCGCATCATTCATCAGGTAGAAGTAGCCCAGTCCATGCCAGGCATCTAGGCCTGACTGTGTGACTGCATTTGCGACAAACCCTGAGGTGCCTCCGTATTCCGCCGAGTAATTGGCCAGGGATACGCGATACTCCTGAACTCCTTCTACCGGCGTGATCACCTGTGGGCCGGTGATGAGGTACGCGTTGTTGTCCACACCGTCCAATAGATAGCTGCCCGATCCAAAGCGCTGGCCATCCACGGAAAGACCAAGGCCGCGGACCGTGGTAGTCCCAGAGCTCACTAGGGGCTGAAGAACGATTGCCGTATAGACATCGCGTCCTGGGAAGGGCAGCCGGTCGACCTCGCTTGGCGTAATGACCGTGGAGACGGACGCGTCGAGGCGTGTCTCCTGCTTCGTCGGAGGCAGAAAAGAGCCTGAGCGGCCGAAGTCCACGTCCGGACCGTAGAAGTTTACCGAGGTTCGCGCACCATCGAGGAAGATACTACGATACTGCCCTTCCTCCCACAGATCGGTAACGGGTCGTAGCTCGAAGTCCAGCTGTATGAGGCCCGCAACCGGAATCTCGACGGCAGCCGCTTCGCGTGGCTGATAGCTCTCGCCGTTCTCCACCCGGATTCGGTAAGACCCAGGCGAGAGAAGAGGCAGGACGTAGACACCGCCCGGCCCGGATTGAGTCTCGCGCGCCACGCGGGTAGCGAGGTGCACATAGCGCACCGTCGCGTCAATTAACGCCTTCCCCGTGATCGCATCCTGGATGCGCCCGATTACAAGCGCCTGAGTGGTCTGCGAGGACCCCGGCCAGCACCAGAGAACAGTGAGCGCCGTAAGTGCCGCCGGCCGTGTCACCGGGGCTCCCTCGCCTCCAGTGCTTTCTTGATGGCCCGCGTCGACGGGGCCTGACCGGCAAGAACGCGTGTCAGGTCGTCGCGCTCGACGGCGGCTTCAGTAAAACCGGGGCTCTCAGCCACAGCCCTGTTCAGTTCCTCCGCGCCTGCTTGGAAGCGTCCCAGGCTCACCAGAACGAGTGCGAGAGCCCGGTGCGCCGCCGTGTAGTGTGGTTTACGAGTCAAGATCTCCCAATACTCGTAGGCGGCATGATCGTAGTCGCCTGCAGTGGCAAGCGCCTCCGCAAGACTGATCCTCGCCGGAAGGTATTCGGCGTCGAGAGACAGCGCTTCTCGCCATTTCAAGATCGCCTCTTTGCGCCGACCCATCGCAGCCAGCAAGATCCCCTTGTTATGCAGCGCAGGAACGTATGTTGGGTCCGCCGTCAGGGCCGCGTCGAGTTGTTTGCCGGCCAGTCTCCTACGCCCTTCGTTCAGGTACAAAGTGCTGAGCGCATTGAGCGGAGCCGCTCTCTCCACGCCGCCCTTGCCGGATATTCCGAGGCGCTGGGCCCTGACGTCGGCTCTCGTTACGGCCAGTCGGAAATTCTTTTCCGCGAGCTCCGCCTGGTTTAGCCTTTCGTGCAACAGACCAAGGTTATAGGGCAGGTAGGAGTACGCGGGGGCGATGCGCATCGCGGCGCGATACGTCTCAATAGCCCTTTCGTTATCTCCCTTCTGAGCGTAGGCGAGCGCGAGATTGTGCAATGGGTAAGCCCAGCGCGGCTCTAAGTTATTTGCGTCACGAAATGCGTTAATTGCCGCTTCCAGAAACTCGGGGTGATTCGGCAGCTGTTCGAGGAAAGCGATACCAAGGCCGTTGTAGGCGTAGCCTCGGGTTGGGTCCAGCCGGATGGCTGTTGCCAGCGCTTCGCCGGCGGCGCCATATTGCTTGTCGAAGATCAGCGCGCGCCCGTGGCAGAACAGTCTGCGGCTCTGGTTGCTCGCAGTTCCAGGAGCCAGTTCGACGGCTGCCCCAAATAACTGGGCGCCGCGTTGAAACATAGGTTTGGTTTGAGGAACCTGGTCACCCTGCAGGTATTGGAGAATGATCTGCTGCCCGGCATCTTCAAGCGCAACGCGGAGCCGGTCGCGAATTGCGGCAGAAGGCTGGCTTAGATGTTGATAAATTGTCCAGGCGCTGTTCTCCTCACCCGGCAAGAGTCGCCCCGCTCGAAGTGCTGCCTCGAAGCGCGCTTCGTCCGTTCCTTCCGATGCCGCCTGCGACACTTCGGACCTTGCGACCGGTAATGGAGAAGCCCAACTTTCCCGTCGCCCGGATCGGCTGCGCCGCTTGATGGCTTTCTCATTCGATTCCGGAGGTGGCACCGAAAAGTCCGTGGCGGCAACATTATCGGCTACTGCGAGGCGTTGACTGGTGGGGCTTCCTGCGGGCACTTGGTCGCCTTCCGTTACTCTTCGAACCTGCTCGGACACGTGCTGGAATAGATCCGAAAACAGGATGAAGTTGCCCGTGGCTGGCGCGGCTCCCGCAAGACCGGCGAGCACGTAATAAGTGAAAATCCCATGGCCAAGCTGGTCGGATTCGTAGGCGTATTCCAGCTCGTGGTTATTTTGATTCGGCGAGCTTGCCATCATCAGCCCGAGTACGCCCAGCCGGGGCTGGAAATTCATGAGAATCGCGTCGGGGGGAGGAGCCGTTCGCTCGTGCAGCCACGGAATGACACCTGAGTGACACACATCGACGTACACCAGCACGCGGCCAAACCGGTATGCGTTCTGCGAGATGAGCCGGTCGAATTCGCGCATCGGCAAACCCGTGGAGCGCGCGGCTTCCGCGCTGGTGTCGGTGGTGAGAATGAAGGGCTCCGTCTGAATATCCGGACATCCTGGCGGCGACGGCATGCCATGCTCGTCAACACAACCATAGTAGCCATGCGCGGCGATGAAGATGATCAGAGTATTGTTGGTGCTCGCATGGCCCGCAACAAGCTCCTCAAGGCCGCGACGGATCTCGCTGGCGGTGCCGTTGTTGCTCCGTATCAATTTGATGTTTCGAACGCGGCCTCCTCTTGCTGATTCCAGATATTTTTGGAATAACTCGGCGTCGCCCTCGGCATAATGCAGGTCCTCAATGGCAACACCAGGGGGGTACTTCGAAATTCCAACAAGAAGCGCATAGACCTCCCCTTGGGGAGCAATGACGCCCTGTTGGGTCGGCGCGGCATCGCCTCTTGCCCGCCGGGCGTGCAAGTCGGGATTTGTTCCGGTGGACGATGGCGCGATGACCGCCTTCGCTACGTCCGTCTCGGGCAGTAGCTGGGCGGTAAGCCGGCTGGCCGAGCGGGCGGCCCATGCCGCGTCGTCATAGATCTGGTAGACGTCCAGGTATGCGCGGATGGCGTCTCCTATTAGGCCTGCTTGTTCGAGATACCGGGCACGGGCAACCAGTGCTGCCAGTTCCTTTGGATTGGACCGCAGGGTCTCTTCTACGGACCGTAGCAGGAGAAGAAGCTGGTCTTGAGCGGGCTTTGATAGAAGCGGCAGGCGATCTTCCCATCGCCCGTTCAACGTGCGCAACCGCGCGTCGTCAAGATTGGCCGACAACGCGCGATCATCGATTGGCAGGCTGCATGGACTCTGTTTTGCGCTGATGGTGAGGGCCGGCGCCGGGATGGAGTTTGAGGAAAAACGAACCTCTGCACCGGCAGGCAACGAATATGTCGCGTCCAACGAACCCGCGGCCGTGTCCATGCACCCCAAGAGCAGAGCATCATGAGCCCCGGGTCTGACAGCGTCGCCATTGATGATTTCGGTTCCAGGTTTGGCCCTTACGAAACTCTCCGTTCCAGCGTGGCGGATTGAGAAATCTGCCCCAGCCGTCACCACGAGCGAGTTTATTCTCAAAACAGCCCCACGCATCGGCGCCAAAGTAAGAATTTCGAGCAGGATGGGAAACAAAAACCTACACAATTGAGAAGCGCTACAGCGATAATTCGGCGGCCGCTGCATCATGTAAACTAGCCCATTGTGGGGACTGTACGATTATTTATCATTACCGCGTCTCTTTGCACGTTGTCTGCGCAAGACCCGTCTTCAATCCGTCTCACCCTCCGAAACCCAGTTGGAGCGCTCGGAGAGGTTCGAACCGAGGTAATCAAAGTCAGAGCGGGGGAATTGGTCAGCGTCTTTCCGGAGCGCGGCGCCACCGGCACGCCCGAAATCGATTCCTACGTTTACGATAGCCACCGGTTGCTTCTGGCTAAGGATATCGAAGAGTCGGTCACGGAGAGATTCGAGTGGCGGGCTCCGGTCGATGCGAGCGTGTATGTGATCGCCAGAAACGTCGGTCTGCATGCTGGGACTGTAGTCATTCAGGTCTTTAGGGCGAGGGCCGCGACAACCACCGCGCGGGGAGCAACACCCAATACCGCCTTGATGTCCGTTTACTATGCCACTGACCGGGTGCGCAGCCAAGGCACAGAAGAGCCCTTCGGAACTGAAATGGCCAAGGACGGACAAATGGAGTATGGCCTGTGCCGCGTAAGCATCCCGCGCGATCACAAGATGGGGGAGCTGGAAGGACCGTCGATCTGGAAACTGGAGTTCACACCGAATCCCGCTAAGCACATTGCGCTGGTTGGGCCACCAATCAGCGCCAGCGAACAGCAGTTCTTCTCCCAGCTCAAGACCAAATTATCCGGTTCGAAGGTAAAGCAAGTGTTGGTTTTCATTCACGGGTTTAATACGACTTTCACCGGAGCTGCCAGAAGAACCGCGCAGATGGCATACGATCTGGGCTTCGATGGTACCGCGTTGTTCTACAGTTGGCCCTCCCACGGTGACCTCTCACCGCTTGGATATAACGAGGATGGTCGGAACGCCGATCTAAGCGTCGCGCACCTGAAGCGTTTCCTCACCAACCTCACTGAAAGAACCGCAGTCGAAACCGTCCATCTCATCGCTCACAGCATGGGAAATCGTGTGCTCGCACGTGCTGTCAGCGAACTCGCTGCGGAGAAGAGTGCCATCCATTTCCGGAATGTCATCCTGATGGCCCCCGATATCGACGCAGAACTTTTCAGGCAGATGGCGGCCGCCATGGAAAGCCAGGCACAGGACATAACTCTGTATGCCTCATCAAAGGATCTTGCGCTTCAAGCTTCGAATACTTACGCCGGTTATCCGAGAGCTGGACAGGGAGGCGCCAAGATTGTCGTCCTGCCCGGCATCGTAACCATCGACGCTTCCTTTGTGGATACCAGCCTCTTCGGCGCCCTTCATCAGTATTATGCCGACAGTCGAACCATCCTTAGCGACGTATTTCAACTCCTGAGGGGGCAACCTCCAAGGGAGCGATTTGGGCTGAAGCAGGCTGAAAAGGACGGCAAACCGTATTGGATATTCAAGCCCTGATTGTGTCACGTGCGTGAGATCTTTTGGCGCGATTTGGTGATTCTGTTCCTGTGCTTGCCGAGTGTCAATCAGTCGAATTGGCCGTGTCGAACTGGGTGAATGCCTCGCCCAAAATTGAGGGGCTGAAATGGCACCCTTGGCCGGCCGATTCCGTCCCTGGCCACCATTTTCAATCCCTCGCAAGCCTACGTGACTTCGCGCTTTCGAGGCTTCGAATGTTGCGCGAGAGCTGCATAACAGCGACCAGAACTCCGACCCCGATCGCGCCGGCATATATTCGCACTCACTTGCCCGGTGATCGTCATACCCCGGCGCGCTTCATGACCATCGACTCTTGGTTGAGCCGTGAAACTCGCTTTGGAGTTTAAATAGCGATTTTCTTGAAGGCACCACCCCATTCATCTCGGCGTATACTGATTGGAAATCTAGCCCGGTTCCATGAGTACATCAGTAATCCAACGCCTGTGCGCCAGCAATCAGTGGAAGTTCGTTGGCGTCCTGCCGCGCGCGGGCCGCGCCCTCGCCTTTGTTTGGTGGACGATCCTCATCCTTCGCGGCTTGCTTCCCGCGGTCTTTGCCATTGCCATGGGCGCGATCGTCGGCGCCGTCCAGATCAGGGCCGATCTCGTTACGCCGCTCGTTCTGTTCGGAGCCGTTTTCGTGCTGCTCCAGATCCTGCCTCCCATCCACCGCGCAGTAGGCGCAAATCTCGGCAGTAAGACTGCAGCCTGGCTCTACGACCAGCTCACGACTGCCTGCGTCCGGCCGCCCGGCATGGGCCATCTCGAGAATCCAACGCTTACCACCGACCTCACCATGGCGCGCGACTTCGATCTCGGCATAACCGGCCCGCCCATGTCCATCTCGATGGACTTCATAGCCGGTGGTCTGGTTGAGATGGCCGGAGGCCTCGCCTCGGCGGCTGTACTGGCCGGATACACATGGTGGGCGCCGATTATCCTGGCGGGCGCGTGGATCGCCACGCATTGGCTGCTGCGTGAAAGCGCCATCTGGCGCGATCGCAACACCGACGAAGTGCGACAGGCGCAGCGCCATGCGGACTATGCCTACCGGCTCGCGGTCGAGCCTCCCGCCGCCAAGGAATTACGGCTGTTTGGGCTCGCCGGCTGGGTGGTGGAACGTTTCCGGTCGCGCCGCCGGCTTTTGTTCGAATTGCGCTGGGAAGCCACGCGGCTGCGCGAGCGTCCGCTGATCTGGAGTATGCTTCTCGTGCTCTGCGCCAATATTTTTGTGTTCTGGTCGATGGGGATGGCCGCCATGGAGGGCCATCTCTCGCTCGCCAGACTCGTGACTTTCGCTGGCGCCGCCGTCGGCACCAGCATGATTGCCTTCGGCGGATTGTCCTGGGCTCTCGACGGCGCGGCCGCGCCCGTCGCCGCCGTGCTTCGCCTCGAAAACAGCATGAAACGCGAGGGCGCGCTCACCGGCAATCGGAGCCGCGAGCCCGCCAAATGAATGCCGGCACGCGAAATCCGGTTTCGCGATGTCACGTTTGCTTATCCCAACGGCGGCGCGCCCGTACTTTCGGGTTTCGACATTACCATCCCCGCGGGTTCGTCGCTCGCCATTGTAGGCCAGAATGGCGCGGGCAAAACGACAATTGCGAAGCTCCTTTGCCGTCTCTACGACCCGCAGGCAGGCGCCGTCGAGGTGGATGGCGTGGACATCCGGACGCTGGAGATCGATAGCTGGCGCGCTCGCGTCACCGCCGTATTTCAGGACTTCATCCGATTCGAATTGCCGCTGCGCGACAATGTGGCGCCCGGCGGCGCTCCGGATGACGTGATTCGTCAGGCGCTTGAAGAAGCAGGCGCCGCCCGCCTGGCCAGTCTCGATACGGTGCTCGCTCGTGGCTATCCGGACGGCACCGATCTCTCCGGCGGCCAGTGGCAGCGCGTGGCCCTGGCGCGGGCGCTCTGCGCCGTGAAGCTTGGCGCGGGTCTGGTTTTGCTCGATGAACCAACCGCTCAGCTCGATGTTCGCGGTGAAGCCGAAATCTTCGCGCGAATCCTCGCCGCGACGCGACGCGTGACCACGATTCTGATCTCCCACCGCTTTTCGACCGTGCGTCACGCCGACCGCATCTGCGTCCTCGAACAAGGCAAAGTCGCTGAGTTTGGCACGCATGATGAACTAATGGCCTTGGGCGGCCGATACAAGACCATGTTCGAGCTGCAGGCCTCGCGCTTCGACGAGGAAGAAAGAAGCCTGGATGCTCTGGATTAGTGAGGGCTGGCCTCAACCTGCGAGAAACCAGGACAGGCGTCCATGAAAACATCGGCCAGTCCCGGCGGCATGCCCGCCGCCCTCCCCTCCATGTGGCGGGCCCTCAAGCGCGCCCGCGAAGCGGAGCCATTATTACTCGGTGTAGCCTTCTCGTTAGCCCTGCTGGCTGCCCTGCCCGACGCTCTCCTCGCCCTCTGGCTTCGCCTGCTCGCCGACGGCGTTCTCGGAGCAAGACACGGTCAGGTCGCCGCCGCTTCCATTGGCCTGGGAGCGTCAGCCGCGGCGACCTGGTTCCTCCGCGTGATCAGCGACCGCACCCAGCGCCGTTTCCGCGAGCGGGTGACCATCGCACTCGAAGCGCACGTCGCGCGCCTGCAGGCCTCGGTTGCCAGTATCGAACACCACGAGCGCCAGGAATATGTCGATCGCCTGTCCATGCTCCGCAACCAGGTCTTCGTGCTCGACCACATGTACTGGTCGCTCTTCACCACTTGCGGCTGGATCCTGCGTCTCGGCGTGACCCTGGCTCTTCTGATCTCGGTCCACCCCGCACTCGCGCTGCTCGCGGTGTTTGCGCTGCCGACCGTATTCACCTCTACCTGGCGTCCCGAAATTGAGCGAAAAGCCGACGAGCGCGGCGCTTGGGCCAATCGTCTCTCGCGGCATCTTTTCGATGTTGCCACCACCGCGCCGCCCGGCAAGGAAGTCCGTGTCACCCGCATTGGCTCGCGCCTGGTTGCACAGCGCCGCGAAGCCTGGGAACACTGGTATGGACCCGTAGCGGCCGCCCGGCGGTCCAGCGCTTTGTGGCACACGTTGAGTTGGGGCGTGTTCGGCGCCGGGTATGTGGCTGCGGTTGTCTTCGTGACGTCGGTCCTCAAGGCGGCGCCTGGCTCGGTGCTGCTCGTGCTCGCAGCCGGTGCGCGCCTGTCCGCCTACATCGGCGCAACGGTGGGCGAGATCGGATTTCTACGGGGCTTCTGGCTCGATGGATCGCGGCGGCTCGCATGGCTTGAAGACTACGCGGCGTCGCTCGAACGGGACGCTGACGCTCCCGCGCCCCAGTGTCTCATGCAGGGGATCCGCTTTGAACACGTATCTTTCGCGTATCCCGGTACCGAGCGCCTCGTGCTTGACGATGTGAACCTCCATCTTGCACCGGGTTCTGTAGTCGCAATCGTCGGCGAGAACGGCGCGGGCAAGACGACGCTTGTGAAACTGCTATGCCGCCTCTATCAGCCCTCGCGCGGGCGCATCCTTTTGGATGGCACGGACCTTTCGCGCATAGCGCCGGACGCGTGGCGTTCGCGGCTTGCGGGTGCCTTCCAGGATTTCTTCCGCTTCGAGTTCAAAGCCCTCGAGAGCATAGGTGTTGGCGACCTCCCTCGTCACGAGGACGTGTCCGCCGTGGCGGCCGCTGTAAAGCACGCGGGTGCGGAGGATGTGGTTGCGCATCTTGTGCATGGCCTCGAAACGCAGTTGGGGCCTACCTGGCCTGAAGGGGTGGAGATCAGTTTCGGCCAGTGGCAGAAACTCGCGCTGGCTCGCGGATTCATGCGGCAGCGTCCACTGTTATTGGTGCTCGATGAGCCCACGGCGGCGCTTGACGCGGAGACCGAGCACGCCCTGTTCGAACGTTTCGCGGCCGCCTCGCGCCAGAGCGCTATCGATGGCCGTATCACGATCCTCGTCTCCCACCGCTTCAGTACCGTGCGCATGGCCGATTTCATCGTAGTCCTCGATGGCGCGCGTGTCGCCGAATCGGGCACGCACGAAGACCTCGTGGCGAAAGCGGGGCAATACGCAGAGCTCTACGGCATCCAAGCCGCGGCTTACCGTTGATGGCTTTTTGATTGGGCGCGTCAACACGATGAGTGAGAACCGCGACCTCTATCCAAACGGATGGATCACAGTCGGAATGGATAGAACGCCACCGGGGAAAATTCAGGATTTCGAAGGCAAGCGCGCTGCCAGCCGGCGCGCTTCGGTCTCGCGACCCATCTGGCGCAGCAGATCGGCGTTGTTCTCACAGCAGGCTGTTACCTTGGGACGCCCGGGGCCGAGGGCATCCTCGAAAGTCGCCAGTGCCCGCTGGTAGAGCGGCTCCGCCTGGTCCAAGCGGCCTTTGGATTTGAAGAGCACGGCAAGGTTATTTGGGGTCATGGGGACAAGAGGGTGGTGGGCCTTCAAGGCCTCGGTGGAGAGCGGCGTCCTGATCTTGTACAGGTCACTCCGCTACACGCACGCGATGAACCGCGGGCGCCGCCGATGCTCTTGTACTAACCGAGCGGATCCTTCTTTCTCACCGCGAGAGGCGGACGACGATCTGCGTGGCGACGGAGTTGAACGCCGCGGCGAGTTCCGACGGATCGGGCGCATCGGCGAAGTATCCCGTGGTCTGTCCTTTTTGTTGCTGAAAGAATAACTTCGTGGTGGCATCCGGATCGCTCTCCATCGAGGGATCGTTTGCCAGTTTTCGCAACAGGAGCGTATCCGGGGGGTCGCTGGGGTCGTTGCCCTCGAGACCAATTGTATAGATTGACGGATTCAGCACCGTATCGGTTCTAATTCTGGTCCCCTCGTTGTCGAGCGCGTTGGTGGAAGCCAGGACGATCTGCCGCGGGGATGTCACCGTGGACAAATCCGCCGACAGACCATTGTAGGGGAAGTTGGGGTTGTTGGTACTGTAGGGCCCGGTCAATGCGTTGCCGAAGTAATCATTATTCGGCATTCCGCTTATGTCGTTCGGCATCTTGCTGAAGTTGCTCGCAAACTGACACCCGCCGCTATTCGCGGTGGCGGTCTCGCCGGACGTAGAAGCGCTGGAAGTGAGATAGCTCATCACACCAGCGGTGGCGCCAGTGACCTTTGGCCCGCCCGCCCATTGGGAGATCACTCCGACGAGCGGCTTGCCGGCCGCATCGCAAGTTAGCGGGTTAGTACGCAGGCCCGTGTAGTCACCGACGAATCCGTTCGGTCGGCCATCGGTCATCAGAACGATCACATTAGACCGCGTGGTGCTGCCAACGGCCTGCATCTGGTTGTAAGCCTGATGGACCGCCCCGCTGGTATTCGTGTTTCCGCCGCAATTGATCTGCCCGATCAACGAGGCCACGGTGTTGCCGTTTGCGTCGGGCTGATTAAAAGATGTGGTGGGAGCATAGGTAAACGACGCCGCACCGAAAATAACCAGCCCCACCATGTCCCGGCCAGGCGCGAAGTAGCTGATGAATTGGGCGGCATCCTGCTTCATGATGGCGCACGCCGTAGTTCCTTGAAACGGGTTGGTCATGGAGCCGGAGCGGTCGAGAACGAGCATCACCAATGCGTCGCGCCGTCCGGCTTGCGCTGACGCGGCAACGGTGCTGGTATCCGAGCCGAGCACGCGCAAGAAGTAGAGCGGCGCCGTTACACTAGCCGTCGCCGATATCGTCCGGTAATTGACTGCGCTCGTGTCAATCGTGGGCGGAGGAAAAATGACGTTGGTGGTTCCCCAGTAACCGCTCGGAAAATTGGCATTGAAGAATCGGGTGGCAGCATCCTGAGCATTGGCGTTCTGGGTTACGGTATCGTTGCCTCGCGCCAGGCCTTGAGCACCCGCCAGGACGGCCGCGTCGACCGCCGCGGACAACTTGGCCCGAATCATATAGAGCACGGTGACGTCTACCGCCAAACCCACCATAGGCACGAGGAGTAACAGGCTTAAGGTAGTCAGAATAACGGCAAACCCCTGACGGCGGCGCTGCTTATTTTTGCTCATGTGCTCTCCGGTTCATCTGAAATTCTAGAAAATTGCGTTGGAGTACGACGACAGTCCGGTAAACAGACCCGGCACGACCAGATCCGGCGCTGTGAAGTAACTCTCCGCCATGTACGCAATCTCCCCATTGTTCAATGTCAGAAAATTCGCGACGCCGTCGGCACGGGTGCTGGCATCGCTCGTGTAGTTCTTGACATAGCCTGTAGTCGGATCGATCAGGGAAGCGTTCGGCGACCCGTAGCTGGTTTGAAACACTGTGTTGTTACCAATAACAACGCGGCGCATCAGCACCACGTGTCCGATATTATTGCAGCCGGGGCATTGCGCGTTGCCGAGTTTTTGAAACGTGGACAAGACGACTACGCCGTTTCCGGACGCTCCGCCCGTCACGTTGCCCGCATTGCTTTCGAGACTTAATTGCTGAGCCAGGCGCTGCGTAAGCAAATCCTGCATACCCTGCTTGGCGAAATCGGTCCCCTGGGCGTACATGTGGGCCACATCGCGCGTGAGTTGGACAGCCTGCATTCCGCGGATCAGCGCAAAACCGCACGTAAATAATCCTAAGATCATCGGGATGATCACAAAAGAGGAGACAAGAACGAATTCGATCGCCGCGGCTCCCGCGGTGTTGCGCCGTTTAGGACGTTGTTGAGATATTTCGCTGAGCCACCGCTCGCTCGTCGCCGCGGCTTGGTCGGTAGCTGACGCTCGCGACCCCGGAGTCCGAGTCACAACCGTCGCCGAGTGGTCTTCGCCGTTCTTAAGAATAGGTTGCTGGTTCATATCTGCTCCATAGGGAATCGTCTACGGGCACGAGGATGGGGTCGGGTTAATGGCTGCGGGACAACCGCCCACAGGGCAGGCTTCCAAGATGTCGGATGCCTGCGTGGTAATCGGTACTGGATCGCCGCTCTTGAACAGAGCGCCCATCGGTGTGTATTGGTAACCCTGCACGCTCACTTGCACGACGTTGCCCGCCGTGGGGTTGGTTGTCGCTTTTCCGGAAGGATCGAAGTAAGTCACCGATACCAGGCACGCGTTATTCGCACCCGACAGAAAACCCAAAGCGCTACTTTGGACTACCTTCGCGATGGAATCATTCAGGTATGTATCGCCGGGTAGCAGTTGTCCGGTAACGGCGAAACGCACGCCATCGCGCGCTGCCGTTGTCAGCGTGGACTTGATGAAGATGGATAGGGATAAGTCCAAAACCAACAGAATGAGGCTGAAGAGAATCAAGACTACTAACCCTCCCTCGATGGTCTGGCTTCCCCTTTCCCTCATCTTCCGTTGTAATTGAGTAATCATTACCGTTTTTTCCATTGGCCCCATCACTAACGAAAGAGTACTTAGCAAATGGCATACCATCGACCAGTTTCTTAAGTAAATGATTGACGGCGTTGCCAAAGGTGATCGAGAGGGATGTGGTGAGGCGACAGGCTGTCACAAAGTGCAACTTTTTGTCATCGCAACTGTTTGGTTTACAGTGAGTTAACCTTGTAACCCGCTCGACATTGCGCGCAGAGGCCGTTGCTGGAAGCCTGAAAATGACGCATCGACAGGACGGGGCTATGAGGCGAGTCCCGGGTCTCGAGCTTCGTCGCCGTGAAGGTGCTGCCCCGCGGAAAAGCTGATGGATGCCGAATCTAGTGGGCCGATCTTGCCTCACTTAATTGGCTGCGTCCACCGTGAATTGGTTGACGAAAATCTTGGCAAGCTCCGTTTTGGGCCACAGCAGCCAGTTCCCAATTCGCGCAGTTAGCTTTCGTATCTGGCGTCGTGAGTCATAGGTTCGTTGAAGAATTGCGGCGGCTTGTGGCGCGGGCCCTCGGCCTGCGGTGTCGGCACTCGTGCCGACACGTCTTCGATCGAAAAGGTCGAGATGAGTCTCGACCCAGCAGCCTGAGAGGCTGCGCCACCCTCTCTTCAACGAACTTCTGACTCACCACACTAGTTAGTGTTGCGTGCTGCTCCGCAATCCGGTGTCCGTTGAAACCTCGTCCGATCTCATCGCTTCCTGGCTAGCGTGACGCCTTTATTGCTCGGTTTCTGACGGCAACACACGAACTTGTTGCACCTGGCCGGTGTAGGTGGAAACGACGCTGCCGTCCTGTATTTGGACGATCGTGGCTCGGTCCTGCTGCTCATAGACGTATGTTTCGATGACCCGCTGCTGTTGCGTAGTGCGTGCGCTCAGGTCCGGCTTCCCGAAGGTTCGAACCAGGCGCGCGCGCGGCGTACCGACCGTGACGTTGTGTTCGGTAGGAAAAGGCGGGAGCAACCTTGGATTGTCGAGAATAATTCCCTGTAGTTGCGGATTCGGAGGGAGTTGCAGTTGAGCGGTCCGAGACCCTAAGCGCTCGCCCTCCACAACCTCCGTCCCAAGCCGGCGGCCGATATGTTTGACCTCCGATTCCTGAATTGCAGCCGGCACGTCCGCTCGGGAACTCATTCGTTTTTGGGCCGGAACTTCCTCCGGCGTGGAAATCGCGTCGGGCGTCTGCCAAAGCAGGCGCACGCCTACCACTGTCATCACAATCGAGACAATCAGGCTCGTCGCGACGGGGCCGGCAATCGCCCGGCCGAGTCTTCGCAGACGGGATTTCTTGCCTGGATCTGGCGACGCGAAATACGAAGGTTCAGCGCCGGTGTAAAACTGGCTAGAGATGCTCATAAGAATCGTGATTTCCAGTTATAGTGAGCTCGCGCAGCGTCTGCGTCAACGCTGTCTTTGGATCATGTCGCGCCCGTAACGCATAGTGTTGCCCCTGTGTATTAACCGGAACTAACGTTAACCCGCGACCGCCCCTTCCGGAAAAGGGTGGTGCCGCCACCTATGTCTTAGTCGGCGAAGCAGGTGCACACCTGGCGCTGACTGGATGAATCAAACGGCTCGCGCGTGAATTCGCCGTAGCGGGCCTCCAGTCGGAAGCCGGCCACTTCAAGCAGCAGCAATAACTCCTGCGGAAAAATCACTCGCAGATGATAGTCGATCACACGGAAGTCCGCCGCATTCGCCGCGGAAAGGTACCAGACCACGTGGCGGATCTGCGCCGCGGAATCATAGCTGGAGGTTTCCTCAATCGCGATTTCGCCGCGCTTCGGATCGTTCAGGTGGAGCACGGGGTAACGCTGTCCGGGATTCTGTGCAAGCCGGCGCACGTCCCATTTTGAAATGTCGAACACCAGTCGCCCTCCCGCTGCCAGGTGTCGGCGAACGCTTGCCAAACACTGCTTGAGTTCTTCGATGGTGAGCAGATGCAGCAGCGAATTGCCGGGGATGAAAATGGCGGAGAATTCCCCGGGCAAGTCGAAGCGGCGCATGTCGGCCTGCAGATATTGCACTCGGACACCCGCGGCACGAGCCTTGGCGCGCGCTCGGTCGAGCATTGGATTGGATAAATCCGCTCCCACGATCTCGATTCCGTTCTGCGCAATCGGCAATGTCAGGCGGCCCGATCCGCAACCCAATTCCAGCACGCGGCCACCGCTTTGCCTGGCCTCATCCATGTAGAATCGCTCAGAAGCCAAGGCTCGCGCTCTCCGGACTTCATCGTGCCCGGAAGCCATATCGCGAGGGTTGGGGAAGAGGAAATCATAGAGCTCGGGATCAGTGTAGAGCGGGCATTCGCTCATGTCGCGGGCAAACCTCTGAAGTTTCGGGCGGCGACTCCAAGATGCCGCCGCGCCGAGCGAAAAGTCAGTCTAGCACGACCTCTTCTAACTGGAAGGTTTAATGGTGATCCAGCACTTTCCCCGGCAGTGCGTTCGTCATTTTCCGCTCGTCGATCACGGGTACCCCGTTCACCAGTACGAACCGCATGCCCTCGGAAAGCTGGTTGGGATGGTCGAAGGTTGCCAAATCGTGAATCGTTTCAGGGTCGAACACCACAACGTCCGCCCACATTCCGGCCTTTAGAACGCCACGGTCGGAGAACCGCATTTTTTGCGCGGGCAGCGCCGTGAACTTTCGGATGGCGTCTTCGAGCGTAAGCTTTCTTTCCTCCCTCACGTACTTCCGCAAGACGCGCGGAAAGGCGCCGTATGCTCGCGGGTGCGGATGCTCCTTGCCCAGTAAGCCATCCGGAGCCGTTCCCTGCGAGTCGTTACAGATGGAAACCCAGGGCTGCTCGAGCGCCAGCGTCACGTCAGGCTCCGACATCGTGAACATGGCCACGCTGGTGAACGCTTCGTCTTCGATCAGCAGATCGAAAACCGTGTCAATCGGATCTTTGTTCCACAACTTTGCAATTTCCGCGATGGTCTTGCCCTGGAATGGAAGCAGCTTGGGATTCTGCACGGCACCGACGATAATCGACTCCGGTCCGGTCACCTGTTGCCATTCGTTGTTCCAGTCGCTCGATGGGGTTTCCATTTCCTTGCGGATGCGAGCGCGTATGGCAGGGTCCTTCAGGCGCTCGATGAGCTTGCGATCGCCGCCGTCATGCGCCCACGGCGGGATGATCGCCGAGAAGGAATTGAACCCGGCTATGTATGCATACGTGTCCGCCGTCACGTCGATTCCAGACCGGCGAGCCTGCTCGATCCGTCGAACGATCTCGGGCATGCGGCCCCAATTGGCTTTGCCCGCCGCCTTCAGGTGCCAGATTTCCACCGGAATCCTGGCTTCACGGCCAATGCGGAAGGCCTCGTCGAGCGCGCCCGAAATCGAATCGCCCTCGTCCCGAATGTGGCTCGCGTAAATGCCGCCGAGCTTCGCCGCCTCGGAAGCCAGCGCGATCAGCTCCTCAGTGGTTGCATAGGGCGCCGGCGTATATTGCAGTGAGGTAGATAGGCCGACCGCGCCATCGTGCATGGCCTCCCGCACCAAAGCCTTCATACGCTCCAGTTCCGCCGAGCTGGGTGCGCGGTTATCGTCTCCCACCACCACGCGGCGTACTTGCGTGGCGCCCACGTAGCTGGCCAGGTTGATTCCCATCCCCTGCTTTCGCAGGCGCGCGAAGTATTCGCCAAACGTCCGCCACGTTGGCTGCACACCATAGTGCTCGTAACCGACCCGGTCTGCGTTCACCAATGCATCGGTAAGCGGCGCAATCGAGCCGCCTTCGCCAGTGATCTCGGTTGTGATGCCCTGGTAGATCTTCGAAGGCAGGTGCGGATTCACCAGGATCGTCATTTCCGATTGCCCCAGCATGTCAATGAACCCCGGCGCTATCACCATTTCGCGAGCGATCGTACGTCGCGCGGGAGCGTCCGCCAGTCGGCCGATCGCCGCAATCCTGCCGTCTCGAATCGCCACGTCGCCGGCATACCATGGCGATCCCGTTCCGTCGATGATCCGGCCGTTGCGGATAACGATGTCGTAAGGACTTGCGGCGGCGGCAAACAGGAGGAGTGGAAGCAGCAGAGGCATATGGGTGCAGTATAGTCTCTGGCAATAGGCTTTTGGCGCCTCGCCAGAGGAAGGACGGCTCAGGGGCGCCGGTTCTCGGTGACCGCCGCGTCGAATCGTGCCGAGAGCGCGGTGAAGGCGGGAGTGGGGCCGTTCCATCGCAGGTGGTCCACGTCGTCGAAAAGCGCGATGTCGGTCCGGAGCGTGGCGAGCGCTCGGAACAGCAGCGCGCGGTCGCGCTCGCGCGAGAGGGTATCTGCGAGGGCACGTGGGTTGGCGGCATTCACGCGCCACTCGCGCCAGTCCGTGGGAATGGATTCGAGATGGCCAAACTTGGCGAGAACGGCAGCCGATGACTTTGCCCCCCACCCTGACAGGCCCGGATAGCCGTCGGCCGCGTCGCCCACCAGCGCGAGGTAGTCGGGGATCGACGCCGGCGAGACGCCGAACTTTTGGATTACGCCGGCCTCGTCGAACATGACGCCGGTTCGACGATTTAGCTGGACGATGCGCGTGCCGCGCACGCATTGGGCGAGGTCCTTGTCCGGCGTACAGATCATCACGCGTTCGACACGCTCATCGCGAGCCGCCGCCACCGCCGCGGCAGCCAGCGCATCGTCGGCCTCGAACTCCACCATCGGCCAGACGACGACGCCGGCCGCCGAGAGGGTGTCTTCGAGCAGCGAGAACTGCGCCAGCAGGTCGGGTTCAATGCCTTCGCCGGTCTTGTAGCCTGGCCACAATCCATTGCGGAACGACTCGATGACGTGATCGGTCGCAACGGCGACGTGCGTGGCGCCGTGGTTGATCATGCCCAGCACCGACGTGAGTACGCCTCGGACCGCGGCCACCTCGCAACCGTCCCGATCGCGTGCGGACGGCAGCGCGTAGTAATGCCGGAACAACTCGTATGTGCCGTCGACAAGATGGACAGTCAGGCCGCAGCTCCAGCACAACGTTATACGACCGGCGGCGTCTCAATCAACTGGCGCCCAGACCTGCGAATCGAAATTCGCGTGATAGAGCTCTTGAGCGCCGCAACGGTCCCATTGGTGCTAAGGTGTAATGCGTGCCCATACATCGCCACATCCGATTTGGCGAATGTGCGCTTGTGGCCGCCTCCCTATTCGTGGGTTCGGCCGCGTTGTTCGCGCAACAGCCTGCGTTATCGGATGGCGCCGACATCCAGCAGATCCTGCGTACCAATTGTCAACCGTGCCACAATCTCACAACCAGGTCCAGTGGACTCGCGCTCACCACGCGGGACGCCATTCTGGCGGGGGGCAACCGCGGCGCAGCGATCAACGCGGGAAATCCGGCGGAAAGCTTGCTCGTTCGGGCAATCGAGCAGACGGGCGAGTTGAAAATGCCGCCTGGGAAGAAACTCCAGCCCGGGGAGATCGCCAGCATCCGGCGCTGGATTGAGCTGGGCGCCGCGTGGCCCAAAGAAGAGGCACTCGCGTCAAAACTGAAGGGTGCCGACTGGTGGGCCTTTCAACCCGTCAAGCGAGTGGATCCACCGCCCGTGAAAGATGCAGCGTGGGTGCGGAATCCGATCGATCCGTTCATCCTGGCACGTCTGGAAAAAGAAAATCTGAAGCCTTCGCCGGAAGCTTCCCGAGAGACACTGCTCCGCAGGGTCAGCCTCGACCTGACGGGCCTGCCCCCGTCGCCCGAGCAGGTTCGCGATTTTGTTGCCGACACGAGACCCGATGCCTATGAGCGCGAAGTCGACCGGCTGCTCGCTTCCCCGCACTACGGCGAGCGATGGGGCCGCCACTGGCTGGACGTGGCACGCTACGCCGATTCCGATGGGTACACGATCGACGCCCCGCGCCAGATGTGGAAGTATCGCGACTGGGTCATTGACGCGCTGAATCGCGACATGCCCTTCGACCAGTTCGCGATCGAACAGATTGCGGGCGACATGCTGCCCAATCCAACCGTCGATCAGGTGATCGCCACCGGATTCCATCGCAATACGCCTAGCAACTACGAAGGCGGCATCGATTTCGAACAGTATCGCGTGGAGGCGGTTGTGGATCGCGTTTCGACCACCGGCGCCGCCTTTCTCGGGCTAACGCTCGGCTGTGCCCGTTGCCACGATCACAAGTTCGACCCCATCTCGCAGAAGGAGTTCTATCAGCTCTTCGCTTACTTCAATAACGTGGACGAGATTACGAACGAGGATGAGCGGTATGATTTCAACCGGCCCATCCTTGACGTCCCTTCACCTGAAGAGATCGCGCGAAAGAAGGCGTTTGACGCGCAATGGTCGGCTCTCAGCAAGGAGTTGATTACGTATGTGCGAGGACTGGCGGCACGTCCTAGAAAGCCTGGTGACGAGGATCGCTCGAAGGACCCTGGGTTGATCGAACGTGTCCAGAATCTGCGCGATCTCCGCAGCCGTGAACCGAAGTTTACGACCGCGCTCATCATGCGCGAGTTGCCACAACCCAGACAGACTTATGTGCAACTCGGAGGCGATTTCACGCGAAAGGGCGTTGCCGTAAAGCCCGCGATTCCAGCCGTACTGCCGCAATTGCCGGCGGGCGCGAATACACGGCTGGATTTTGCGAGGTGGCTGGTAGACGCGCGGAATCCGCTCACGAGCCGCGTCACCGTGAATCGCATCTGGCAGGCCTACTTTGGTAAAGGCATTGTCGAAACTGAAAACGACTTCGGCACACAGGGTGCGAGTCCGTCGCATCCGGAACTGCTGGACTGGCTGGCGAGCGAATTCATCCGGCAGAATTGGAGCCAGAAGGCGATCCACCGTCTGATTGTCACGTCCGCGACATACCGGCAGTTCTCGAAGCGGAGGCCCGAGGTCGAGAGCGTGGATCCTTATAACAAGCTGCTGGCACGGCAGAATCGGCTGAGGCTGGAAGCCGAGATCATCCGCGACTCCGCGCTCGCGGCAAGCGGCCTGTTGACCGATACCGTGGGTGGGCCGAGCACGTATCCCCCAATTCCGGACGGCGCGCTGTCGGTGACGCAGGTCAGCGGGGTGTGGCCCACTGCAACGGGGCCGGATCGCTACCGCCGTGGTTTGTACACTTTCTTCCGGCGCTCGGCGGCGTATCCGGGTCTGGTGGTCTTCGACGCCCCCGATGCGACTTCAGCGTGCACGCGCCGCGTCCGGTCAAACACTCCGCTCCAGGCGCTGACAACGCTTAACGATGAGACGTTCGTCGAGTTCGCCGAAGGCTTGGCCGCGCGAGTTCTCAAAGAAGTTCCGCCGGATAATAAGGAGCGTTTACGCTACGCGTGCATGCTCACCCTGGGTCGAGTGCCAAGGCCAGATGAAGAACAACGCCTGGAACGGTTTCTGGCCCGCCAGGCAGACGAATACAGAACGAAACCGTCACGTGCAACGGAATTGATCTTCAAGGGCGGAAAATTCGGACCCGATGGTCTTCCCCTGAATCCGCCTCCACCGAAACTGGCTGCCATGCTGCCTGCCGATCTGCCGCTCGAGGCCGCATGGACCGGTGTTGCTCGCGTGCTGCTGAACCTGGACGATTTCCTGACCCGGGAGTGATTAGCATGAATCAAGCAGACCTTCTGCTCCAATTCGAAACGCGGCGCCACTTCTTCAGCCGCTGTGGTGTGGGTCTCGGAAAGGTGGCGCTTTTATCGCTGCTCAGCGATGGACGCATGTTCGCGGAACCGGCTACCTCCAACCCGATGCAGGCGAAGCCCGGGCACTTTCCGGCCAAGGCGAAAAGCGTCATCTACCTTTTCATGGCGGGCGGCCCCAGCCAGTTCGAACTATTCGATTTCAAGCCGGCGCTCCAGAAATACAACAATCAGCCGGTTCCCGACTCGCTCATGGCGGGCAAGCGCTTTGCCTTCATGGATTCGTTTACGAAAGATAAGCCTAAGCTGCTCGGCACCAGCCGCACATTTAAGAGACACGGCCAGAGCGGGGCATGGATGTCGGACCTGCTTCCGCACATCGCGGGCATCTCGGACGACATCGTATTTCTCAAGGGCGTCTCCACGGAAAACTTCAATCACGGGCCCGCGAAGTGTTTCGTGAACACCGGCTCGACGCGGTTTGGGCGGCCCAGCATGGGTTCGTGGATCACTTACGGGATTGGGAGCGAATCCATCGATCTGCCCGGATTTGTGGTGCTGCAGTCCGGACCGCGCGGACCTCGTGGCGGCGCGGCTCTGTGGTCCAGCGGGCTCCTGCCCACCGCCTACCAGGGCGTCCCCTTCCGTTCGGGTGGCGATCCGATTCTGGATCTCTCGCGGCCGATGGGCGTCTCGGCCGGGGCGCAACTGGAAACCATCCAGACGATTCGCGACCTGAACCTCTCGAAGCTCACGGAATCGGGTGACCCCGAAATTGCAACGCGCATCGCGTCCTATGAGATGGCGTACAAGATGCAATCGAGCGGCCCCGAGCTGATCGATTTCGGGAAAGAGTCCAAAGAGACGCTGGAAATGTATGGGGCCGAACCGGGAATGGCCAGTTACGCGAATAATTGTCTCCTGGCGCGGAGATTGGTAGAGCGCGGGGTGCGCTTCGTGCAGCTTTATCACACCGATTGGGACCATCACGCCGACCTCGGCCAGCCGCTCGATCAGGTGGCGCGCGAAATTGACCAGCCTACCGCGGCACTCATCCGGGATCTGAAGCAGCGCGGTCTGCTGGACCACACGCTCATCGTTTGGGGTGGTGAATTCGGCCGCACGCCAATGGGCGAGGTCCGCGATTCCGGCAAAGCGGGCCGCAATCACCACATCGATGCATTTACTCTGTGGATGGCCGGTGGCGGAGTGAAGCCGGGGCAGACCATCGGCGAAAGCGACGAGTTTGGTTTCTCGCCGGTGGGCGACCGCATGGAGGTCCATGATCTTCACGCGACGATGCTGCGGCTAATCGGACTGGACCATGCCCGGCTGACCGTCAAATTTCAGGGGCGTGACTTCCGCCTGACGGATGTCTCCGGGCGGATAATCGAGAAGGTTCTCGCGTAGATTCCTGTCCTAAGAATCGCGCCGACATAGCGGCCCTGGGCCGCCCTCAACCTGCCACCGGTTGTCAGGAAGGGTGAGCTACATACTCCTGCTAACTAAAGGCAATCTTGCGCCGTCTCCTAACTTGAGTGACACATAGGAGCGTGTTGAAAAACTGTTTCCGACACCGCTTGCTAATGCGCGCGGCTCAGTAACTACCCCGAATGCAACAAGCGCATTCCGAGCCGCGACCGTAAGTTGCTTCGAGTTTTTCAACAAGCACCTGGAGGCTGTGACTACGCGCGGTTGCAGGGAGCAGGCGCCGGCAAATCGGGAGGAGGTTACGATGAAATCGGATGTTCGGGGGCCTTTGCGGTTTCGCCTTTCCACCCCGACAGTAACATTTCTGGCGGCGTCTTTGTGGCTTGCGCACCTCCCTTTGGCGAAGTCGCAAGACGTACTCACATATCACAACGATATCGCCCGAACCGGTCAAAACCTGAGTGAGACATCGCTAGCGCCAAACAACGTCAACTCCAGTTCCTTCGGCAGGCTCTTCACGATTTCAGTGGACGGCAAGGTCGATGCTCAGCCGTTGTACGTATCGGGCGTCGCGATCCCCGCTCAGGGCACGCATAACCTCCTGATTGTGGCCACCGAACACGACAGTGTTTATGCTTTCGACGCCGACACGGGCCCGTCGATCTGGAAGGTTTCCGTGTTGAATTCCGGAGAAACTCCATCGGACTCCCACTCCTGCGGTCAGGTCACGCCGGAAATTGGCGTAACGGCTACTCCCGTGATCGATCGCACTCGCGGTCCAAACGGCGTGATCTACCTGGTTGCCATGTCCAAGAACGGCTCCGGGAATTACTTTCAGCGGCTGCACGCGCTTGATCTGGCCAGCGGCGCTGAATTGTTTGGTGGGCCCAAGCTGGTCCAGGCAACGTATCCCGGCACCGGCGACAACAGTGACGGCACCAACGTCATATTTGACGCAAAGCAGTATAAGTCGCGGCCGGGCTTGTTACTGCTCAACGGAGTCGTGTATACGGCGTGGGGGTCCCATTGCGACAGTGGCCTCTACACAGGCTGGGTCATGGGGTACGACCCCGCAACTCTCGCGCAGAAAACCGTACTGAATGTGGTCCCCAACGGGAGCGAAGGCGGAATCTGGATGGCTGGGGCCGGACTTGCCGCGGACAGTTCGGGAAACATCTACCTCCTCGATGGCAACGGCGACTTCGGCTTGACCCTGACTGCCAGCGGATTCCCGGCGAACGGCAACTATGGCAATGCTTTCCTGAAACTGTCCACCTCGGCCGGCTTGGCGGTGGCGGATTACTTCGAAATGGATAATGAGGTGTCGGAGAACGGAAGTGATACCGATCTCGGCTCGGGAGGAGCGCTGGTACTGCCCGACCAGACGGACGGCTCTGGGAAAGCCTGGCGCCTGGCCGTGGGTGCGGGCAAAGACGGCAACCTATATCTGGTGAACCGTGAGTCCATGGGGAAATTTAGTTCCAGTAATAACAACATCTATCAGGAGCTTGCCGGGGCTTTGCCGGGCGGAATCTGGTCCATGCCCGCCTATTTCAACGGCACCATCTATTACGGACCAGTCGGCAGCCCCATCTATGCGTTCCGGTTCTCAAATGCAAAGCTCTTGCCCTCGCCAGTTGCGCAAACCGGCAACAGTTTCGGTTACCCAGGAGCCATACCCAGTATCTCGTCGAACGGCAGCACAAACGGCATCGTCTGGGCGACCCAGAACTCGAATCCGGCAGTTCTGCATGCCTACGACGCGACAGACTTGCACGAGCTTTACAACAGCAACCAGGCGGCGGGCAGCCGCGATCACTTCGGAGCAGGCAACAAGTACATCGCGCCGACCATCGCCAGCGGCAAGGTTTACGTGGCAACAACGTCCGGTGTTGGCGTGTTCGGTCTCTTGAATGCCGGGCCGTTGCCTCCGACATCCCTGAGCGCCGGTTCCGTCGGTAATGGTGCCCAGCCCTGTGACCTGAATAGCGGCGGGACAGTCAATGTTCTCGACGTGCAGGCGGCAATAAACATGGATCTCGGTTTGCAGGCTTGCATCGCTAATATCGACGGGGCCGGAGTGTGCAACGTCGTGGTAGTGCAAAGAGTGATCAACAGCGCCTTGGGTGAGCCATGCGTAACCGGTCCGGGTGTTAGTTCTCATAGCGTGGATCTGAGCTGGACTGCCAGCACCTCAACCAACGTGGCCGGCTACAATGTTTACCGTGGAACGTTTACGGGCGGACCGTACACCAGGCTGAACTCGGGTCTGGTGGCAGGGACGACTTACACCGACACTACTGTCCTGGCCGGCCAGACATACTATTTTGTGATCACGGCTGTGGACGGTAGCAACCATGAGAGTGCTTACTCGGCCCCGCCTGCCCAGGCGGTGGTGCCCACCCAGTAGGCAGCGCCGGTCGGGTGGCGCCAGCACATTGATCCCGGTTATTCCCAAGCTTCTGTCGTTTCGTTGAAGAGAGGGTGGCGCAGCCTCTCAGGCTGCTGGGTCGAGACTCATCTCGACCTTTTCGACCGAAGATGTGTCGGCACGAGTGCCGACATCGCAGGCCGAGGGCCCGCGCCACACGCCGCCGCAATTCTTCAACGAGCCTGTGACCCACGACACTAGAGGCGGGCGAGGATTGGATGTGGTGTTATGTTGATGAAGTCTTCGTGGAGCAATGGTGGCGGAAAGTCCCGAACAGATTGAATCGATGTTCCCCAAGCTGGATGATGCGCAGATGGCGCGTCTTGCGGGATTCGGCGAGCAGCGTCGCGCGCGGGCGCGTGAAATTCTGTTCGACCGGGGAGACGCACACCACGGCGTCTTTGTCGTACTGGACGGCAGTATCGAAATCATCGGTGTTTCAAACGATGATGAGGCCACCCTTAGGGTCCTCGAGCGCGGGGCGTTCACCGGTGAAGTCAACCAGTTGTCGGGGAGGCGCAGTCTGGTCCGCTGCCGGGCGCGTGAAGCGAGCGCTCTGCTTGAAATCGGCAGGGCGAACCTGCAGCGTATCATGCAGACAGACGCTGCGATGGGTGAGATATTCTTGCGTGCGTTCCTGTTGCGCCGCGTCTATCTCATCGCCCACTCGGTCGGCGATGCCGCACTGATTGGTTCCAGTCATTCCGGCGACACCTTACGTCTCAGAGCGTTCCTCACCCGCAACGGCCATCCGCACACCTATCTCGATGTGGAGCGCGATCCTGACGTCCAGGCGGTACTCGACCATTTCGAGATCCAGGTAGCCGATATCCCGGTGCTGATCTGTCGAGGTCAACTCGTACTGCGAAACCCCAGCAACGCGGAAGCGGCCGAGTGTTTCGGGCTGAATGCCGGAATCGACGAGGGCGGTATATACGATCTGATCGTCGTAGGCGCCGGACCAGCCGGGCTGGCAGCGGCGGTTTACGGAGCCTCCGAGGGACTGAATGTTCTGGTGATCGAGAGCAATGCGCCGGGCGGGCAGGCCGGGGCGAGTTCCAGGATTGAAAACTATCTCGGTTTCCCCACGGGGATTTCGGGGCAGGCTCTCGCGGGGCGCGCGTTCGTCCAGGCTGAAAAATTCGGAGCGCATATCTCGGTGGCTCGCGCCGCCCGCGCGCTCAAGTGCACCCGACCGCCCTACACGATCGAACTGGACGATGGAGGATCGCTACGAGCTCGTAGCATCATCGTAGCGGCAGGAGCCCAATATCGAAAACTGGATTTGCCTAATCTCGCTCAGTTCGAAGGCAACGGCGTCTACTACGGCGCGACCCAAGTCGAGGCCCAGATCTGCCGCAACGAGGAAGTCTGCATTGTCGGGGGAGGAAACTCAGCCGGCCAAGCCGCTCTGTTCCTTTCGGGATTCGCCAAGCATGTCTATCTGCTGGTTCGCGGGCCGGGCCTCGCTGAAACAATGTCGCGATACTTGATTTCCCGGATTGAAGCGTGTACGGAGATCACTCTCAAGACATGGACAGAGATCGAGGCACTCGACGGCCACTCGCACTTGGAGCGAATACGCTGGCGAAATTCACAAACGGGATCGACCGAAATGCATGAGATCCAGCATTTGTTCCTGATGATGGGAGCTAACCCGAACACGGCATGGCTCCAGGGATGCCTGACTCTTGATGACGAACAGTTCATCAAGACCGGCGCCGATCTTGGACTTGACTGGCCCTTGCGTCGCGCGCCTTATTTGCTCGAAACGAGCGTACCCGGAGTCTTTGCGGTCGGGGATATCCGGTCCGGAAGCGTGAAACGCGTCGCCTCGGCCGTCGGCGAAGGATCGATGGCTGTCCAGTTCGTCCATAAAGTCCTGGCAGAGTAAGTGCACCGAGGCTCGTATTTGTTTATTTGAGCATGATCCGATGACAATGAAACACGGGAGTGCCATCTCCTAGTGTGGTGAGTCTGAAGGTCGTTGAAGAGGAGTTTGTTGAAAAATTGTTTCAGACACCGCTTGGGCATGCAGCGCGGCTCAGCAACTGGCCTGAATTCAACAAGCACTTTCTGAGCCGCGACCGAGGAACCGGTACCTTCGCCTTTTTCAACACGATCCCAAGGGGTGAGATTCGCTTGGCCCTGGCTTCTTAGCTCCGCGTCTCCGGCTTCAGGAAGGTTCCCTGCTCGAGCTCCTCGAATGCCTGGCGGAGCTGCTGCTGTGTGTTCATCACGATCGGGCCGTACCACGCCACGGGCTCCTCGAGCGGTTTTCCCGAGACCAGCAGGAAGCGGATCCCGTCGTCCCCAGCCTGTACTTCAAGTTCGTCGCCACGGTCGAAGAGTACGAGCGAGCGATTATCCGCCTCGGAAGGAGGCGCAGTGTCCATCCATCCGACGGCTTCGGTCGGCGCTGCCAAGGGACCGGACGCGTTGCAGAACTTCCCCGCCCCTGCGAAAACGTAGGCAAAGGCGTGCCGAGTGGTCTCGACCGGAAGGGTCTTCCTTCGGCCTGGAGGCACGGACACATCGAGATAGATCGGGTCAGCCGCGATGCCGTCCACCGGACCGCGCGTACCCCAAAAGCTTCCACACACGACGCGAACCTGAGTGCCGTCGTCGTCTTTGATGTCTGGGACGTCGGCGGCTTTCACCTCCTGGTAACGCGGTGCGGTCATTTTGAGCGACGACGGAAGATTGGCCCATAACTGGAACCCGTGCATGCGGCCCGCAGCATCGCCCTTCGGCATTTCCTGGTGAATGATGCCGCGGCCCGCCGTCATCCACTGGACGTCGCCAGCAGCGATCGCACCGTGGTTTCCCATGCTATCGCCGTGCTCCACAGTTCCGGCGAGGACGTACGTGATGGTCTCAATGCCGCGGTGAGGGTGCCATGGGAAGCCCGCCAGATAGTCCTCCGGAATGTCATTGCGGAAGTCATCGAGGAGGAGGAACGGGTCGAAGTCGGACGTGTTTCCGAATCCGAACGCGCGACGCAGGTGCACGCCCGCGCCTTCGAGGGTTGGCTTGGACTTGACGAGCCGCTTCACGGGTCGAAGGGACATTCCGGCCTCCAGTACCTCGAGTCTACCCTGTCTGACCGCAGCACTGCCATCGTGACTTCTGACACTGCGCCACACAGCGCGGCGTTACAATTGCCTCTCCGGCTGAAACACGTGTCCCCGGTCGGCGTGTGTCTTCTTCAGCTCATCGAGTTCCTGTTCAATGACCGCGCAAGCAATCTGATGGAATGACATACAAGTTGCGTCGTGGTCCAGGCAGATTCTGAGGCTGTCGAGGTCATCGGCTGTGAGCGCGGCCTTCTTGTCGAAATCGCAGCAGGCGAGAACCTTGAGCGCCAGCCCGATCCGAGCGTAAGAACTTCCGCGCATCAGTTGCTAGAAATGATGAACGGCTGTTCAAAGTGGCTCAATCGTGGGTTTCACCGGACGGATATGCGATGCCGCTACACATCGCCATATCAGGTCAACGTCAGAGAATAATTGTTGTCAGCGGGAAGGTGGGCGCGTCGGCGATGAAGTCATCGTCAGGCCGCATATGATCGGTCGCTTGATTTGCAGTGTTGTGAGGATAAACCAGTCGCCTCGCGCGAGATGCAGTTGTCCCTCGAATGCATCGGGTTTGCCCGATCAAGGCTCTACGAACCGCCGGCCGGTCTCCGTCGAAGTTGACCAGCTGTCAGATCTGCTTTCTGGCTCTTGATTACGCTGAAGTAGCCCTGCACATGATTCTTGTCGATGCGGCTGGCCACCAGGTCCACACGGCGGGACGGATCGCTCAGGTTGATCCGAACCGCCTTATGAAGCTTCACGTGTCTGAGCTTTAAATCATCGGCCATGATGCACAAATCAAAGTACTTCTCGTTGGGGTTCACCATACGTAGGGACAGACTGAGGGGCCCTATGCGTTTGAAATGTCTGGAAAGCGTGAGACTGAATTCGTAATAGCTGCGGTCCCCAAGGTTCTGGACTTGATGAACCTGTTCCTGGTGGTTCCTGGGAATTTTGCGCCATTTCTGCGGAGCTGCGACTGGCGCCTGGATGGACCGCCGGCTGGCCTCTTCGGCCGGTTTTCCTACTGCAGCCCTGGTGACGCCGGTGCGCTGCGGGCGAACCGGCGCCGCAGGTGCACCGGCAGACTCCCGAATTACCAATTGTTGCGTCACGTTCAATGCATCGAATTTCCGCACAACGGCCTGGACACCATCGCGGGTTTGATTCAACGTCGCGCGAATCTCATCTCGAGCCGCATCTGAATCGCGGACATGTCTCTGCGCACGCACCAAGTAACCGAAGGTGAAGGCCACTGTGCAAAGAAGCGCCACCGCTGCTGCAGGAAGGGCCAGTCTGGAATCTGTAAATCCAGCCCAGGGTCGGTGTGTAGATTTCTCTTCGTTGGGCAGCGTGGAACCTCCCACGGTGTGCGGACCCGCAACACTTCCCATTCCGGCGTTGTTTCGGTCGTACCGACATTCAGCGAATTGCATCCGGGCTTCCATGTAGTTTTCAAATGCATTCCGCTGTTCGCTCGCCGCCTTCTCGATTCCGAGCCTTCCATCCGAGCAAGGGGTTGCGGCGAGAACTTGCGAGGTAACCGCGTCGAGTGCCGCGGTGGCGTCCGTGTACTTTTTGTATGCCGCCTGCATCGCAAGCCAAAGGTCGTGTTCGGCGTTCCGGCCATCGGGCGCTTCTGGCGCGTGATTTTCAAACATTAAGACTTCCTCCGTTCGCCATCTCTTCGCGCATTGAGCTGACATCCGTAAGCCGGTGTCGTCTTTGGAGGTCACTTGTCGCCCTGGAGCCCGCCTTTCCAAGACAAGAGCGTCGGCTCACATCGACCAAGTGCCCATTCAGATGCCGCCTTCGATCGCCGGATTTATTAATTTTCGGAACCACAAGCGAACTCATGATATTCGCAGAGCGGCAGTACTTGGGACATTCGGACGCCGAAGGAAATGTCTGAATTTCAGGTACTTAATGAAGCTTGGTGAAGAACTCGAAGCAACCGATCCCTTGCGGTCGGGGCTCAGTAATTCGCTTGTTGCATTGATTGAGATTTAGTTGGTGAGCCGCGCGCGTTAGCAAGTGGTGACCGAAACCCTCTTGCAACACGCTCCTAGCGGGCAAAGAGCGGCACGTGACTATCCGTTTCAACGATTCTCTGGGCGTTCGGGTCACAATCTTTCATAGCGGGGATTCGATCGAGAACCGATTCGGCTCGCTCTTTGAATCTCGCGGCGGCTCGGAGGCAAAATCGACAGGTCCGCCTGTAAAGCTTACCGCCGCTTGATCTGTCGTACATGGGGTAACGCGTTGACAGAAGTTCCCAATTCTCGTGACAACGAGAGCACCTGCGTGTTGGAAAGGTCCGGTGCTGGCGAAGAAAAGAATCACGCTCAGCTTTTGCGACACTAATCTGTTTGACGATGACATGGCGGTCATATGCGTCCATGCGCCGCCTTCGCCGGTCTGATGCCGTGCCATTGAGACTCCCATAGCACATCCTACAAGTGTTGAGGAAGTATCCCGGGCCGGCCCCCGCATTTCGGAAGAACTCCTCGGTGAGTGGCCAAGTTTCGCTGCAGACCTGGCACTTCCGCCGGGGAAGATCTGGTTGGCGCGCATAAACTTCACCCCGCAGTGTCCGGAGAACTAGCCGCCTGGCTTTTTGCTCTTTTGCACGCCGGGCCTTCTGAGCGACGCTCTGCTTCAGCCGGTATGATTCGAACTGCATATAGTCCCTTTTCGACCTCTGCAACCCGAACCCGCGCAACCAGTAAATAACCCGCTCGCTGTTTACGATCGGCCAACCGTTGGTTGCGGCTTCTCGATTCCACTCATCGCGAATGTCGGTTGGTGTTTGTCTAGCCGCACGCGAGCAGATAAATTCCCGAAAGGCTTCCCTTTGGTCAGGGGAGAACGTCCGGACGGAACTCATTACCTGCGACCGCGCGGAATCGATCCAGCCCCGCGCACGAAGCGCGCCCTGGACACCGGACGGCGTACGCCCCACCTCTTTTGCGATCGCAGCAATCGAAAGACCGCGATCCCGCATGATTGCGATCTGTTGTAACTCATCCTTCTCATAACGTTTGCCAGCCATGAGCACCTCTGAGGTACACCGGCCGCGGATTGGGCGAGCACACTTCACCTTCCGAGACAAACGGTAAACGCATGCGTGCGCGGCCGGACGTTATGCGTCCGCTGCGGGACACACCTCTTCCGGCGTTCCAACGCCATTTACCAACTATTGCTTGACGAGACCGATGTGATTGAGAGCATAACCCCAATATCAGATGAAAACAATGCTCTTGGAGTTAAATGCAGTGCTGCGCTTTTGGACGACCTGGCTCGAAGATCAAAGTGTGAGATCCACCCGGCTGTTAAAACGTACGTCCGATCGTGAACCGGAACGTGCTGGCCTTTTCGTAGAACGGATAGGCTTGGCCGAATGCCGTGATTGCCTTGAGAAAGGTCGCGTTGTTCGGAAACGTGGAGCGGTCGGCCACAATTGGTGGCTGCAAAGTCTGGTCAACCCTCAGCGGGTTGTACGCCCAGTACACCCGAAAGGGCGCTTGCACTACGGGCAGCACAACCTGCAGTTCAATGCCCGTCGAGGACCGTATGTTCTGGGTTCCTGGAGCGAGCCTCACCTTTCCGTCAAAGTCTGCTTGCGGGAACTCCGCGTTCAACTGCGCCACGCGGGTCGGGTTCATGGTTAACTGATTTGGCAGTACGATTCGGTTCACTCCAACGTCGAAGAAGAGCGCTAGAGTTACGGGGCCGAATATTTTGATGCGGTATTCGAAATTACCGACGCCTTGTGTGTCGCCCCCTGGAGTGACGAGCTGATAAATTGGGATATTCATGGTGGAGTTCACCAGTGTCGGCACACCATTCACTAAAATCGTCTGCTGGCGCTGTGTTCCGTCATTGTTATACACATTCACTGTCGCCGAGCTTGCGATGAATGCGATGGGAGTGATACCCCAGTTATCGAACCCGCGGATGTCCTGCTCGCCGCCGATGAAGGTCCGCGCAAATGGGGGCGCCACCTTGCCTCCGTACCCGGACAGCAGCGAACCCATGAGATGGAATGCCAGAATGTGATTACGGTTCAGCGGATTCGGCCGAAAATACTTGAGATCGAGCGTCGGGCGGACGGTGTTGACGTTGCCGCCGAGAACGCTGCCCGCCAGCTGGGTCGAGAAGTATATGCTTTTTCCGCCGGTGGGAACGATCGGATGGTTCACCGTGTTGTAGCTGAATGACGGCGTGACGGAACTGGTCTTGATGCCGCTGAGGGAGTTCGGGCCGCTGATGCCCTGGAAATTAATGTATTGGAAATATTGCGTGGATGTATTATTGTTCGTCACGATGCTAGAGTCATCATATCCGTAAGTAATGCCAATGCGTGAGAAGGTACGCCGCAGCATTTTGCTTGCCGACAGATTAATGCCATGGCTGTTCTGGATGTAGTTGAGCAGGTTGTTCTGACCTAGCGCATTGAACAGAGGAGTGAGATTCTGACCACTCAGGAGCGATATTTCGCGGCCTTGATCGTAGTTGAACCGCCGGAGGTAAATCACGATACCTGCCTGAATCGGCTTGTCGAAAAGATAAGGCTCAGTAAACCCGACGTTAACGTCCCGCAGCCGGGTACCAACCTGCGATTCAAGAGACAAGGTCTCGCCCAGACCGAGGAAGTTGTTGGTGGAGTAGTTGAACCCGAGAAAGCTGCCGGCGATTCCTGAGAACCCGCCATTTAGTCCAACCGAGTTCTTTCCCCTTTCCTTCACTTTCAACGTTACGTCAACGGTGTTGTTCTGCGTGTTGCGCTGGATGGTGGCGGCTTCTTCCGGCTTGAGCACCTCGAAATACCCGAGCTGGTTCAAGCGCAGGATACTCAGCTCCCACAAGCGATTGTTAAAGATGTCGCCCTCGTCGAGCAGGAGCTCCCGTCGAATGACTTTGTCTCGCGTGGTGGTATTCCCGGTGAAATCGATGCGGCGCAGGAAGAACTGCTTGCCTTCGTCGGCTGTAAGCGTGACGTCGACCTTTTCCTTATTTGGGATCACATCGAATGACGGCTCGAGCACGAAGTCGATGTATCCGAAGTCGCCATAGAGCTTCTTCATCTGCTCGATGCCCTTTCGGAGCTTCCCGGTTGAGAAAATGTCACCATCATTCATCTTGAAGATGTCCTTTTGCAAGAAGTCCGTAGTGCGGAACAGCTTCACACCTTCGAAGTTCACTTTGTTCACGCGGTACAGCTTGCCCTCTTCAATGGGGATATTGATGTCCGCCACTTTCCTCGGTTTATTCGGTTTGACCAGCGGGATATGCATTCCGGTTGCGTCTATATCACGCAAGGTAACTGTGGGGTCGAGCACGCGCGCCATAAAATACCCGTGGTCCTGGTAGAACTGCCGGATGCGATCCCTGTCCTCATCGAGCTTCGTGGAGTCATAGGTTTTGGCGAACAGATTCTCGAACAAGATAGAGTGGGGGATACCAATCGGACGAAGGTTCTTCATAGCGCTGACAACAGCCCGTTCACTGAAAGCCCGGTTACCCTCGATATTAATTTCACCCACCTTCACCTTTGGTCCCTCATTCACATCGAATGTGATCTCGAGCGACGAGGGTGGTACTTGCCGAATCTCTGGATCGACAGTGGCGAACTGCCGTCCGCGCTCGGCTAAGAGCTCCTTCAGCGCAACCGCCGCACGTTGTACCTTGTTGGGATCGTACGGCGATTCGACGGACAAGCCGATTTTGCGCTCTTTGAAGCGGTCGAGCACTTCCGAGACCGTGACTGACTTCATGTTTTCGTAGTTGATGGTGCGTATCATGCGACGCTCGGTCATCACAAAACGCACAATCAGACCTGTCTTGCCGGGCTCGGTTTCCAGGCGGATGTCGTCAAAACGGCCGGAGTTCCAGAGGGCCATAAAATCCCGGCGGAGCGCATCCTGATCGTAGGTATCGCCTTTCTTACTAATGATCAAGGCGCGCAGTGAGTCCTGCG
>JBGPKX010000011.1:0-33536 GCA_041486185.1 Bryobacteraceae bacterium | reverse complement strand
GGCCTCGATGGCCTGCTGGCGCGACGCTTCGGCCAGATCACCGCCACCGGCGCGTATCTCGATCCCATCGCCGATAAAGTGCTGATCAGCGGCGTGTACCTCTCGCTCGCGGCGGCGGGTACAGTGCCCTGGTGGCTCGTCATCGTGATCTTCGGACGCGATCTTTTTTTGCTGGCTTCATCCGGCGTCGCACTGCTCTTCACGGGCTTTCGCCAGTTCCGTCCGAGCGTCTGGGGTAAAGCCAGCACCTTCGTTCAGATTGCGTGCGCCATCGCCTGGATGACGCAAAATGCCGTAGATTCACCGGCCCTCCACGCGCTGGCCGAGGGCCTCATCTGGCCTACTGCGGGCATCACAATCTGGAGCGGACTCCACTACAGTTGGCGCGGTTTGCGCTTCGTGCGAGCGCATTGACGAAGACGCCGGGCCGGAGTAGGCTAGAGGTGTCGGGGTTTGGAATGACTCGCTACGTGCCGGCTCGCCATTATCTTTCCTTCGGTGTCACGGCGCTGGCGCTTGCGGCATTTTCGGGCTGGCTCGGCCTCGAATGGGCTCCCGCTTTCGTCCCCGCCGTCCTCTTCGTCATCAGTTCGGCTCTGTTGCTCGTCATGGCGTTCCGTCCGGCAATCGAAATTCATGAGGACCATCTGGCCATCGGCAACCATCGTATTCTCTGGATGGATATCCGCCGCCTGGACCGTACTGGATGGATTTCCCCGCTCATCGTACGCATGACGCTATTCGACGATTCGCGGCTGGTGTTGATCTATCCGGGTGATCTGGATTGCTGCAACAGCCTGCTGCGAAATCTCCGGCGGCTCTCGCGCGACGCCCTGATCGACGGGGTTCCCTACCGCCAATACTGGGGCGAGGCGCTGAACCCGGGCCCGGACCGCCGCCAGCTCCCTTCCCCGCGCTACCGCCTGTTGCGGCCTGAAGACGAGGCCGAAGTTGAGAAGCTTTACCAGCGTCTGAAGACCGTCGGCCATCTGGACCAGAAGAACACCTCGGATGAGAAATAGTTCGTGGCGGGCCGCCGTTTTCCTGCAATCAACTTTGTCATCCTGACGGTGCTGGTTATCCTCCTCGCGCTCACTCATTCCGTATGGATGGGTTGGATGGGCGCGTTTCTAGTCGAGGGACAAGCGCCGTCTCGCGCCGACATCATCGTCGTCTTGGCCGGCGATCCTTACGGGCACCGTATCCTGAAGGCCGCGGAATTGGTGAAGGAGGGCTACGCACTCAAAGTGCTCGTGAGCGGCCCTCCCGGCTATTACGATCTGCACGAAAGCGATCTAGCCATTCCATTCATCGTGAAGCGAGGCTATCCCGTCGCCTGGTTTATCCCGTTCCCGCACAACGCACACTCTACCGATGAGGAAGCGCGCGTGATCTGGCCGGAGCTTCACAAACGGAACGTGCATCACACGATAGTGGTGACTTCGGATTACCACACACGCCGCGCTCTGCGCACTCTTCGAGCCCGCTGGACGGACATCGATATACGCATGGTCGCGGCTCCCGACGAATTCTTTACGCCTTACGGCTGGTGGCACACGCGGGAGGGCCGCAAGACTTTTTTCTTGGAATGGACTAAGACCATCACGAGCCTGGTGGGAATGTAGCCGATGCTGGAATCGTTTCGCACCCTGTGGCCTTACATGCGGCGCTACCGCCGCGGACTGGCGCTGGGGATGGGCTCTCTGATCCTCAAGGACGTCTGCCATGCATCCATCCCGTTGATCATCGGCCGCTCCATCGACGCGCTTACCGTCGGCCGGCCGCTTGCTGTCATCCTCCGTTTATCCCTGCTCTTGATCGCGGCTGCGCTGCTGAGAGGCCTTTTCCAGTTCTGGATGCGCGTGATCCTGATCGGCATCTCGCGCGACATCGAGTACGACCTCCGCAACGACCTGTTCGCACATCTGGTGTCCCTTTCGCCCGATTTCTACGCTCGCCAGCGCACCGGCGACATCATGGCGCGCGCCACCAACGACTTAAACGCCGTCCGCATGATGCTCGGTCCGGGCATCATGTACTGGACCGAAACCAGTCTTACCTTTATGCTGGCCATCGCCGTTATGGCGCAGCGCGATTGGCGGCTGACGATTTTCGCCGTTCTCCCCGCGCCCCTGGTGAGCGTGGCCGTCATCCTGTTCGGCCGCGCTATTCACGATCGTTTTGAAGCCATTCAGGCGATGTTTTCCGATATCAGCAGCCGCGTGCAGGAGAACCTGTCGGGCGTGCGCATGATTCGGGCCTTCGTGCAGGAAGAAGCTGAATTGCGGCGTTTCGAGGAACTCAACCGGCAGTACATCGCGCAGAATCTGCGCCTGGTGCGCATCTCAGGCCTGTTCCAGCCGCTGCTCGAAGCCTTGATCGGCATCACGTTTCTGGTGGTGCTGTGGGCCGGCGGATACCAGGTGCTGCACGGCCGCATCTCGCTCGGCGGCTTCGTGATGTTCAACACCTACATGGGCACGCTGGTATGGCCCATGATTGCGCTCGGTTGGGTGGTCAACCTGATGCAGCGCGGCAGCGCGTCCATGAGCCGCATCAATCAGATCATGCGCGAGCGGCCCACCATCGCCGCGCCCAAATCACCGGTTCCGATTCCTGACGTGCGCGGTGAAATCGATTTCCGCGGAGTCTCGCTGGACTATCCCAGCGGCGGTGCGCTCGATGGCGTGGACTTGTTCATTCCTGCCGGAGCTACCGAAGCCGTCGTGGGCCACACCGGTTGCGGCAAGAGCACGCTGGTCAGTCTGGTACCACGCTTGATGGATCCGACGGCCGGTGCCGTATATCTGGATGGCATCGATCTTCGCGCGCTCGACCCCGCCGAACTTCGTCGCAACATCGGTTTCGTCCCGCAAGAGACGTTTCTGTTCAGCGCCACCATCGCCGAGAATATTGCTTTTGGTGTGGAGAATGCCACCGATGAGGAGATCCGCCGCGCAGCCGAGCTCGCCGGACTGGCGAGCGATATCGAGTCCTTTCCCAATGGCTACCGAACCATGGTGGGCGAGCGCGGCATCACGCTCTCCGGCGGGCAGAAACAGCGCACCGCCATCGCCCGGGCCGTTCTGCGTAACCCGCGCATTCTGATCCTCGATGACGCCCTTTCGAGCGTGGACACCCTCACCGAAGAGCGCATTCTCAACGGCCTGGGCGCCGTGATGCGCGGGCGGACCGTCATTCTGATTTCACACCGCGTCTCCACCGTGCGCCAGGCCGATTCCATCGTGGTTCTCGAAAAAGGCCGCATCGTGGAGCAAGGCACGCACGCCGAACTGGTGGCCGCCGGCGGCTACTACGCCGACCTCTCCCAGAAGCAAATGCTCGAAGAAGAGCTGGAAGCCATCTGAAGCTTACGACCACTCCCTGTGGTCGTGGCTCACAAAGCATCCGCTGACTCCAGGGCTCTTGCCGAGCCGCGCGCACAGCAAGCGGTCTTCAAAAACAAGCTCCTGATCGGAGTATACTGTCCGCGATCGGGTCGCCAGGCGGAGATCCCGGTTACCATCCATCATGCGCAATGTCGTCCTCGGTCTCGGCGTCAGCATTGACGGTTACATTGCCCGCCTGAGCGGCGCCGTCGACTTTCTCTTCATGCCGAAAGACTATTCGATGGCTCCGTTTTTCAAAACGATTGACACGGCCGTCATGGGCCGAAAGACCCTCGACGCCGCGCTCCAGATGGGCGGCTCCTTCGGCGGATCATCCATGGCGACGTATGTTTTCTCCCGCTCGCAACCGCCCGGCGAGCGCGATGGGATCGTGTTCGTCAATGAATCGCTCAGCGCGTTCGTGAGCAGGCTCCGAAAACGCCGCGGCAAGAACATCTGGCTCATGGGCGGCGGGGAGTTGGCCCGCGACTTTCTCAAAGCCGACCTGGTCGATGAGCTCTACCTCGGCGTGGTTCCCGTGCTGCTCGGTGAAGGCATTCCGCTCTTCCTAAGCGGTTTCCCACAGCGGGACTTCGCTTTGGTTGAAAACAAGACGTATTCGAAAGGACTGATCTCCCTCAAGTACAAGCGCGCCCGAACGAAGCCCCGGCGAAAATCTTGATCCGGTTCGGGCTGCGGGGGAACTATTCGGCGCCACACCGAGTCTAATGGGTAACCATGCTCGAAGTGCGCGGTTTGATCAAGCGCTACAACCGCATCCCCGCCGTGGAGGGCGTCAGCTTCACCATTCGCCCTGGCGAGATCCTCGGATACGTCGGACCCAACGGCGCCGGCAAAAGCACCACGGTGAAAGTGCTCACCGGGCTCATCGAGCCAACCGATGGCGAGATTTTCTTTAACGGCCGTAATGTGCGCGAGGACTGGATCGGCTTCCAGCGCCGCATGGGTTACGTGCCCGAAGAGCCGCACCTGTACCCGCACCTCGCAGGGCGCGAATATCTGCAGTTGGTAGGCCGGCTGCGTGGCCTGCCCCGCACCGTGCTCGAGCCACGCATGGATCAAATGCTGCGCCTCTTCTCGCTCTGGGAGGACCGCTACTCGCCGCTCTCCTCCTATTCCAAAGGCATGCGGCAGAAGATTCTGCTTTCGGCGGCACTGCTGCACGATCCCGAGTTGTTGATCCTGGACGAGCCGTTTTCCGGCTTGGACGTCACCACCGCCCTGGTGTTGCGCAACCTGCTCCGCGCGCTCGCCGACCGCGGCAAGATGATTCTCTACAGCTCGCACGTACTCGAAGTCATCGAGAAAGTCTGCTCGGCCGTGGTCATTCTGCGCAAAGGGAAGGTGGTGGCTTACGACGCTATCGAACGCCTGCGCGACCTGATGCAGCAACCCTCGCTCGAAGGTATTTTCGCGCACCTGACCGACCAGGAAGACCCGGGCCGTCTAGTCAACGGTATCCTCGCGGCAATGCGGAGCTGAGCCCGAGGCCGCATGCGAGACGCCCTCCACACGCTCCACGATTGGCTGGAGGAAACCCATTCGACCGGATTCGAGCTGCGTCGCCACTTCTTCCAGCGCTTCTTTGACAGCGACCTCGTCTCGACACCCGGACAGTGGCGTGTGGTTGCCATCGGCGCGCTGGCCATTCTGCTATCGTCCAGCATCATTTTCGTGCAGGCCTACTATCACAAGTACAGAGTGCTCGCCGAGCTTGACACGCCGGAGCCGTTTCGCCTGGCATCCATCGCCGACGCCCTGTTCCTGGTTACCCTCGCCATGTTCGTAATCGGGCTTTTCACCACGCTGCAATGGCCGTCGCTGTTCCCAGGTCTGCGTGATTACCTGGCGCTGGCGTCGCTTCCCATCCGCATGCGCGATGTGTTTATCGCGAAGTTCAGCGCGCTCGTCGCCTTCGCCGGAGCGTTCGTCGTAGCCACCACGCTCCCGCCGAGCCTGTTCTTGCCCGCGGTCATGGCCGGCCAGTACGCTATCCCGTCCACGGCGCAGATTCCGGCAACATTTGTTTCCTGCTCGCTGGCCGCGCTGTTTGTCTTCTTTTCGCTGGTCGCCTTGCAGGGAGTGCTTCTGAACACTCTGCCGCCGGGTCAGTTCGCCCGCGTCTCGCTTGCCATGCAAGGCGCGCTACTTTTGCTGCTGCTATGCGGATTGCCGCTGGTCTTTTCCATCCCGCGCCTGCAGAACTCGATGAACCAGCGCCCGGACTGGGCCATATGGGTTCCGCCCGCCTGGTTTCTGGGCTTACATCAGGTGATGGCCGGCAACCAGGAGCGGCTCGCCACACGGCTCGCGTACATAAGCCTGGCTGGTGTCGCCACAGCGATTGCCGCCGCCGTGATCACTTACCTCTGGAGTTACCGCCGCCACAAAGTGCGACTGCTGGAGTCTCCCGCCGTGGCGCCCAAGATGGAACGGCGGAGCTGGCTGGCGGAACGCGCCAGCGTGTTGATCCCCAACCCAAGCAAGCTGGCCGTGTTTGCCTTCATCGCTAAGACACTGGCGCGCAGCCGCCAGCACCGCCTGGTCCTCACGGCATTTGCCGCGATTGCCGCCGCCCTGATTTTCGACAGCTTCGTGAGCCTGTCGCTCGACAGCAACTTTCGCACGTTCTCCGCGCGCGCGCTTGCACTGCGCGAGGCCGCCATCTCGGCCCCGCTGGCACTGTCATTATTTGTGCTGGCGGGTTTCCGCTACCTTTTCCGGCTGCCGGTGGAACTCCGCGCCAACTGGGTGTTCCGGGTAAACGAGCTGGGCAACCGGCCCATCTTCCTTGCCGCCGTGCGTCAGTTTCTTCTGTGCTTCGCCGTGGCACCGGTGGCATTATGCACCCTTCCGGTGGAAATACGCGTGCTTGGCCCGGGCACGGGAATCGTCGCGACCATCTTGTGCCTGCTGCCGTCCCTTACGCTGATGGAGCTCCTGCTCATTCGTTTCGAGAAGATTCCCTTCTCTTCCGGATATCTGCCGGGCCGCCGTCCCCTGATCGAAACCCTGGTGCTCTACGGGATCGCCGTCATACTCTACGTCTCCGTCCTCAGCACTATCGTGAACTGGTGTCTGAAGGGACCGCGCCCTACGTTGGTCCTGCTCGCCGTGCTCCTCGGAGCGTGGTGGCAGGCCCGAAGAGCCCGGCGTGAAGATTGGGAGTTCGGCAAACTCGAGTTCGAAGAACTGCCCGAGCCGGCGATACTGACGCTGAGCATCCAGCGGGATTAGCGGCCGCCGCCTGGCGCGGGTGTGGTCGTGATCGTGATGTTTTTGAATATCCCAGTCTCATCGAAAGAGCCGATGCCCACCCTGCCCGGTCCGAGGCTGCGGTCCACCGCCTCCAGTGCCGGCACGGCCTGGCCGTCCACTGTCACAGTGACCGCTCCTGTAACCGCGTCATGCTTCAGCTTCACGTGGTACCAGCGGCCGGTCGCTGAAAGCGCGGCAGGCCCTTGCTCGGAGCTGATGCGCACGCGCTCCCCGCCATATACGTGAAAGACGCCGTTGTGGACCGGCTGTTTCGTACCCGTATCCACCGACAAGTGGGCATAGTCGAAGTGCGCCGCGTCACGGTACGCGAAAACGATGAGAAGCGATCCACCGAGCGGCTTCACATCCCCCTCGACAGTTACCTGACCGGAATATTCGACGTCTGCCAGCGCAAACTGGACGGGACGGCGCGGTCCCGGCAGCGGCCCCCTGTGCTCCACGAGCCGCAACACGGGCGTGCCTTCCTCCTGACCCACCTTCCAATCCGAAGCAACCGGAACGGTCCACTCCCGCCCGAAGATCTTGAGCGTATCGGCGGCACTTGCGGCGAAGGCGGCAACAGCCAATGCGGCGATGAGCTTCATCTGGTCATGATAGCCGCAGCCTGATCTTTCCGGCCGGAATAATAGCGAAATAAGAAGGCAGCCAGGCCTAGAAACAAACCGCAACCGGCGAACATCTTGAGTTCGAAGACCCAGATCGACGTGATCTGGTGCGACGGCACAAAAGCCACAATGCCACCCAGCGTAGTCGCGGTCAGGCCGCTCAATGCCGCAATCCAGATGCGCGCCTTGCCGAAGTAGCCGGAACCGGATCTGCCGCGAATCGCCACGGCGAGAAGCGTAGCGTACAGATATAGGAACGACAACATTTGGAGCACCACTGACAGATCGAGGAGCGTAACGTAGGCCTCTTTCACTGTCGCTCCAATAAAGCTCATGGAGACAATGACGGAACAGAGTACCGCCAAAGCGGTCAGCGCCATGTAGGGAGTCGCGTATCGAGGGTGGATCTTTCCGAACATCCGCGGAAGATACCGGTCCAGGCCGGACACAAACAGAATCCGCGCGGAACCGCCGATCCACGCTGATGTGGATCCGGCGATGGCGAAAATCATCACCAGGCCGAGCGGCGGCAATACCCAGGCGAGGCTGGTATTTACGGTCATGCGGTCGACCGCTTGCAGCACTCCCTGAATCACGATCATGTCCTTCTGCGGGACTGCGAGCAACAGACACAGAGTCGCGCCCACGTAAAGAGCTCCCGAAAGCAGGCCGCCCCACAAAACGGCCCGCGGCACGGTGCGCTTCGGATCGCGGATTTCGTCTCCCATCACCGGGCCGAGCTCGAGCCCCACCAGCCCAAAGCAGATGACGCCGAATGACGAAACCAGCCGCCAGTCCAGTTCGCCGAGGTTGAAGCTGCCGGCCGGAATATGAACGCCATGGCGGAGCGCCGTGATCGTCCCCAGGCCGATCAGCACCACGGCGGTAGTGAACGTTCCCATTCCTCCGAGATTGTTCACCCATTTGCCCACGCCCATGCCGCGGATATTCAAGATGACCGTCAGCCATAGCAGCGCCAGGCTCACGAAAAAGAAGAAGAGCCGGTTTTCAGCCAGCGCCACGGCCTGCTTGCCGCCCGCAAAGGCCCAAATGCCAGCCAGATAGAAGAGAAGCGTGGGGACGAAAAACATGTTGGTGAGCCAGTAGCACCATCCGCACATGAAGCCGTGAAAATCCCCGAACATTTCCTTGGCCCAAAGGTACAGGCCGCCTTCTCCTGGGAAGCGATGGGACAACTCGATCACGGCAATCCCTTGCGGCCAGAAGAAGAACGCCAAGGCCAGCAACCAGAGCCAGATGGTGACGAATCCTGCGGCCGCCACCACTGGGACCAGATTCATATTGGTAATGGCCACCACACACAGCCAGGTCAGATCCCAGGTCCCGAGAACGCGCCGAAGATGCGGAGCGGACTGGGAAGCAGTGGGTTGAGCCGTGTTGGTGGCCATGACGTGGCTATGTAGGACGAGACATTACCTCTTTTTATGCCGAGTGCGCCGGAACTGGCTGGCGTTCCTGCTGGGCTTGCGCCAAAGCCGGAGCGACCTCCGCGAACACTTCCAGGTGACGGTCGATGTCGGCTTCGGTATGGGCCACCGAGAGCGTCCACTGCTCGTCCCACCAGTACGGCTGCGCGATGACGCCGCGATTGGCCATGGCGAACCAGTAATGCGTCCACAAGTCTTCATCGACGTGGTACCAGTCGCGGTAATTTCGCACCTGCTTGGGATACAACATCAGTGCGCCGTTTGCGCCGGCGCCGTCCACATAAGCCGTGAGGCCAGTACCGGCGATGATCTGGCGATAGCCGGCCAGCAGTTTCTTGCCGATCTTGTCGATGTGCGCGTAACTCGCCGGAGTCAGCACTTCGCGGAAAGTCGCCAGTCCCGCGGCCATCACCACCGGGTTAGTGTTGTAAGTGCCGGCATGGAACATCTTCTGCGTGGCAATGACGTCCATGATTTCCCGGCTGGCGGCGAACGCGGCCAGCGAGAAACCTCCGCCGATGGATTTTCCCAGGCAGATGATGTCGGGTTTGATGCCGAAATACTCGCAAGCGCCGCCGCGCGCCAGCTTCGCTCCCGTCTTCACCTCGTCGAAGATGAGAAGCGCTCCGTGCCGCGTGGTGAGCGCGCGCAATCCCTGCAAGTAGCCTTCATCCGGCATGCAGAAAGCGATGTTCATCATGATCGGCTCGAGGATCACAGCGGCGATTTCATTGGGGTGCCGCGCGAACAACCGCTCCATCGCCGGCAGATTGTTGAACGGCGCCACTAGCGTGGCGTCGGTGGTGCCCTTCAGCACGCCCGCGCTCGAAACCACGGGCGTGGGGTTTTCCGGATCGCCGAACTGGTTGGATTTCGGCTTCACGCTTACCGAAATGGCGTCGTGACCGCCGTGATAGCCGCCCTCCATCTTGACGATCTTGCTCCGGCCAGTGGCCGCCCGCGCCAGGCGGAGCGAGTGCATGGTAACTTCCGACCCACTGTTACCGAAGCGGACCATGTCCACCGGGAAGCGGGCGCAGATTTCCTCCGCCAGTTCCAGTTCCATGCCGTGCGGCATTCCGAATAGTGTTCCGACCTGCAGGCGGTGCTGGACGGCTTTCATCACCGCCGGATGGCAGTGACCCGCCATCAGCGCGCCATAACAGAGGTTGTGATCGATGTATTCGTTTCCATCCACATCGTGGATGCGGCCTCCGTTGCCGTCTTTCACGAAGAGGGGATAGGGTGGATAGTAACGGTAGTTACTCGCCACTCCGAGGGGCACGCGTTCGACCGCTTTCTTATGGGCCTCCCGCGAGCGCGGCGTACGGCGTTCGTAGGTTTCCAGCTCTTTCTTCAATGCGTCGTACATCTAGGGTGTTTCCTTTGGGCAATCGCCAAGTTTGTACAGCTTTGGTGCTCTTATAAAGCTTAACAAGCGGACCAGGCGAAGCTGCGGCTAGAAGAACAGCTTCAGCGCAAACTGGATCAGCCGCGGGTCGCGCGCGCGGGTGACGCGCCCAAAATCCACGCCGTCGGTGATGTTGCCGTCCACTTTGCTGAATTGCGCGTGGTTGGCGATGTTGAAGAACTCCGCGCGGAATTCGAGCCGGAACCGCTCATGGATCGTCGTGTCCTTGTGCAGAGCGATATCGAAATTGTTGATGCCGGGCCCGCAGCAGACGGTTCGAGGAGAACTGCCGATGGTTCCCAGAGCCTGCGGCGCGAAAGCGTCCTGATTAAAAGCGTAGTTGCCAGATCCGCGGGGATTCAGCCGATTGAATTTCCCAACCACATCGGGCTCGCCTGGAAGCTCAAAATCGTAGCTGTACATGAGCTCCAGATCGTCTGACGACGTGATCCGGATGGGGAATCCGTCCTGAAAAGTGACAATACCGGAAGTGCTCCAGCCATTCAATAGTTTGCCGGCTACACCATTCAGGGTGGAATTCGGCAGTTGGTAGTAATAGCTGAACACCAGCCTCTGGCGTGCATCGAATAACGAGAGCGACCGGCTCCGGCGGTAATCCAGCGGGTTGAGGATGTTCTCGAAGCTGGACGCGTTGTCGATCGACTTGCTGAACGTGTAGGCGCCTTGGAACGAAAATCCCTTCGAGAAGCGCTTTTCCACGTTGGCCTGAAACGAATTGTAGTTGGAGTTGGAAATCGTGTCCTGGGCGAAGATGCTGGAGAAGACGGGCACGCCGTCCGGCGGGCACCCGACGCCAGTTGTCGGTTGGCACAACGGAGACGAGTACGGCCGCAGGCCCACCAGCGTGATGGGGTTCGGGTTAGGACCAGTTACGCTCTTCACAGAGCCATAGGGCAGGTGCAGCGTGAAGCCGGCAGGAATTTCATTGGCAGCGATACTGAACGAGGAATCCGCGTAGAACGGCCCGCATGACAGGTTGGAATCGTTCGCTAGCGTGGAGAGCGCATTCAGATCGAGGCAGGTCTGGGCATTTCCGTAATTCAGGTCATGTGTGGCCAGCAACCGGTGGCCTTGCGTCCCCACATAGCCGACCTGAACCAGCAAGTCGTTGGCAATCTCACGCTGGATGGTGAAGTTGTATTGATCCGAATATTGCGAACGCATACGCGGTTGAAACTGGCCATAGAGCAGGATCGGCCTGAATCGCGACCAGTCTACTGACTGACCGCGGGTAGGATCCAGAATGCCATTAAAGGGGTTAGGATTGATGGTCCCATCCTGACCCACAAAAGGTGTATTGAAAAGAATGTTGTTGAAGGTGGAACTGCCCCCGAATGGCGGCTCCGCGCTAAATTGCTCGAGCACGAGTTGCTCGACCGGATTGTAGAACATCCCCCAGCCCATGCGGATGCTGGTTTTGCCCTGTGCTCCCAGCACTTTGCCCAGCCAGCCGCCCGAGGCCGACGGGCTCCACGCCAGCCCGATGCGCGGCGCGAATGACTTGTAGTAGGTTTGCGTCATCGCAGGCGGCACCCCCGTGTCGCCGGGGACGACCAGACCTTGCGGAAACACCGACTCACCCGCACTTCCCGGACTGCAATCGGTGGTCCCGAACGTCGCCACCAGGGGATTCGCAGGGTCTAGCTTACAGGGGAAAATCGACGTGCTCTGGCCAGGGCGGTACGTTTGCACGCGCTTGCCGATATCGGTGATCGGCGTGTTCAGTTCCCAGCGCAGGCCATAGTTGAGCGTCAGGCTCGGCTTGATCTTCCAACTGTCTTGCGCATACAGGTACACCGACGTGCTGCGCACATTTTCGGTTTGGGCGGAGCCCTGCGAGTAGCTGTCGGGAAGGCCCAGCAGATAGTTGGGGAACAGATTATCGAACCCTACATCATTCGGTCCGCCGCCGAAATAGTTGTAGTAACCGTTAATGTTGAAATACAGGGTCTGGTCGAAGCGTTGCCGGCGGACGTCGGCTCCGAACTTCAACGTGTGCCAGCCGACGACCTTACTGAAGTTGTCCGCCCAATGGAAGCTGTTGCCCACCTGCGGCAGTTCACCTTCGTAGCTGTTGCCGATCACGAACCCGCCCGAAACGACGATGTTGGGCACGCCTTCGTGCGTCTTCCCCAGTCCCGGCGTGATGCCGAGTGCGGCGTTGGCCGGGTCGGAAAAGCACTGGGCCGCGGGCACCGTCTTACACGAGTTTTGTACGAGGTCGGTGTGCTGGGGATGATTGAAGCCGCCCTGTCCTTCCCGGAAGTACGCGAACCGGAATTCGTTGACAGAGCTGGCGTTGATGGTCCAGGTGTGGCCGAGGTTCCACTGCTGGATCCGCTGATCGTACTCCGATCCGAAACCCGGCAGATTCGCGCCGGCAGCCTGAAAACGTGCAAACGGCTTTCCGAGAGCGTCGTCGTCGGCGTAGTAATAGAAATTCAATTGCTGACGATCGTTGATCATGTGGTCGATGCGCAGCGTGCCCTGCGCGTCACGGTCCCGCTGGTTGGGCACGCTCTGATATTGGCTGGATCCGCGATTCGCCAGGGGCACAAACTGGTTCAGCAGATCCGCCGCTGTGGGGTCAAAGCACGGGGCGGGAATTTTGTTGTTGGGAAAAATGTCTGAGAACGCAGTTCCCGAGGCGATAGGAGCGCCGCCCGCCGAGGCCACCGCGCCGACGCACCCGGGCCGCGCGTTGAGAATGCCTGCCGTATAATCCGTACTCAGAGTTCCGCCAAAAGTGGATCCCCCGGAAAAATCTCCTATGCGCTCCGCTGCCGTTGGCACAGTGACGACGTCCGATGAGATGCCCTGCCGGACCTGCCGCTCCTCGAAAGAACCGAAAAAGAAAGTTCGATCTTTCTTGATCGGCCCGCCAAACGTTCCGCCAAACTGGTTCTGCTTGAAGTCGGGCTTCTCGGAGTCGAAGAAACCACGGGTATTCAGGGCGCGGTTGCGAAAAAATTCAAAAAGGTTTCCGTGGAAGTTGTTGGTGCCGCCCTTGGTCACTACGTTCACGACCGCTCCCGAGTTGCGTCCAAACTCAGCGTCAAAAGTGTTGGTGAGCACGCGGAATTCCTGAATAGTATCGGGCGAAGGTTGAATGGCGGGCACGCCGATGAATTGATCGTTGCCATCGCCACCGTTGACGTTGAAATTGTTGGACCGGCCTCGTCCGCCATTCACCGATACAACGCCGGCGCGCTCGCTGCCCGCGAACAAGTCGTAGCCTTGCTGCGACTGCACACCGGGCTGCAACTGCAGCAACTGGTAGGTATCGCGTGCGTTCAGCGGCAGGTTCGTTACAGTCTGCTCGTTCACCACCGCCCCGAGCTGTGTACTGCTGGTCTCCACCAGCGGGGCCTTGGCGTCGGCCGTAATGACCTGGCTGATTTCGCCCAATTCCAGCGTCGCGTCGGCGAGGATCACGTGGCCGATGGTGACATCGAGATCGCGGTTCACATATTTCTTGAAGCCGGCCGCTTCAATTTCCACGTTGTATTTTCCAACTGGGAGCGTCGGGAAGACATACTCGCCTCGCGGGTCACTCGTCACCGCGCGGCTGGTATTGGTGCCCTGCAGAATGGCTGTGATCTTGGCGCCACCAATGACCGCGCCGGACGGATCTTTCACCGTGCCCCGAAGTACACCGGTGGTTTGCGCGAATGCACATGACGTGGAGAGAAGCACGAGAACAGTCAAACCTTTTGAGAGAACACTCATAGAAGAGACCCCTTCTTCGAGGCTCGGCGCTTGCGCCGCGCCGGCTCAATCAAGCCAAACTTCAAGGTGGTTAGAGAAAGCCTATAAGTTGTCTTGCGGCCTTGTCAAGCGTATCGGCCACCATCGGCCACCAGCCACACCATTGCCGGCTGTCGCAACGGGGCGAGTAAAGCAGGTAATCTGTCTTACATGCTCTCTTTCGTCCGCGCGGTTCTGGCATCTGTCCTACTGACCACCGTTGCCAATGCACAGGACGGGCAGACTGCCGACCTTATTCTCCGCAACGGTGCCGTCTACACGATGGACGCTGCCCGGAGCTGGGCTTCGGCCGTGGCCGTCGTCGACGGACGAATCCTCTACACCGGCCCGGATTCCGGCGCTGCCGAACTCGCCGGACCATCCACCAAGATCATCGACCTTCACGGGCGCATGGTCCTGCCCGGCTTCCATGACTCGCACACGCACTTGATGGAGGGCGGCGTCGGGATGAGCCTGTGCAATCTCAAGGACATCAAAACCGCGCAGGAAGTGCTCGCGGAAATCCGGAAATACGCCGCAGCGCATCCTGACAGACTTTGGGTGACGGGCGCAGGTTGGGATCTGCCGGTCTTTGCCGATGCCAACCCGCGGAAAGAGCAACTGGACGAAGTCGTCAGCGACCGTCCGGCTTACATGGAGGCCGCGGACGGACATTCCGGCTGGGCCAACTCGAAGGCTCTCGCGCTTGCCGGCATTACGAAAGTCACGCCCGATCCCGTAGGGGGGCGCATCGAGCGCGATTCGGCCACCAGGGAACCCACCGGCACGCTGCGCGAATCCGCAAGGGAATTGGTGACGAAGCGGATCCCGCCCGCCACTCCAGAGGAGAACGCGGCGGGGCTCAAACGCGCGATCGATTTCGCCAATAGCCTCGGCATCACGTCAGTTCAGGAAGCCGATGCCGGCGACGAAATTCTAAACGCTTACTGGGCGCTCGATTCTCGGGGGGAACTCACGGTCCGGACGGTGGCCGCGCTTCGTACAGACCCGCGACAAGGCGAAGAGCAGGTGGCGGGCCTGATCGAAAAGCGAACCAAATTCAGCGGAAGGCAGATGCGCGCTACCGCCGTCAAAATCTTTGCCGACGGCGTGATCGAGTCCGGAACCGCGGCGCTGATTGAACCTTACCTGACTCGCGCCGGCAGCCGGGGCGAACTCAATTTCGAGCCGGACCGGCTGGCCAAGTTCGTCACCCGCCTTGACCGCGAGGGCTTCCAGGTCCACATTCACGCCATCGGCGATCGCGCCATCCGCGTGTCGCTCGACGCTCACGAAGCCGCGCAAAGAGCCAACGGCCGTCGCGACGCGCGCCACCACATCGCGCACCTCGAGCTGATCGAGCCGGAAGATATCCCGCGCTTTCGCGAGCTAGGCGTCATCGCCAATTTCCAGCCGCTGTGGGCCTTTGCCGATCCCTATATTAAGGATTTGACCTTGCCCACGCTGGGACCGGTGCGCTCCCGCTGGCTTTATCCGATCGGCAGCGTCGTGAAGACCGGCGCTATGATAGCGGCCGGCAGCGATTGGCCGGTTACGTCTTTGAATCCCATCGAGGCTATCCAGGTGGCGGTGACACGCCGCGGTCCCAATGAGCCGGAAGGCCTGGCGTGGATCCCCGAAGAAAAAGTCCACCTTTCCACCATGCTGGCCGCCTACACGATCGACGGGGCGTTTCTGAACCGTGAAGAGAAAGAAACTGGATCGATTGAGCCTGGCAAAGCAGCCGACCTGATCGTGCTCGATCGCGACCTTTTCAAAATCCCCCCCGAGAGGATTCACGAAGCCAAGGTGCTGCTGACGCTTCTCCAGGGAAAAGAAGTGTTCCGTGCGCCCGGATTCTAATGGTGTTGAATCCCTCGCAGAGCGGTACGGCATTTCATGCCCGGTTGTAGCGCCGAGTAGGGCGGGCGCCCTCGTCGGCATTCTAGCGGGTCCCAGGGGGACCCGCGCGGCTCAGGGGAGCCGCCCCACAATTTCGTGATTCGTTGTGGTCCGCAGGACTATAGCCTATTCATACCGCAGCACCTCGGTTGGCGCCAGCCGGCTGGCGCTTCGCGCGGGATAAATCGTCGCCAGGAAGCTGACTATGATGGCCACTGCCGCCACCCAGATGCCGTCCAGGACCTTGGGCTCGAACGGCACGTAACTCAAGGCGTACACTTGCTCATCGAGCCGGATCCAGCGGTAGTGTTCGGCGAAATAGCAAAGCGTGTAGCCCACCACCAGGCCTATGGCCGTACCTGTCACGCCGATCAGCACGCCCTGCAGCATGAATATCCTGCGAATCTGATTGCGGCGCGCGCCCATGGACATGAGCACCGCGATGTCGCGGTACTTCTCCATCACCATCATGACCAGCGAGATCAGAATGTTGAGCGCGGCGACCAACATGATGAGACCGATGGTCACGACGGTGACCATTTTCTCCATGCGGAATGCGTTCAGCAATTGCCGGTTCTGTACCATCCAGTTCGTGGCCACCAGGCGCGATCCCACGATCTTTTGCGCTTCTATGCTGACCTCACCGGCGAGATTCAAATCGTCCAATTTCACCTCAATCTCGTTGATTACGTCGGACAGCGACAGCGCCTGCTGCGCCGACGGGAGCGAGGTGAATGCCCAGAAATCGTCGTATTGAAAGGAACCGGACTCGAAGATTCCGACGACGCGGAAGCGCCGGGTATTGGGACCAACGCCGTACGGGGTCATCTCACCCTGCGGGCTCATGATGGTGACCACGCTATCCACCATCATTCCGGTATCGCGCGCCAGACCGGAACCGAGGATGATGCCAGGAATCGAGCTGCGTGCTTTCAAGCGCTCGAGCGAGCCTGCTTTCAAGCGCTTCAGCATGTCGGTGACCTGTGGCTCCAGGTCGACATCGATGCCCTTCAGCATTCCTCCCTTGGACAGCAGCGGACCGAGGACAAAAATCGGACTGTACAGCGCTGGAGCCACGCCGACCACATGCGGAAGCTTGCGCAGTTTACCGACTAGCTCGGGCCAGTTCTGAATACCATCGCCGGATTGCCTAGGGATGATATCGACGTGCGCCGTCGCCCCCAGCAAACTTTTTTGTAGCTCGTTTCTGAAGCCGTTGTTCACGGCGAGCGCAATAATGAGGGCCATGACGCCCGCAGCCACGCCGATCACCGAAATGGCCGTGACGATCGACACCACCGCTTCTTTGCGTTTGGCGCGCAAATAACGCCGGGCAACGAAGGCTTCAAACTGTGTGGTCACGTCAGAGCTCGAGCGCGCGCAGCCGGCCGGCGATGCCGAGCTCGCCTTCGGGGCGCAACAGCGGAAACAGGATCACGTCGCGAATGGTGTGCGAACCGGTGAGCAGCATGGTCAGGCGGTCGATGCCGATTCCCTCCCCTCCCGCGGGCGGCATCCCGTAACAGAGCGCGCGAATGTAGTCTTCATCCATCTGGTGCGCCTCCTCGTCGCCTTTTTCGCGCATGGCGATTTGCATTTCAAATCGCCGGCGCTGTTCTTGCGGATCGTTCAGCTCGGTGTAGGCGTTACCAATCTCCATGCCGCCGGCGAAAATCTCGAAACGTTCCGCAAGTTCCGGCTCATCCGCCTTGGTCTTGGAAAGCGGCGAAGTCTCGATGGGAAAATCGTAGATGATGGTCGGCTGAATGAGTTGGTCTTCCGCTACCTTCTCGAATACTTCGGCCAGCGCTTCGCCGGCGCTGCTCTTGCTCGAACGGCGCTTGAGCCACTCCGGATCGCGCACGTTGTCGGGCGTAGGGCGGTCGGCGCCCTGCCAGAACTCGATTACGGCCTCGCGCATGGTAAACCGGCGCAGCGAGCTGAAATCCAGGCGCGCGCCATCCCACTCCACCTCCGTGCCGCCGGTCGCATCGAGCGAAACCTGCTTCAATAGCTCGCCAGACAGATCCATGAGCCCGCGGTAGTCGGTGTAGGCCTGATAGAACTCGAGCATGGTGAACTCGGGATTGTATTTGAAGCCGAGCCCCTCGTTGCGGAAATTGCGGTTGATCTCATAAACGCGCTCGAACCCGCCCACCACCAGCCGCTTCAGATACAGTTCGGGCGCGATGCGCAAATAGAGGTCGATGTCCAGCGTGTTGTGATGCGTGATAAATGGCCGGGCCGCCGCACCGCCGTAGAGCGGCTGCATCATGGGCGTCTCGACTTCGATAAACCCGCGCTCCTCCAGTTGCCGGCGCAGGGACGAAATGATCTTGGCACGGGTGACGAAAACCTTGCGGGATTCCGGATTGGCGATGAGATCAAGATACCGTTGGCGGTAGCGGGTCTCGACATCTTCCAGGCCGTGCCACTTCTCGGGCATGGAAAGCAGCGTCTTCGCAAGAAACTCGAGCCGCTCGACGTGCACGCTCAACTCTCCGGTGCGCGTGCGGAACAGGTAACCCTCGGCGCCGATCAGGTCGCCGATGTCCAGCCCTTGAAATAGCTTGAAGTCGTTGGCGCTGACGGCATCGCTCCGCACATAAATCTGGAGCTGCTCGCCATTTTGCGCCAGGTGCGCAAAGCCGGCCTTGCCCTTGCTGCGTATGGTTTTTACGCGTCCGGCAATGCGGACTTTGAAATCCGGAGAAAGCTCTTCAGCCGTCCTCGAACCATACTCGGCCAGGATTTGCGGAATGGTGTGCGTGAAATCGTACCGCTTGCCATAGGCGCGATAGCCCATGCTTTCGATTTCACGTATCCGCGACCAGCGCTGGCGGAGCAGCTCATCTTCAAGGGACAATCCGTTCTCCTTTGGGGGAAATACGTTATTATAATTCAGGCGGTTCATCACTCATGGACCGACGCTCGCTTTGACCCGTTCCATCTCGATCGTCATCCCCGCTTACAACGAAGAAAAACGCCTGCCGGTTACGCTGCAGCGCATCACCAATTACCTCAAACGCGGAGGGTGGAAGTTCAGCGAGGTGCTGGTGGTGGACGATGGCTCGCGTGACGCTACGCTGCGCCTGGCGGAGAAATTTGCCAAGCGCGCGCCCTTCGTACGCGTGCTGCGCAATCCCGGAAACCGCGGCAAGGGCTACTCGGTGCGGCACGGCATGCTGGAGGCGAAAGGCGAATGGGCCCTGTTCAGCGACGCCGATCTGTCCTCGCCGATTGAGGAGTTGGAAACGCTTTGGAAGGCCGCGCAGGAGGCGCGCGCGCAGGTCGCCATCGGGTCGCGTGCGCTCGATCGCTCGCTGATCGGCGTTCATCAGCCGCTGTTCCGCGAATCTGCTGGCAAGCTTTTCAATCTGGCGGTGCGCGTGATCACGGGTTTGCCGTTTTGGGACACGCAGTGCGGGTTCAAACTGTTCGAGACCAGGGCCGCGCGCGAGATTTTCCGACGCCAGTCGCTCGAACGGTTCGGATTCGATGTCGAGGTGCTCTTCATCGCTCGTAAACTTGGTTATTCCAGCATCGAAGTGCCCGTTCGATGGAGCGACGTGGCCGGCACCAAAGTTGGCACGCTGAGCGGGCTCTCGGCGTTCCTCGACCCGCTGCGCGTGCGGATAAATCAGTTGAAAGGCAGGTACAGATAGCTACCGTGGGACGGGATTCCCGTCTGTCCATTGTGCCTGCAGCGGAAATGGACAGGCAGGAATGCCTGTCCCACCTCGTCTAACGCCGCACGATCACTTCGCGCAACTGCTCCTTCGTGAGGAAGAACTTCACGGATTCGAACTTCTGAAACAGCTTTTCCAGGCTGCGGTTGTTGAAAATCTGGGAGGGCTTGCGCGTGCCACGCTGGGCCAGCAGGAGAGTCTGCTGATCTTTGATGCGGAATGAATAAAACGGCAGCTGCTGGGCTTTTTCGTCGGAGTGGAAATACGCCAGTAAATAACTCTGCGGCCGCACGATCGTTCGCAGCCGCTCGAGCGTCGCGGCGAGCAGCGGGGGTTTCATGTACTGCAACACGTCCCACACCAGCACCCCATCGAACTGCTCGTTTTCAAAATTGAGCGTTTGGCGTAGAAACTGATCGATGCGGCCTTGGTTCGCCTGATCACCGGTGTCCTCGTCGCCGAAAACATCATCCAGTGTTCGGACGAAATCCTCGGAATACAGCCGGTGTCCCAGATTCGTAATGAAGTTGATGTTTTGCTGGCTGGCCCCCGCAAGATCGAGAATAGAAAGTCCCGCCTGATCGCGCAGGTAGGCGAAGAACTGCTCGAGACCCCGGCTCGGCCGTGAGGTCACCAGCTCCTTATCGAAGAGCTTAGTGGCAAACGAATGGTTCCCGGGCGCAAGTATCGACGGACCAGGGGACACCGTAGCTCCTGGACGACGGAGCATGCTCCTCAATCGTTCCGTGATCAACTACCCAGTCCCCTCGCGCTACTTAGCGCTTCTCTGCGGCAACGGCGGCGGCACTCTGGGCATTGGTGCAGCCACAGGCGTGACCTGCTGCGGCGGCCGGGGTTGAGCACTGGTGCTGCCACCGGACTTGGCCGGCTCAGGCTTCACGATATCGATGCTGCCCTTGAAATACGCACCGTCTTCAATGATGATGCGCGCGGTCTTGATATCGCCGACGAGTCTGGCATCCTTGCGGATTTCCAGCTTGTCGCTGGCATCGACGTTGCCCTGGATGTTGCCCAGGACCACGACCTCGCGCGCTTTCACACTCGAGTGTACTTTCCCATTCGGACCGATGGTGAGCCGATGCTCCTGAAGCTCGATGGTTCCTTCCACGTCGCCGTCGACGTACAAATCTTCTTTGCTGTAAATCTGGCCATTGATCTTGACGGCCTTGCCGATACTGGCCTGACCGCGCGAGCTGTCCGGCTCTGGGGTTTTGAAAGGCATGCTGGACAAAGGTGGTGCCTCCTTCTTGGGTTCTATAGGATTCGACGGCGGTGCCGCCGGTCGATTTGGCGGCTGAGCCGCCGGCCGTGGCGCGGGTGGAACCTCTTCCTGGCGTTTGTTAAATAAACTCATTAGAGCGGCCCTTCCGTTTATGAGGACGGAAACTTCAAATTCTACGTCCCTCTAGTCTATAAGGGATTTTGGAAAAAAGGCAAACGGCCCATGGGATATTTGCGCTCCTCCTCGGCATAATTGCAGTTCGGGCAGGCCTACTTGTGCGTGCCTTCGGGGTGCGTACAGCCTTCGAACTCCCCGTGGGGCGGCCCATCCCATCCCAGTTCCCGCATGCCGGTCTCGGAACTGTAAAACGCGCGCGAGATCCAGTCTTTGAGCCTTCGAAAATGAGTATGGCCCGGAAACTCGGCCGCTCCCTCGCTGCCCCACGTGCTCAGCGAGTGCGGATATGCCAGGTAGCGCAGAAATTCCACCTGGTTCTCGACGGGCACGTACCGGAAAGCCGTCCGGTATCTGGACATGCATTCGCCATCGAGATAGGCCAGGCTCTCGACAAACGCGCGCTGCGTTTCCGGTGTCTCGGCCGCAAGCAGCCGGTCGATAAATCGGTTGACCAGCGCCTCTTTCGCGCCCGGTGTATCGGTTTTCGGAATAATCAGATCGCTCAGAACCATCAGCGTCTCATTCTGGTGGTCGTCGAGAAACGCCGGCTTCCAACCGGCACGCGCCAGATCCTTGGACGCATCGTAGTCCTTTGGGAACTCACGCGCCTCGACCGGCGGCACGGCAGCGGCTGCCACCCCCGCTGCGCTCAGCAGCGTTCGACGAAATAGCTCGCGACGGTGCACATCCCCTCCTGGACGCTTGCCTGTATGATAGCGACTTGCTTCGGCCGCCGCCACGGTGTCAACATGGCACTTCAATTAAGTTAAAGACACCGGATCGCAAGGAGGAATGTCGCGAATGCCCCAAGATTCCCAGCCGGAAACTTACGACGCCATCGTGGTTGGCTCGGGCGCAACGGGCGGCTGGGCGGCCAAGCAGCTGTCGGAAGCAGGACTGAAGGTCGCGCTGCTCGAAGCCGGGCGCAACATTTCGCCTCAGGAGTTCACCGAACACATGCCGGGATACAAGCTGCAATATCGCGACATGTCGCCGGAGATCGCGCGCACCCGGCCCGTGCAGAAGCAGTGCTACGCCTGCATGGAGTACAACTACGACTGGTTCGTCGACGATTCGCAGAACCCCTACAGCACTCCCGCGGGTAAGCCCTTCACCTGGCAGCGGCTGCGGATCGTGGGCGGACGCACGCTGGTTTGGGGACGCCAGAGCTACCGCTTAAGCGACCTGGATTTCAAAGCCGCGAGCCACGATGGATATGGCGAAGACTGGCCATTTTCGTACCAAGATCTAGCCCCGTACTACGACACGGTCGAGCGATACGTGGGCATCAGCGGCGCTCCGGAAGGCAACGGTGCGCTTCCGGACGGACAGTTTCTCCCGCCCATGAAGATGACGTGCGGCGAGGTGCGGCTTCGCCAGCGCGTGCAGGCGAAGTTTGGGCGCACCATCACCATCGGACGCGTGGCGATGCTGACCAAGAATCACAACGGGCGGCTGGCTTGCCACTATTGCGGGCCCTGCGAGCGTGGCTGCGTGACATTTTCATATTTCAGCAGCCCGTTCACTACGGTGGCGGACGCCGTGAAGAGCGGCAACTGCAAGCTGGTCACAAATGCCGTGGTGAGCCACGTCGAGATGGACAACGGCGAGAACAAAGCTCGCGGCGTGACTTACGTAGACCGCGTTTCCCACAAGACCTACCAGGTGCGGGCGCGAGCCGTGATCCTGTGCGCGCAGGCTCTTGAATCGACGCGCATTCTGCTGAACTCGAAAACGCGCGAATACGCCAGTGGCCTGGCGAATTCCAGCGGCGCGCTGGGACATTATCTGATGGACCACGCAGTCGGCGCCGGCGCCGCGGGAGAGATGCCCGAGTTCGTCTCGAAATATAGCTCCAGCGAACCTCACCGCAACAACGGCATTTATGTAGTCCGCTTCCGCAATGTCCTGCATGGGCCGCGCCACTCGCGCTTCATCCGCGGCTACGGCTACCAGGGCGGAGCGGGCATGGGCTTCCACTTCAGCGCCGAAGGCTTCGGCGCTTCCTATAAGGATGCCGTGCGCCGTGGCGTATACGGCGCGGAACTGGGCGCGTTCGGCGAATCGCTCGCCCGCTGGGACAACGCCTGCGAGATCGACCCGAATCTGAAGGATGCCTGGGGCATCCCGGCTCTGCGGATCGCCATGACGCACGGTTCCAACGAAGCCGCCATGATGGAGGACGCCGCCGTCTCCGCCGCCGAGATGCTGGAGGCAGCGGGCGCCAAAAATATTCGCATCAACACAGAAGTGCAGGAACCCGGAATGGCGATCCATGAGGTGGGCACGGCGCGCATGGGTAACGACCCGAAGAAATCGGTGCTCAACGCCTGGAACCAGACGCACGATGTGAAGAACTTGTTCGTGACGGACGGGGCGTGCTTCGTTTCGTCGGCGTGCCAGAACCCGACGCTGACCATGATGGCCATTACCGCGCGGGCCTGCGACCATCTCATCGAGAGGTTCAAGCGGAACGAAGTGTAGCCGCAGTTGCGTTCCCCCGCCCGGTTGCGTTCTCATAGAATGAATGAAAACTGCCTGGCAATCTTTCTCGATCTGCGCGGTGCTGCTTTTGCCGCTGGTGGTCCACTCGATCGCTCTCGGCGCTGACAAAGCTTCCAAGGGCGGATACATCGCCTACATCGGCACCTACACCAATAAACAGAGCAAGGGCATCTACGCATTCCGTTTCGACGCCTCGACCGGCAAACTCACGCCGCTGGGGCTCGCGGCTGAGGCTACCAGCCCGTCGTTTCTGGCCGTCCATCCCAATCGGAAATTTCTCTACGCCGCCATCGAGGTGAATGAGTTCGGAGGCCAGAAGGCCGGTGCGGTCAGCGCTTTCTCGATTGACTTGAACACCAGCAAGCTGAAATTCCTGAATACGGTCTCAGCGCGCGGCACTGGGCCGTGCCATGTCAGCGTCGACAAGACCGGCAAAGATGTTCTCGTCGCCAACTACGACGGCGGTAGCGTCGCCGTCTTGCCGGTGAACGACGACGGCAGCTTGCGCGACGCTTCGGCTTTTGTCCAGCACACCGGATCGAGCGTGAACAAGGAAAGACAGGAAGCGCCGCACGCGCACTGCTTCTTCACTTCGCCCGACAATCGTTTCGCGCTCGCGGCGGACCTGGGTCTGGATGAAGTCGTGGTTTATCGCTTCGACCCCGCCCGCGGATCATTGACGCCCAACAACCCGCCCTTTGGCAAGACGCCTCCGGGATCGGGCCCGCGGCATTTCGCATTTCATCCCAATGGCCGCTTCGTCTATGTGATCAATGAAATCAAGTGCACGCTTTCCACGTTTTCCTACGATGCCGCGCACGGGACGCTAAAGGAACTCCAGACCGTCTCGACCCTGCCTGACGGTTACAAGGTCACCGGCGACGATAGTACAGCCGAAGTCCGGGTGCATCCATCCGGCAAGTTTGTTTACGGTTCCAACCGCGGCCACGACAGCATTGCCGTCTTCGCCGTGGATTCGGCAAAGGGCACCGTCACGCCGGTCGAGCGCGTTTCCACCCAAGGCAAGACGCCGCGCGGTTTCGGCATCGATCCGACCGGCGGCTACCTGATCGCCGGCAACCAGGACTCCGACAGCCTGGTCGTCTTCCGCATCGATCCCAAGACCGGCCGGCTCACTCCCACGGGTCAGAAGCTCGAAGCGTTTGCACCCGTCGACGTGGAATTCGTGGCGGTCAAATAGAGCCTGGGTTGCGATCGGCCGCCCGGCGCAGTGCGCCACAACCCTTCTACAGCCGTGATTTGAGCCTGCCCCACGCAGTAGGGTAAACAAAGTTAAAAACGGCGGACTTCGGCAGGAACATTCTGACCTCTTTGACGTCCAATGAGATCATGCGTGACTGCGCGATACCGATATGTCTGTTCCTGATAACGTCGACGATTTCGGCGCAGACCGTTCGGAAAATAGCCGCGTCCAAGAAGGTCAGTCCGAAGGCCGCGCCGGCTGCGACCGGGGAGGACTGGCTATTATGGGGCGGAAAGAACCGCGACTTCCTCGTCAACGCTTCGGGGTTGGCCGACTCCTGGCCGGCAACCGGCCCTAAGAAGCTTTGGACCCGCGCGCTCGGGGACGGCTACTCCGCCATTGCCGAGGAAGGCGGTATTCTGTACACGGCATTTCGCCGAGGCTCCAAGGATGTTGTCACTGCCTTGGACGCAGCCACCGGCAAGACGCGCTGGGAGTACGAATACGAGAACCCGTTCACCAATTCGTTCTCAGAAAAGGTGGGACCCGGCCCATACGCCATGCCGCAGGTGGTCGGCGACCGCGTCGTTACAGCCAGCGGCACCGGCAAGATTCATTCTCTCGACAAGAAGACCGGCCGCCTCGTCTGGTCGCACGACTTGTATAACGAATTTCATGGAAGCCAACTCCAGTTTGGCTACTCCTGCCACGGGCTGCCTTATAAGGACACGCTGATCTATCTGTCTGGCGGGCGTGGCGACGGCGCCATCGCCTTCCGCCAGAGCGACGGAGCAGTGGTCTGGAAAGCGCTCGAATTTACGAACTCGCACTCTTCGCCGCTCCTGATCAACGTCGACGGACAGCCGCAAGTGGTGGCGGTGGCGGCCAACACCGTCTTCGGCTTCAGTCCCGACAAGGGCGAGCTCCTATGGACCCACGAGCACAAGACGCCGTACGGTTTGGCGGTGAGCACACCTGTGTGGGCGCCCGGCAACCTGCTCTTCGTCGCTTCCGCCTATGGCACCGGCGCTCGCGTGCTGCAATTGAACCAGTCCGCCGGGCACACCACGGTGAAAGAGCTGTGGGCCGATCCGCATATCCAACTGCACTTCAGCACGGCGATTCAGCGCGACGGGTATTTATACCTTTCGAGTGGCTACGACGGCCCGGTGTTCATGACCGCGGTCGAGTTGAAGACCGGCCAGATCAAGTGGAGAGACCGCGGCTTTGCCAAGGCGCAGCTCCTCTACGCCGATGGCAAGATCATCCTCGCCGATCAGGATGGGACACTGGCGCTTTGCAGAGTAAGCCCGGAGAAGTTCGAGGTGTTGTCGAAAGCCTCGGTGCTCGAAAGCATCGCCTGGACGCCGCCGACGCTGGTGGGCACGCACCTCTACATACGGGACCGTAAGACGATCGTGGCCTTCGACCTGGCGCAATAGCGTGCTCGGCGATTTCGTCCAGGCCCCCTGTTCCCCCTTCAAACTGAAGATCGTGTTCGCACGGAAGCGGCCGGGTGTGTGGCATGATGGCGGAGATCCGAATGAAATCGACCGCTACCTGTTTCGTTTTCGCCGCCGCATGCCTCGCTGTTCTGAAAGCACAGACGCAACCTCAGCGGCAGTTCGAGTTAAAGGCCGAATCGCCGGCGTTCTGGAATTTGATCGATCGCGGCGCCAAGCTCGAAAAGGTGGCCGGCGGCTTCGGCTTCACCGAGGGCCCGGTATGGGACCCTCGCGGCTTCTTGTACGTCAGTGATGAAGAGCAGAACAAGATTTTTCGCGTTTTCCCGGATGGCCGCCGCGAGACGGTGTTCGAGACGGGCGATCCCGATGGCAGCACCATGGACCGGAACCATCGCCTGATCACAACCGCCAGCGTCCTACGCGCGCTGGTTGAAGTTCAACCCGACGGCTCTTATCGGACTCTGGCCGACAAATACGAAGGCAAGCGGTTCAACAGTCCCAACGACGTCGTGCTCGGGCCGGATGGCGCGCTCTATTTCACCGATCCAACGCTCGATCTGGTCAAGGGCGAGAAGCAGGAGATCCCATTCCAGGGAGTGTATCGGCTCGGTGCCGACGGCTCGGTACGGCTCTTGACTCGAGACCTGGCCCAGCCAAACGGTCTCGCATTTTCCCCGGATGGCCACCATTTGTATATCGATGACAGCGAACGCCGCGACATTCGTGTTTATGATGTCGGTGGCGATGCTGTGCTGTCCAACGGCCGGCTTTTTGGGAAGGAAGAGGGGCCGCCGAAGAGCGGCGTTCCCGACGGGATACGCGTCGATCGCGAAGGGAATCTTTACGTCACCGGCCCACTAGGCATCTGGGTTTGGGATCCGAAAGGAAATCACCTGGGCACGATCGTGGTGCCGGAGCAGCCCGCCAATCTCGCCTGGGGCGACGCCGACTACCGCACGCTTTACATTACCGCTACAACTTCGGTTTACCGGCTAAAGACCAAGGCGCGCGGCTTTGTTCCCTACGAACCTGCGAAACAGTGATTCTCTCTTGAATTTAAGGTAGCCAGGAACGGTTTTGGCGGGCATTACACTATTTCTATGCCGGTTTCAGGTGTGTGTGCTCCAGACAGGAGTCTGACTGCCTGATCGTGGCGTGCCGGGTTTGACGCGGACTACAACCGCACTCTTCGCGTGTTTGGCTAGTGCGAAGGGGATTTCTCGCCAGTGATCGCGAGGATGCCGAGTTTTTCAACGCACTGCTGACCTGCGGCCGCCGCCGATCTCAAAAATTCTCGATCATCCAGACGTTGCTCTCGAAGGTCTGCCCCAGGATCGCCAGGCTCTTGCCGTCAGGCGAGGGTACGCCCCAGGCTTTGAACCCGCTCTTTTGTGCCCAAAGAACTTGTGCGTTGCCCTCGAGGTCGATGTGAAACAGCTTGGCGCCTTGCGGGGATTGGCTTGAAGCAAAGAAACTCTTTCCGTCCGCTGCCCAGTTAAGAGAATTGAGCGCTCCACACCCTTTGGCCTGAACATCGCGTGCCGCGCCTCCATCCAGGGGTAGGATTCGGATGTGACCCTCAGGCTCGTTGGCTTTCTCAACAGCCAGCCGTAACCCATCCGGTGAAAGGTCGAAGCTATATGTGCCCATTGGATCGGTCTCGATCTTCGTCAGCGCGCGACCCCTCCCCAGTACGGGATCAAAAGAGACGAACGTGAGCTGCTTTTGGTCAGGACTCTGCTCGCTCAGCACACACAGAGTGGCAGGAGAACGTCCGCAGCGGAAGTCCGTCAGGCCGCGTGCCGTCAGGACCAACTGAGACGGCCCTCCGGACGCCGGCACTCGCATGAGATTGACGGGCGTGGTCGGCCCGGCATTCTCGGGAGAAACTGAGTACAGAACCCAGGAATCGTCCGCGCTCAGGCGCAGATAGGAGTAGTTTTTACCCCCACCGGTGAACACGTTCTCGGCCGCCTGCTGGTCCAAGCCCTGCTTGAGGACCTCCCATCTGCCGTCGCGGTAAGAGCTGAATAAGACGGCTTTGCTGTCGCCAGTCCAAGCCCCGGGCGAATCACTGTATTCGCCGCGGCTCAGACGCCGAGGGGTCTTCAGGCGAGTTCCGTTCGCCTGGAGGTCGCCCACGTAGACGTTGCTGTGGAATCTCTGTTTCAGGAACGCCACGCGCTTCCCATCCGCCGTGGGCGTCATATTGTAAAGCTCAAACCCGGCCCAATTGGTGAACCGCCGTGGTCTATCGGACGGCTCGCCGGTCCGCGTGTCGACACGAATCTGCCAGAAGTTGTTGTCCTTGTCGTTGGGCGGCGGTTCCGCCTCGGCGTAGATCACCCGCCCATCGTGCAGCCAGCAAAATTCCTCCAGCCTTGGGTCCGAGAGAATCAGTGCAGGCTGACCCCCTTTGAGGTCGCGACTTTCGATGGACTTTTCAGATTTGTCAGGCGCCGTGTGGGTCTTGATATAGGCGATCCGCTGGCCGTCGGGGGACCAGGTCACAGTTTCAATGGCACTGTTCGCATCGAGGACTACAAGTTTGCGTGGCTCCTCTGCATTCACTCCCATTACCCAGAGCTCACTCCAGCGGTCACTTCCCGTGAAACTTTGCGCTGTAAACGCAATCCGCGAGCCATCCGGCGACATCATTGCGACGGAGGCATTGTCGCGCAGTTCGCGCGGTGTTCCACCCAGGATCGAAACGGTCCACAGACTCGCCTGCCGGCCGGGTTCTAAGGCAGTCGCAAGCAACCTCGTCCCATCAGGAAACCAGGCACTTGGCCACCAGTAAGCGCGCCCCAGTTTAATGTTCGTCGGCGGCGGGATGGTCTGCGTCTCGCCTGTTTCGATTAGCTTCATGTGGACTCCGGACTGGTCACCGTAAGCCACGTATTTCCCGTCCGGCGAAATGACCGCGCCGGTCACAAAGTTGTCGCTGGCATTGGCGGTAAGCCTCCGTTGCTTGAGTTCCGCCTCAGCGGTGGGAGCACGACGCAGCGCGAACCAGGCGATGCCAGATCCAATCAGGAGCATGCCCACTACGGCCGAGAGCACCAGGGGCCGCCGGCGAACTGTGGATGCCGGGGCTGGGGTTTCGAGGTCCCCCACCGGAGCGATAAAACGGTAGCCCTTGCGCGGCAACGTCTCGATGAAGCGGGGATTGTCGGCCGAATCCCCCAGCGCGAGACGAATCTTCTTGATTGCCGTGTTGAGACCCTGGTCGAATTCGACGAAAGTTTTGGCGGGCCAGAGGAGCTGTTGTAGTTCCTCGCGGCTTATCACTTCGCCAGGGTGGTTGAGCAGCAGTGCGAGAACCTGGAACGGCTGGTCCTGGAGCTTGATCTTGCGGCCTTGTTTGTGCAGTTCTCCCGCGGAAACGTTCAATTCGAAAAGTCCGAAGCGGACCGCGCGCGGCTGCGAGCTCGACGATGGCATTTACAAGGCCCAATTGGTGCAGGAGATTATACACCCCTCAAGCAATGTCGCCGGGCTATTCCGCCGGCTAACTCCGTGCGCATCACACCGTCCCTCTGCTGCTGACTAGATAACTGGTGCGAACAGCCCTTCCCACAAGGAATCGGGGCCAAGTCACGAATGCCGGCGCCACATTCCCCTAACTCGAATATCCACTCCGCGCCGGAGGATCGACATACCGGTTCGCCTTCTCGGAACTCGTGATGCGCATGTTCGCCGCATCCCATTCGAGCCGCTCGCCCGGAAAGCGCTGCGCCAGGCAGCCCAGCAGGAAAGCTTCGGTCACCGGACTCTGGATTTCGAAGCTGGCGGATGGCGCCGGCGCACTTCCCTTGCAGGCGGCCAGCCACTGATCGACGGCGGCATCCCTGTAGCCGCCGCGCTCGCCGCGTTGCCTGGGCGGGGCCTGGTATTTCTTGGATTCCGGATAAACCTTCGGGTTGTTGCCGTTGAAGCCTGCAAGGATCAGTCCTTTGTCGCCGACATACATGATGCCTTCGTTGTCTTCGCCACTCTGGAAAAAGTGCTGGTCCTCTTGTTTCAGGCCGGCGGGGCGCGGCGGGCGCATGCCGCCGTCGTACCACGCCATGTGCACCGAGGGCCGGTTTTCGCGCGCCGGAAAATCCAGGTGAACGATCGACGACTTGGGAAAGGTCTCGTCGTAAGATTCGCTCGAGGAAGCCTCCACCAACGTGGGAGGCGTGAGGCCGAGAATCTTGAACACACCCGCGAAGCTGTAGCAGCCCATGTCGCCGAACGAGCCGCAGCCGAAATCGTGCCAGCCGCGCCAGACAAACGGCAGATACGCGTGGTTGAACGGGCGCTCGGGAGCGGGCCCGAGCCAAAGGTCCCAGTCCAGGCCTTCGGGAACGGGTTGCGTCTCTTTCGGCCGGTCGATGCCTTGCGGCCAGAACGGGCGGCTTGACCAGTTGTGTACCTCGCGGACCTGTCCGATTGCGCCGTCGGCTATCCATTCCGAGAGCAGCTTGGTCGAATCGCTCGACGGGTTGTTCACGGTCAGCGACGTCGCCACTTTCATCTCACGAGCCATCTGCGCCATGCGGTGTGCATCGGCGATGGAGTGCGCCATGGGTTTCTGGCCGAGCACATGCTTGTGTTTGCGCATCGCCGCCAGTGCGATCGGAGCATGCCAGTGGTCTGGCGTGGCGACGTAGACCGCATCCAGATCTTTCTCCTTTTCCAGCAACTCACGATAGTCGGCGTACGCCGTGCAGCCCTTGTAGGAGCCCGACGCCGAGCCTTTGCGTGAGCCGTAGTAGGCCTCCACAGCCCGCTTCACCGGCTCGCGGCCGCCAATGCCAAGGCTGGTCTTGAACTCGTGCGTCAGCTGCACCTCGCCAGGCGAAGCCAGATCCTCACCCCAGTTCTCGTAGCCTGGCCCCAGGAGGCGGCGCCACATGGTCAATAGCTGATTTGGCCCGTATTCGACGTAGTCTTTGCTGCCGCGATTGCAGTCGCATACCGCGGTCACCTGCACATCCGGCCGCGCCAGCAAGCTCATGGTGACGGCCTGGCCCTGCCGGCCCAGACCGACAGTGGCGAGCGTAATACGGTCGCTGGGCGGGATAAACGGGGCACCCAAAACATGACGAGGAACAATCATGAAAGCCGCGGCGCCGGCAAACGTGCGGCGCGTAAGCTGGTGAGGTTCGTTGTGATCCATGGCACGCCTCCATAACAGTTGTAGTCAAGCCGCTCGAATAACTCACACCAGTGTATTGCAGATCGCGAGCGGGTAGGGGCTCCGTGGAAAATGCGGAGCCCAATCCAACTATTTCTCAACAGATTTATCAAAACCAGATCCGAGATATCCAGAAGCAGTTAGCTAGTTTTATACCTGAGGGTCTTAGACCGGTCAAATACGTCAAAATCTGGTGGAATTAGCGGCATTCTCAGTGCTGCGGCTGGGGTTGCAGCGTAATAGTGCGTTAATTCACATTTAGCGCCACCACCCGCGCGTGGCGGCCAGCATTTTGCCGACTTCTTGTGTTATGATTGCGCTGCTTAATTTCATTCAATTAGGGAAAGCGGCCGCGTCTGATCGTGGTTGCGGATCGTAATTCCAAGAGGAAAGCCGATGAAATCCAAATCGCCGAAGACTCCCAAGGTGGCAAGCCGCACCGAGATCCCTGGCAGCAATAAGAAACCGCTCGCGGGGGCCAAGCTGGTCGGCAAGATCGATCCCGATGAGCGCATCGAGGTCACGCTGCGAGTTCGCCGGCGCCCAGCCACGGCAGAAGCCAAGAAGGCCGCGAGCGCCCCTGGTGAGCCGCTATCCCGCGAACAGTTCGGCCAACTGCTCGGCGCCGACCCGGCCGACATGGCTCGCCTCGAGGATTTCGCGCACGATCATGGGTTCGAGGTGGTTCAGGCGAGCATTCCGCAGCGCATGGTCCGAATCTCTGGGCCCGCCAGCGCCGTGAAGGCAGCCTTCGGGACCACGTTGAAACGCTTCGCGCTCGGCAAGAGTAAGTTCCGCGGCCGCACGGGACCGATCTCCGTGCCCGCGGATGTACACTCCCTGATTGAGGGCGTCTTTGGCCTGGACGACCGCCCGCAAGCCAAACCCCGCTTCCGCCCGCAGCCGGTCTCAAAAAAAAAGGTCAAGCCTAGTGCGGCGGGAGGGGCCAATCCGCTCACGCCGGTCCAGGTCGCCAAAATCTATAACTTTCCGCCGGCACTCGACGGCTCCGGCCAGACTATCGCCATCATCGAACTCGGTGGCGGCTACCGTAGCACCGACCTCAAGAAGTATTTCAAGGCCCTCGGCATAGCCACTCCAAAGGTGACGGCGGTGTCGGTGAGCGGCGGGCACAATGCCCCCACTGGTAACCCTAATGGCCCCGACGGCGAAGTGATGCTCGACATCGAGGTGGCAGGCGCCGTGGCCCCGGGCGCCCGCATCGCCGTCTATTTTGCCCCCAACACGGACGCCGGCTTCCTGAATGCACTCACCGCAGCCGTCCATGACAACTTGCGAAAACCCTGCGTGGTCTCGATCAGTTGGGGAGCAGCCGAGAGCGACTGGACATCACAGGCCACCAGCAGTTTCGACTCGGCCTGCTCCGATGCCGCGCTCCTTGGGGTAACGGTCTGCGTGGCCGCGGGCGATCACGGCGCCACCGATTCCGATGTTTCCTCCGTTACACGCGGGAATGCTGACTTCCCTGCCTCGAGCCCCCATGTCCTCGCCTGCGGCGGCACTCGCCTGGAAACGGGCGGCGGCGCGCTCACTAGCGAAACCGTCTGGAACAACCATGATGGATGGGCCACCGGCGGCGGTGTCAGTGAAGTCTTCCCAGTGCCCGCTTTCCAGTCCGGCGTGACTATCCCGAACTCCATCAACCCGGGTGCGATGAAGGGTCGGGGCGTCCCTGACGTGGCTGGCGACGCTGATGGCGACACCGGCTACAGGGTGCGCGTCGATGGCGTCAATACCGTCATTGGCGGTACCAGCGCGGTGGCTCCGCTCTGGGCTGGCCTCATCGCGGTTCTCACCCAGGGAAAGGGGAGTTCCCTCGGCTTCCTGACGCCCAGGCTTTACACGCTTCCCGCTGGCAATCCGGCACTACGCGACATCGTCACGGGAGACAACAACGGCTACCACGCCGGTCCCGGATGGGATGCTTGCACGGGCCTCGGTGTCCCGAATGGCGCCAAGCTCCTCAGCGCCCTCTAAACTGAACGCTAAACGCGTGCGGCTCAGCAACTGCTATGAATGGAACGATCGCATTCTGAGCCGCGGCCGTGAGGACGCGGTTGCTAAAAGTTTTTCCAAAGTCTACTGGTGTAGTGAGACACAGGTGCATTGAAGAACTGCGCCGGCGTGTGGCGCGGGCCCTCGGCCTGCGGTGCCGGCACTCGTGCCGACACGTCTCTGTTCAGCAAGGTCGAGATGAGTCTCGACCCAGCAGCCTGAGAGGCT
>JBGPKX010000010.1:0-33727 GCA_041486185.1 Bryobacteraceae bacterium | reverse complement strand
GCGGAACTCCCCATGGCGATCTGTACGCCGAAGCGCTGCAAAACCGCGAGTTCGTTTATGCCGCCTACAACAAGGGTGATTGGGCCAAAGTCGCACGGCTCGCGAAACAGGGCTTGTCGCTATGTGAGCAGTTGAAGCAGGCGCGTCTTCGCGGGCACAACGAGCCGGACCCTGAGTAGTTCTTCCGCCCGCATACGCGAATGGATTCGTGTAACGCGCCGTAAACCGCCCACTCGGCTCCGGCAATCGCGCGCCCAGATACAGGTACTGTCCGGACAGAATTACCCGAACTTCGCCGCCCATCTCCGGCGGCACTCCAGCTTCAGTCGGCGCGAACTTTCCTGGCTTGGCCTGATCCCAAAAACCGTCGCGCAATTCGCCATCAATGACCACCGGCTTCGGGTGAGACTGCGCGGACGCAAGACCGGCCGCGGTCAGAAACAGGAACACGTAATTACGCATGTCTTCGCCATCTTATCGCAGCGTCCGCCAAGAACCGTGGTGAAGAGATGTCCCAGCTTGATACACGAACTCCAACTCCAGCTGGATGTAACTGACGAAGAGTCGCGCCTGGCGGTTGGTAAGATGATCATGTCTTCGCGCAGCTTATGAGGTTGATCTGTCTCGTCCTCCTGGCGTTCACGCACGGCTTCGCGGCGGAGTGCCTTTTCTCGGATCTCAGCCCGCAGCAGCTCCAAGAGCGGTTTCAGGAGCTGGATAGAAAAGCCCAGGTCGAGTTTCGGCATGCGGAGTTCGCCAAAGCTTCTGAAGATTTTCATCAGGCAACCTGCGCCGCTCCCGAGAGTATGCGCCCATACTACGCGCTCTATGGAATGGCCACCGGCGCCGTGGCTACAGGCGATTTTGCCCGGGCACGACAGGCATTGCAGGAGGCCGACCGGCTTCGGCCTGACTATCCCCTACCGCTTGCCATGCTGGTGAAGGTTAACCTCATTTCCAAGGACGTCGACAATCTCAAGAGGTCTCTGTTAGACGCTGCACATCGCCTTCCGCGCAACGGCAAGCTGCACGCGGATCTGGCTCAAGACCTGCTCCACGAGAAGCAATATGACTTGGCTCTGGCCGAGGGACTCCGTGCCGGGGAAGGCGGCGCAGCCGATGCAAAGGCTAGCATGAACCTGGCCGCGCTTGAGAACCGGATCGGCGCCTTCGGCGACGCTGCGCGGCTAGCCTCGGCAATCGAGGAACAGACCGGGCTTCCTGACACGGTGCGAGCTTCCGCCGCGGGAATCGCTGGTCTCAGCTATGAAAGCTTGGGGCAATCTCAAGAAGCCATCCGCCATTTCAAACGGGCTATCCAGTTCGATCCCAAGCTAGAGCAGCCCCACCTTGCTCTGGCTCGAATCTACGCGGCCGGAGAGGATAAACCGGCGTCAGTGGAAATTCTGGAGGAGGCGCGGAAGCAGCTTGGCAGTTCTCCAAATATATTACTGGCCTTGGGCTCCGCTCTGGTCTCAACGGAACAATATCAGGCCGCCAGCCAGATTCTAGCCCGACTCATACAAGACTCTCCCGACCAGTTCGAAGCTTACCCAAAGCTGGCCGAGGCCTACCGAAACATGGGAGAACCGAGCCGGGCAACCGAGACACTGCGGAAACTCGCTCGCCGCAAACCGGATTACTCGATGCTTCACACGGTGATCGCACAGTCCCTGATCGATGAGGACAGAGTTGATTACCCGCGGGTTTTGCGGGAACTCGACCAGGCAGAAAGAGCCTCACCCGACGATTACGATGTTCATTACCTCCGCGGCAAAGCCTTCATGGCAACGGGCGAGTACCAGCGGGCCGTCGGTTCGTTGCGGCACGCGAATCGGCTTGCGTCCCACGGAGCCGGGCGCCTACTACCAGCTGGGCCTGGCGTATCGCAAGCTGGGAGTGCTGGACCTCGCCAAACAGCAGTTTGAAAAACTCGACTTTCTCAAGGGCACACCAGTCCCGCTCAAAGGCCGAGACTGAGCTGCCGCGGATTGTTCCTTAGCAGGGTAGGGACATTCATCATAGGAATCCCTACTTCCTAAAGGGTTCGCTCGCTTTGCTTGCCTCTACATTTCAGATTTTGGGGTAACATAGCGCTCATCATGGCTGTGTACAGAAAAACCCAAGGGCGGCTTCTGGTAGTCGCAGCTCTAGCTTTGATTCTCTTGTCGAACGCCGCCAATGCGCGGTCGCACAAGAAGAAGAAACCGAACCCGGGACCCACCTTTGCCTACTACCTGCTTTCACTCTCCTACGCGCCCGATTTTTGCGCGCAGCCGGCAGGCGACAAGGACCCTCGCGAGTGCGGTGCGGGACGTCACGTCGGCTTTGTGGTGCATGGGCTGTGGCCGCAGGGAAAGAGCGGCCGTGGACCGGAGAAGTGTGGATCGGCAAGCCCCGTTTCCGAGGACATCATCCGGGTCACCCTGGACTACGTTCCAACGGAATCGCTCATCCAGCACGAGTGGGCCACTCATGGCACTTGTAGCGGGTTAAGCGCGGCCGACTACTTCGCGGCCCTTCGCAAGGCGCGCGATTCGGTCACGATTCCCGACGACCTGAAACAACCGGACGTGGAGCTGCAATTGAGCCCGGCGGAAATTGAGGCCAAGTTCGCGGCCGCGAACTCCAGCTTCCCGAAGGAAGCGTTCCGTTTGTCTTGTTATAAGGATGGTGAGTTACAAGAAGCTCGGATTTGTTTTAACAAAGATCTCACGCCTCGTGCATGCACAGCCAGCGCCGGCGAGTGTGCCGCCGGAAGCATACGGATCAGGCCGGTGCTTTAGCAAACTCCGAGGCGGTGCGATGGTTCTCCTAGCGAGAGATCGTCGGAGCCGTGGTATCGAGTGGCTCTTGAATGGTTCGGTGCGGCAGGCCGTCGGCGAGGAGCAGAATCCAGCGAGCACGGCAGACGTCACCAGCCGAGAGCGTTCTGGATTGAGTGATCTGATCGGCTTCCGCTCGTTCATCGGCGTTCAGTTCTGTCGCAAACAGCCGCGATCAGCGGTGCAGGTGGGCGATGAGTCGCCGTGCGTGCACGCAGCGATGCCGAACAGTTCGTGAACGAATGCGCGCCGGTGGATGTCGTCGCCCTTGCTGATGGTCCAAGTGTCATCGTTGTATGGCAAATCCCAGACACCCTCCGGCTGATACGGAAACACGCTGGGTCCGCCAATCTTCAGGCTGAGCAGGCCGCTGGCCGACAGAACGATGTCGCGAACCGTCTCCGCTTCGACCCGGAAGCGGGGTCCGCGAGCCAGTAAACGGTTATACGGGTCGCGTTCGTTGAGTTCCGGGGCTACGCCGGAATCCTGCCGGTAGGTCGAGGAGGTGGCAATCAGCCGGTGAATGGCTTTCTCGCTCCAGCCCTTCTCCATGAACTCGACGGCGAGCCAATCGAGTAATTTCGGATGGCTGGGCCGCTCTCCCTGTGCGCCGAAGTCTTCGCTCGTTTCCACAATGCCGTGACCGAAATACTGCTCCCAGATCCGGTTCACCGCGACGCGGGCCGTCAGCGGATTGTCTTTGGCGACTAGCCATTTCGCGAGGCCCAGGCGGTTTCTCGTCAACCCTTCCGGCCATGGATTGAGCGCTGCCGGCGTGCCCGCATACACGGTTTCGCCGGGGCTGAGGAAGCTCCCCCGGATGCGCATCTTCGCCGACAATGGCTCATTCGTTGGCTGCTCGCCCATCACCCTGGCCGGACGGAGCCTGGACAGGCGGTGCCGTGTCAGAACGTGATCTTCAAAGCCGCCTGCACCAGCCTGGGGGCCGCAGCACCTAGCACCTGGCCGAAGGCCGAACTGGTGATCTCGCCGTTCACCGAAGCCGGGCCAAAGAACTGCGCGTGATTGAACGTGTTAAACGTCTCCAGCCGGAACTGCAGCGACGTCGCTTCGGTCAGACGCACTGACTTCGAAAGCGCCACGTCGAAATTCTCCGTGCCCGGGCCGTAGAAGAGCCGGCGCGCGGCAGTGCCCGGCGTTCCGAGCGGCTGCAAGCCGAACAGCGAAGTGTTGAAGTAAGGCTGACCGTTGCGCGGGTCGTGGTTGAGGTTGAGCGAACCAGGCTGCACATCCGGAAGGTCCACGCCAGAAGAATTCACGCCGTCCGGCTGTGTTCCGAGAAGCGAACTGTCGCTCGCATTCGTGAAAGTGACCGGGAAGCCGGTGGAAAAACGGCTGATTCCCGACAGCGCCCATCCTTGGGTCAGCCTGTTGCGCGCTCCGAATAGAGTTTCAAAAGGCAGTTCATAGCGATAGCTCACTACGAAGTTATGCTTCAGGTCGAATGCCGACGGCGCATAAGTGGCGCGATAGTCATAAGGATTCAACTGATCCGAGATGCTGGAGGAGTTATCGAGAGACTTGCCATAGGTGTAGCCGGCCTGCAGTTCGAGTCTTCGGGCGGTATGCCGGACGCTCAGTTGGAGGGCGTTGTAGTTGGCGTTGCCGACGGTCGTCAGCCAGTCCACGCTGCCGAAATTGTGGCCGAAAACCGGGCGCGTGCCGGCGATGACTTTCCCCGAAGCAGTCGTATAAGCGTTCGACTCGCCGAAAGGCCCGCAGGTCGGCGTTCCAGGAGCTACCTGGCTCTCTTGGCTGAGGCTGACGCACAAGGCCGGGTTGCCCGGATTGGCCTCCACAAGCACCAATAGGTGGTGCGACTGGCTGCCAATGTAACTGGCCGTGATCAAGGTGCTGTGGCCGACCTGGCGCTGAATGGAAAGCGTGTACTGTTCGGAATACGGGCTGACGCTGCCAGGGCGATACCCCGGCAGACCAGAGATGGGCAGGAAAGGCGTCCAGTTGACAGATGAATTTGGTTTGGCTGCCGACGCGTTCAGCGGCGGAAAGTGGATCGGGAAGCGTTGGACATTATCAACGCCCGTGGAAGCGGTGATGAACGGATTCGAAAACAGCGGCGGAGCGGGGCTCGAGTAGGTGCTGCCATACGGTGGGTCGCCAGCCATCACCCCGGCTGAAACACCTTCTACCGCCGTGAAAAACCGTCCGAGTCCGAGCCGGATGCTGGTCTTGTCCGAATCTCCGAACAGCGTCCGGGCGAGGCCGGTCTGGCCGCGCGGGGACCACGCCAGACCCAGCCGGGGCGATAGGTTGTTCCAGCGCACCGACGCCAGGGCACGCGCTACCCCTGGATCCCCGGGAAACACCAAGCCCTGCGGCGCGCCGGGAAACACCACCGACTGTTCGCGCGGAACCAGCGTCTGAATCTGGTTGTATTTCTCATACCAGGGCATAATCACGTCCCAGCGCACGCCGTAATTGAAGGTGAGACGCGGGCGAACGCGCCAGCTGTCCTGAAGGTAAAGCGCACCGTAGCTGTTGCGCATATAAAAAGCTTGCGCGTCGCCCTGCTTATAGAAGCTCGGAACGCCGATCAGGAAGTCGGCAAAATCCACGCCCGTTTCCGATCCGAAGAACGAAAAGGTTCCGTTCGATTGCACGTCAGCCGCCGCGTTCACCTGGCTGTACAACAGTTCCCCGCCGAGCTTCAACGCGTGCGCGCCAATGACGCGCGAGAAGTTGTCCCGGTATTCGAACGTGTTGTCCACCTGATTGAGCCCCGTAATGCTCGATCCGATGATGAAGCTGCTGAAAATTACGTTTTCCACGCCAACGATCGAGGGCCGCTGCGGGATAATGCTGGGTGCGCCCGACGCGGTCACGAATCCCTGCGACGTGAGGTCGGTTCCAACAGTTCCGAGCGGGGTGCCCACCACGTTCACGGCGCGCACAAAGGAGAAATGGAATTCATTGACGGTTCTCGATCCGAAGGTTTTTGTGTCGCCCAGCGTCAGCAACTGAGCCCGGCCAAGATTCAGCGCGTTGAAGCCCGGGACGTTCGCCCCTCCCTGTAGCGTCGGATACGGATTGTCCAGCGAGTAGTCATCGGCAAAGTAATAGGACGACAGCATACCGACCCGCGTGTTGGCTTCGACCCGCATTGCCCCTTTGTCGTCACGCAGCGTTTTATCCACGGCCGACGTCGAGAAATAGCCGCTCGACGAGCTTGGCGTCGGCACATATTGAAGCAGATTCTGCGCTGGAAGCGACCATGCCCGCATTGGAATGGTGGCATTGGGAAACACGCATTGGGACGAACTGGAGCAACCGCGTGTGTAATACAGTTCGCCCGGGGACACACCGTAACCCAGTCGGCTCGTAAGCTGGTTGGCCCAGTACGCGCCGTTCACCGTTCCGACAAGTTGATCCGCGCGGTCGGAAAAGTTTCCAGCACGGTTCAGAAATGAGGGTACCTGGACGAGTCCCGTATCGACACCCTGCTTCAGCCGCGTTCCCTGGTAGTCGGAGTAAAAGAAGACCCTGTTTGAAAGGATCGGTCCCCCGAAAAGTCCACCGAACTGGTTTTGCTGGTAAACGGCGCGGCTGGGCGAAAAGAAGTTGCGAGAGTCGAGATCCGTGTTCCGCAGGTAATCGAACGCGGAGCCATGAAACTGATTGCTTCCCGATTTCGTGACGACGTTGATGCGGCCCCCGCTGTAGTTGCCGTATTCGGCGTCGAAGTTCCCGGTAAGAATGCGGAACTCAGCGATGGAATCGAGATTGGGAACGATCGCCGCGCCCATGGTGAAGCGCTCCACCACGTCGGCATCGTTGACCGTGAATCCATTGGCGTACTCCCGCTGTCCGTTGATCGAGATCGTGCCTGGATTCAGGTTGCCCGAGGGAGCCAGAATGGCCGCGCCCGCCGCCTGGATGGAACTGCCCGTGACCGTGGTCATCGGAGCGACGCCCGGCTGTAAGGCGAGCAGGTCCGTGAAACTCCGCCCGTTCAGCGGAACCGCTGATAATTTGCTGCCGGTGATCACTTCACCAAGCTGGGTATTGGCGGTTTCCACCTGCAGTGCCGCCTGGGAGACGGTAAGAGTGTCGGTGCGGTCGCCCACGGCCAGAGTCACATCAACCAGCAGGGCGCTGTTGGCGTCTACCATCACACCGATTCGGCGGTAGGGCTTGAAGCCGGGCGCTTCCACGCGAACTTCGTACAGGCCGACAGGCAACTCACGAAACGAATACGTGCCGCTTGTGTCGGCTGTCATCGTGTGCTGGACATTCGTGTCCGTATGGACAGCCATGACTTTCGCCCCAAATACAACCCCGCCGTGCGGGTCCCTGACCGTCCCGGAGATGGTGCCTCCGACCCCGGCCCATGCCGTCAGGCCGAGCGCCGCAATTGTAAAGGTCAGAATGACGACCGGTTTCGTGAATAGCATTTGCATCGTCACAGGAAACTCCCTGGACCGGGATGACTGCTCCCGAATGAAGCGACCCGCAACCATCCTGCGTCGGAGCCGAGCGGGCCAACAGCAGGCTGGTTTTGTAAGCAAGCGCGATGCCAAAACGTTACCTGCAGAAGACTTATGTGCTGGCGAGACTTATACTTCTGCTGCTGCGCAAAGGATCTGGGCTGCGCCCAAATGATTCGCCATTTTGTCCGAATAGTTGGAGCCGGGGCAACTTTCCGCGCCGGGCGCGGCGAGTTCCCCGCCCCTTCAAAACGTGTAACGGAGAGCGAACTGGATCTGCCTGGGCGCTTTGGCGGAAAAGATCCGGCCAAAGGCCCCGGGCTGATCGGCGTAGAGCTGTGGCAAGTCGAAGTTCGTATGGTTGAGTAAGTTGAACGCCTGAGCCTGGAGCGTAAACGCGCTGGATTCGGTCACCGCAAAGCGGCGCGCCAGCGACAGGTCAAACGAAACCAGATCCGGCCCCCGAACGATGTTCCGGCCCGCGTTCCCGAACGTGTAACGCCCCGGTACCTGGAACGCCGCGGTGTTGAACCATTCCTCGGGCGTGGGATTCGAGAGGTTGGGATTCCCTACCAGATTGGGCCGGTCCGAACCCACTGAGCCGCCGGTGTTGCCGGTGTTACTGTTGTCAACGCTCAGAATCGGGGTGAACGGCTGCCCGCCCTGGGCCGTGACGATGGCGCTGGTTTCGGTGTTGCGCGTTAGCCAGTTTCGTCCCGGCAGCCGGTAGAATCCAGCCAGAGTTCCCCGCTGGTGAATATCAAAGCTCGATAACCCCCGCTCGGCCCGGTAGTTGCTGCTGTCCTGCGGGAAGTTCGGATCCGCCGGAGTACGCAGGAAAGCAGACGTGTCATCGATGGACTTCGCGAGCATATAGGTGGCTGACAGGCTCAAACCATGCGCCAGCGAGCGCTTGAAACTAGCCTGCAGCGATTGAAATTCCGAGTTCCCGCCGCTTTCGGTGAAAAAGATGTTGCTAAAGCCCGGGTAGGGGGCGCGCGATCCTACGTCCCCAGGACCAGGGGCCGGCTGATTCAGGTCGCGCGAACGAATCAAATGCGTGCCCTTCGAACCTGCATAAGCCAGGCTGGCTGTTCCGACTCCGTGAAACTCTCTTTGAATGTTCAAGTTCCAGTCTTGCAAATAGGAGGTCGTAAGATCCGGGCTGAGTGTGCTGAGCTGCGGCGGGGGGATGAAGCCGCCGTTGATCGGGAACGGATTATCGAGCGAGAGCATCGATGTCTGCGTGGGAGTAAAAACACGTATGTTGAAGTAGGGCGGATTGAAATAGAGCGACGACGTTTCGGTGAAAAACCCGGAGTCATAAAAGATCCCGTAGCCGCCGCGCACCACCAGGTTGGAGGCCGGAGTCCAGGCGAAACCGGCGCGGGGCGCGAAGTTGTCCCGATCCGGACGAATCCCCGAACGTGGCACCCCATTTGTGCCGACCTGATCGACCTGTTGGGTAGCAAGATCGAAGATAGACATCCGGTTAGTGGGATCGACGGGTGGCGTGTTGTATTCGTACCGCATCCCCAGATTCAGCGTGAGACTCGGGCGCAGCTTCCAGTCGTCCTGGAAATAGAGGTTCGTCGCAGTGGTTCTCAGCGTCTGTTTGTTGTTGATTTGGGATTGTATTCCGACGGTGGGCAGACCAAGCAGCAGATCGCTGATTCCGGATCCTGAAAGAAAACCGGGAAACAGCAACTGGCCGCGGGCGTAAATATCGAAATTTCCTGTGTGCTGGATGCGCCGCACTTCGGCGCCGATCTTCATCCCGTGGCTGCCCCGCACGAGCGAGAGCCCCTCGGTGACCTGGTAGGTGTTGGCCGCCCGGTCGATCGGCAGAGAGACGACATCGCCAACCGGAGAAAAACCTGCAACACTGACGGCCGGAAACCCGAAGTCCAGCGGCTGACTAGGCAAGTAGCTTACGCCCCACAGCTTGTTCACGTCGGTTTTGTAGTTCTGCGGATACAGCTTACGGACCGGACGGTTGAACCCCACGATAATGGAATTGATCGTACGCGAACCGAAAGTGTGCAGTTCGTGAATCATGGCGTTGTGACCGCGATCCCACAGATAATCTCCGAAGCCCGGCACATCCGTGGACGACTCGGTAAACGGCTCGAAAAGGTTCTTTCTGCCATAGCTGTAACGTAGCGTGAGCTCGTCGGCCGCGGTGAGCCGGTGGTCCATGCGGGCGTTGAACTGGGTCTCGGTGTCGGTCGAAACCGGCTGGCCCAGATAGTTGCCGGCGGTGCCAGGCCGGTTGGGGAGCGGAAACAGACTGAAAAAGTCCGCAGCCAGCGGCGCGATTCGGCTCGCTGGTATGACGTTGCCGCTAAATGGCTGGCCGGTGAACGGATCGGACACGGTTGTTCCCAGGCCCGACAGGTCGCCCGCGCGTTGCGCCGGTGTCGGCACGGTGGCCAGTCGGGTGAGGCTCTGGTGAGCGTCCAAACCATCGATATTGAAGAAAAAGAAGGTGCGGTCCTTAATGACGGGCCCGCCGATCCCGCCGCCGAACTGGTTGCGAATGAATTCGGGCTTCTCGCTGCCATCAAAGTAATTTCTGGCGTCCAGAGTCCGGTTGCGCAGGTATTCGTAGAGGAAGCCGTGGAACTGATTGCCCCCGCTGCGGGTAATCACGTTGACTTGGCCGGCGGCGTTGCGCCCGTATTCGGCGCCATAGTTATTGGTGGTGATCTTGAACTCCTGGATAGCATCAACAGGGGGTTGCAGCGTGTACCGGTTGACGTCCTGGTCGTTGTTATCCACACCGTCCAGCAGAAAGTCGTTGAACTCTTCGCGCCCGCCATTGGCGTGCATGGCGAAGTTGCCCCGGGTAGACAACTCGGAGTTCTGCACCGGAGGCAACACGCCAGGAGTCAAAAGGGCGAGTTGCAGGAAATCCCTCTTATTCAACGGCAAACCTTCGATGCTGGCTTGATCGAGTACCTCGCCTAACTCAGAAGACTCGGTGGGAAGTTTTTGAACCACCGAGCTCACTGTGATGGCCTGCGGCTTGCCGGCCAGAACCGGATGAATGTCGATCCGGAGGCTCGAATCGACCTCGACGCGCAGATTTTCGACGGAAACGCTTTGAAAGTTCTCGGCGGAAACGGTTACCGTGTAGACGGCGGGCGGCAAATCCAGATAGCGATAAGAGCCTGAAGAATCCGTTGTGGTCCGGCGCTCAACCACATGCCGGACGTCGACCACCAGAATGCTTGCGTTCGCGATGGGTTTTTGCGCCGGGTCGAAGACGTAACCGGAAATAGAACCATTAGTGATCTGACCGGACGCGCAGACAGCCGCGAACAGTACGATCAGCAATCTCATCATCAATTCCCCCAGACAGGATCTTGAAACGGCCTGTAACCTAGGGCAACGCATGTACCAAACCCAAAGGCCGCTAACTAGCCTATTTCGCTGGTGTAAAGGACTCCACACGATCAACCACCTGCGCCCAGGCTCGACTAAATCCCAAAGTGTGGTATTGGAGCCCCAACTTCCGGTAGCAACGAGCCTGGAGCGGTCATTCCAGGAGACTTGAGCCCCCTTCAGGAGTATTTCACCAAAACGTTTCTTTGGATTCAAAGGATTGGTAACTTTAGACAACTATCCGACCTGCCGGAGTTTAAGCTCAGCCATTCTTTTCAATGACATAGGCTTAGCGTCAAATTTGGACTGAGAATTGCCTCGAAAGATGCCCTGAACCTTGTAGTTAGTGAGAGAGGAGTACGTCCGTGAAACGTCCTTTATTTGTACTTTGCATGGCGATGGCCATCAGTCCGCTGGTTCCGGCGGCTTTTGCAGACGCCCCCAGTCTGCAATCGGTTCTTTTTAACGTCAACGGCAGTCAATACATCGACTACAGTGTCCCCGGTATAAATACTGGTGGGTGGGACGCGTCCACGGGCTTGGGCACGCTGACCCTGGTGTTCGATCCAGGAGCTCCGGGCACTTACTTCTTCGATGTGTTCTTTGATCATGGAGTGGCTGTACCTTTCTTCAACGAGTACGGGTTCGTTAACGGAGCTCCGGGCGCCGGCCAGACTTACGAGATCGGCGATTCCTTCGCCTCCAACATCTATCCGGATGTGCAAGCGGGCGGTGATCTGCCGAACACGAATAATTTGCCGGGAACCTCCAGTAACTTCAACCTGAGCTGTTCCGACCCGACATGCAACGGTGACGCGGCGCTTGCAATGGGATTCGGCTTCACTTTGGGAACAGACGAAGAAGCGCTCATCACTTTGCAGACGTCACTTACGAATCCGGGAGGATTTAATCTGGAGCAGATCCATCCCGTCGACGACGCCAACCGGGTTGAAAGCCTTTTGTTTTTGAACGGAAACGTCGTCATTCAGCCTAGCGGGCCACCGCCAACGGTGCCTGAGCCGGGTAGCTGGGTACTTCTGGGCACGGCCTGTGCGATTGCGCTGGGGACTCTGCGGCGCAGACTTTCAGGAAATCAAGCTAAGTAAATAAGCTAATGGGTATTGCGGGAAGAACAATCAACGGGCGCCGTGTGGCAGCGGCGCGGGAGAATCAACGTATGAAGTGTACACCGACTCTAACTTGGGAGAATCGATGGGTTGTGGTACTGGGGGCGGCATTGCTCTTGCTCCCGCAGGCCGCTTTCGGCGTTGTGCCGGTGGTTAAGACCGTTCCCTGGGTGGCGACCAATGTCTCGATCCCCCATGACACCTACGCGGCAGCGGTTATCACGCTTAAAGGCACAACTAATCAGCAGGCCGCGAATTTCCAATTTAACTGGGACTTCGGCGATGGAAGCGCGCACGCTATTGGAACGGTGACCAACCAATTCGACGTGGAAGCCACCCACACTTATGTGGGAGCCGTAGGGACCATCTGGACCGCCCAACTCACAATAACCGATACGAATACCAGCGAGAGCGCGAGCACTGGCTACAAAGTGGAAATGCGCGATAACAATCTGACATCGAACGTCAATGTCGCCATCGACGAGGGCCTGTGGTATCTGCACAAGACCATGCACCGGTACACCGGCGGTCCCTTCGATTTGGGCGACTGGTTCAGCGGTTGCGCGGGCTTTGCTTGCCAAGCTACCTGGGGCCTCACCGCCACGAACATCCAGGCATTTGAGGTCAACGGACACCTGGAGGGCGGCCCTTCGTCGGACCCGTACACCGACGATGTGGCGCGCGGCCTGAAAGCCCTGTTTGCAAACATGCAGACTTTTGGCATCTCGTCTTTCACGGTCACCGGCGGATGCGCGTCGCCACCGTGCACGATCAATCCAGACGGAAATGGTAACGGCATTGCTACCCGGATCGCGAGCGGCAACCCGAATTACGAGACGGGTATGATTATCGACGCCGTTGTTGCCAGTGGTACCCCAGGCGCACTGGCGGTGACTGGACCGGTGGGTGTGACAGGCAAGACTTACAAGGACGTCACACAGGACATGGTAGATCAGTACGAATTTTGCGTGGTCAGGAATAACACGGGCGGAGGCTGGCGGTATGGATGCCCCGACGGCGTTGGGGACGGCTCGGTTTCTCAGTGGGCCGCGATCGGCATCATAGCCGCGCAGCGCGGCTTTGGGGTCGTCGTTGACCCGATCCTTATTGCGTGGAACAAGGTCTGGGTTGCCAATTCTCAGGACTCGGCCAGCGGTGAGTTTGGCTACGTCAATGCTTCACCAGTATGGGGACCTTACGCGACTACACCATCCGGGATGGTGCAGATGGCCATGGACCAAATCGGTCGCGGAAATACACAGTGGGACAAAGCCGAGTCCTTCATACGGGACAACTTCGGGAATACGCCAACGGACAACACCACGTCGATAAAGGCCTATTATTACGGGATGTTCTCGTTCACCAAGTCGATGCTGCTGCACGATCCAGGCGGGGTCCTGACACCCATCACTTTGCTGCAGTCGCAGACGGCGGGAGTCAATCCTATCGACTGGTACTCAGCGGAAGTCTCCAAGGGCGCTCCTACCGATGGCGTGGCGCGGTGGCTGGTCAGCCAGCAGAACCCGACTGGATACTGGTACAACACGACGGAGGTCTTCACTAGTCAGCAATGGCCCTTCAGTACCGGGTTTGCGGTCATCATGCTGCGCCGGACGGTCTTCACTGCTTGCATCACCGACCTGGTAGGTAAGGGTACCCCTTCCGGACGCGCAGCCGCCCGCATCGATCTGACCTGGACCGCGGTTACGGGAGCCGACCACTACATAGCCCTTCGCAGTAGCACAAGCGGAGGACCGTATGCACCGGTTGGGACCAGCACGGTTCCCGCCTATTCGGATAGAACCGGCCTGGTGAACGGAAAAACGTATTACTACGTGATGCAGCCTGCCACCACTACCGGAGGGGCGATCTGCCAATCGAACGAAGCGGCGGTGACGATTCCTGCCCAGGGCCGGTAGGAAGCCAGAACCTTGCGATTGACCAGCCGGACGAACACCCGTCCGGCTGGTTTCTTTTTGCAACAGCCGGAATCCGGTCGCGTGACGAGGATACAATGCAGAAGACTGAGGTCAAAACCGTGGCAAAGCTCTTTAGCCTGATCCGTGTCACATCGCTCGCGGTTGCGGGAGTGGTCAGCGTCGTTGGAGCGGACAAGGAACCACCTAAACAACCCGTTTACATCTATCTGTTTGGCCGCTTCAGCGATTTCTACAACATCAAGATGACCGAGGGGCGCATCCGGGACACGGTGTCGCTGGTGGAAAAGTACCGGCGCGAATACCCCGAGTCGCGGGCGTCGGCGACCATGCTATTCTCGGGTGCGCTGAGCCAGGCGCTGGCTGAACGGAACGCCAGGACCGGCATCAAGGACTACTTGGTAGACGCCGCCCGCCGCGGCGTGATCGAAATCGGGTACGACGGCGCCGACGAACCGACGTACTGGTTTCGCCCGCATCCGGAACTGGCGAAAGCCAAGACACCCGAGGAAAGGTGGCGCGCCAGGAGCGATGCAGCGGAGAAATTCCTCACGGAATCCCGGGACCCGGTTACGGGAGCCGTGCAGGTCGGGAAATCTGGCGGGCTCAAGGCCATGCAGGAGATTTTTGGGGAGGCGGTGTGCCTCCGGGGCCTGACGCCGGAATTCGGCGGCGACTCGGAGTACATTTGGCACCTCAAGCGTTATAACACCAAGGCCATTCTTTGGGGCCTGCCCGATCCGGACCCGTCGTACAACATTCATGGTTATCGCGGTTCTGTTTGGGTGTTCGGCAAGACCATGAGCCCAACCCCGAATGAGTCGCCGGAGCTGAACTGGATTGATAACAGACTTCGTTTATCGGAAACCAGCGATGCCGCAGTCCGGTTGGTTTCCGGCCGAGAGGGCCCTGAAGGCATCAAGAAGGTCGTCGAAAAACTGGATCGAGGGCATGTTCGCTTTGTCCATGTAGAACTGGGTGACGTCAGAATGTATTTGAGCCAGTTCTACGATAAAGGCGAGCTCTATCCGCCCTTGAAGGTAGCTTACAGCCACCCGAATCACCCCACCTTGCCGGAGGAGGCGTTTGCGGATGACAAGCAGCATGAGGAGGCAGCGGCGTTGCAAGATGCGCTCATGAAATGGCTGGCCAAGGACTTCCTGCCGGAGAATGCCGGAAGCCATTTTGTGTCGAGCACCGACGTAGCGAGCATGGCGCCCTCCATTCTAAGCCAGAGCGTCTCCGTGGACCGACTCCAAAACTCGGCGAAGGCGATGCTCGCAGCCTGGGGCAACAACACGTACCTGCCAGACTACCTGGCGCTGGGCGGGCAGTATCTCTCCATGGCCGACACGTTTGAAGTGCTGTGTGATGTGCTGGCGGAGCAACATCGCAAAGGCAGTCGTCCCCAGAGCGTTCGCGTGCATCCTGTACATGGACCGCTGCAAATGCCACCCGAGCACGGGCCCGCAATCGGCGAGGTATCAGCCGCCGCCGTTGCGCGCGTTGCAGCGGAGTTGGCCGATAAGCTCAAGGACGAAAGCGGGATGGACGTGCCGGTCAACGTCATTCCGATCTGGGTCCAGATCGACGGTCTTCGGGTGACCGCGGGCCAGTTTCTGCGGCTGATGGCCGAATCCCTGGTCGCGCCGTCGCCGGATGCCAAAATCAAAGTCAAGATGACGTATTTCTTTTCAAGCCAGGGCCTTGGATATCCCAAGACGAGGTTGCCCATCGACCAGGGCGGCACATGGACCTTCCGTCCCGCGCCGCTCAAGCTCGTGCTGATGCAGCAGGCGGCGAACTGAAAAGCGGCGGCCCTCAGCGCTCGTGCGTGGAAGAAAACGAAAAACTCTTGCGGCGCAGCGGAGAGATCCGATCGTCGCCCTCCCGGACATGAAAACTCCGATCCAACGGGAGGTCCCGGAAAGTTTGCGCGGCTTCCGAGACAGGCCAGCGAATCTCCACTTCGCGAATCACGGTAGCCCGGCCCAGCCCCACATGGACGCGCAGAGGTGAATCTCCAAAGCTTCCTCCGGCGCTGACGACCCGGAAAATATCGCGCGGACCATCCGGCCCGGCGGCGCGAACCCGGACGCGGGCGCCGATGGCGGACCGGTTGGTCTTCACGCCCTCCAGTTCCAGGCTGATCCAATGGTTCCCGTGGCCCGGGTTCTCGAACAAGACACTCTGATACGCGTCACCTTCAAAATAGCCGCCGATCACCTCGAAGATGTCCAGATCGCCATCGTTGTCGAAGTCGGCGAAGGATACGGCATGACCCTTCTGCAAATGCCCGAAGCCCCCCGAGGTGGTCACATCCTGGAAAACCTTTCCCCCGTCATTGCGGAACATCCGGTTGGGCAGCAGAGCCCGGTAGTCCGGCGCACCCGTACCGAGATAGCCGTCGAGCCACCCATCGTTATCCAAGTCGCCGAAGTTGGCGCCCATGACCGCCATGGCGCGGTCTAACTTTACTTGCCGGGTAACGTTCGAGAAGGTTCCGTCATGGTTGTTATGGTAAAGGCGAGGATATTCGACCTGATTCGGCAGTCCCAAGTGGAAAGCGGCGATATCTTCCGGGTTCGGAATTTGAAACGGCGCCACGAACAGGTCGAGCCACCCGTCATTGTCGTAGTCCCAAAACCACGTTGCGAAACTGTAGATGGGTTCCGCAACTCCAGCCTGGCGGGTTACGTCGGTAAACGACCAGGCCCGCGGGCTCGGGGATTCCGGGCGCCTCTTGCCATCGTTCCGGAATAGCAGATTCGGCTGCCCGTTGCGCGAAATGTACAAATCGGGCCACCGGTCGTTGTTGTAGTCCCCCCACGCCACGCCTTTGACCATTCCGAGGTGGTCCAGGCCCAACATCGGCGCGATATCGGTGAAAGTTCCGTCGCCGTTATTGTGGTAGAGGGCCGATGGATGCGATTCGCCAGCGCGTTCCTCATGCCCCACGAAAAGGTCGAGCCAGCCATCATTATCGTAATCCGCCCACGCCGCCGTCTGCGTGGGGTGCAGGGAGAGCAGCCCGGCTTCTTCGGTGACGTCATCAAACGTGCCGTTGCCGTTGTTACGCAGCAGAGACATGGGGTACTGGCCGTGTTTTCCCAACCAGCCGCCCCGCAGCACCAGTACGTCCGGATGCCCGTCGTTATTGTAGTCGGCATGAATGAGATTGAGGCCGCCGGTTTCCCCGAGCAATCCAGCCTCTCGCGTGCGTTCTGTGAAGGTCCCGTCGCCGTTGTTGTGGAAATATCGCAACGGATCCATGGGCCCTTGAGAAGAGACCATCAAATCGATGAAGCCATCCCCGTCAAAGTCCTCCGCAATGCTTCCACCGGCGTGTCCGGTGATGTTGAGGCCGGCAGCCGGGGCGATATCACGGAACCGCTTGATATCGTATTCCGAATCAAAAGTCTCCGGCCGGATCAGCCAGTTTGCCGGCACTTGTTTGGGGTACTTTCCCAAAGCCATATACGCGATGTTCAGCAGCCAGCGCGCGCTCAGGTCCGTGGGATTGGATTCGAGCAGCGCCGTGTACTCGCGGACGGCGCCGCGCGCTCCGCGCTCCGCCAAGTGGATACCCGAGCCCCGAATCGGAAAGAGGCACGAATCCGCGTTATGGTGGTGAAGGCAGTTCTCTTGCTCGCCCACGCGCAAATACGCAATACCCAGTAAGTCGTGAATGCCGCGGTCCAACTGAGGGGAGAGCGCGGCCGCCTGCCGGGCCTGCTCCTGCGTCCGTTCCAGCTCCTCAACTGCTTCCGTGCTCTGCCCGGCTTCGAGCAATTGGTTTGCGAGCATCATGTGAACGTTCCATTCGTTCCGATGGCCCGAATTCCGGGCGAGCCACGCGCGGCAATCCTGGATGCGCTCTCCGTTTTTGTAGGGATCGGTCTGCCACTCCTGGTTGCGCCAGATCTCGGCCAGTCTCACCGCCATGCGTTTGGTTCCCGGATATTGGTAGGGGGACGCAGCATGAGAGGGCAGCGATGCCACCAGCCACACCAGTTGAGCGGCCGTCAGAACGGCAGCGCTTGAAGCGATCCAAGTCTTTCGAGCGGAGCTTTCCGTTTGGGTACCCTCGATGCGCGCATTATACAGCTTGAACACTAGCGGAGCGTCGCCCCGTCCGCGATGCGAAAGCATCGCCCGGCGCCGAGCGCCGGCTCGGCCACTAGCGATCCGATTCCCGAACCTGCACCACGCGATCCGCTCTTACGTCGACGAGTTCCTGCACGGCGCCACTGGGCCACCGGATGCGGACGTGCTTGATGACGGATTGCGTTCCCAATCCAAAACGCACCAGGGGCTCGCTCGAGGAAGCGTAGCCGACGCTGGTCGTGGCGTGGTTGTACAACGTCCGGCGATCGGGCAGCGTGACCTGCACCTCGGCGCCTAGGCCGTCGCGATTGCTGCGCGTCCCCACCAGCTTGAATGCGATCCAATGGCCGGAATTTGGAGTCACATCGCGGTAGAGCCGGGCCGGGCTATTCATCGCCGAGACGACGACATCGATCCTACCGTCGCCATCAAAATCGGCGAACGCGGCCCCATGATAAAACGCCGGGATTTGGAAGCTGGCGCCCGCCTGTCTGGAGACGTCCGCAAATCTCCCGTTTCCCAGATTGCGAAAAATGCTGTTGGGCAATGGGGAAGGAATCCCCAACAGTTGGCCCAGATGAGGGAAGTGGGAGTTGGCGAAGAAGAGATCTTTGAAGCCGTCGTTGTCGAAATCGAACATGCCCGTGCTCCAGCCAGTGAGCTGCTGCGTTGCCTGTTTCAGGCCCGCGCGAACGGTGTAGTCGTCGAAGTACAGAGGCGGGCCCAGGTTGCGAAATAACACATAGGAATCGTTGATCAGGGCCGTGACCACGACGTCGGGCAGGCCGTCGTTGTCGAAATCCCGGAAGTCGGCTCCCATGCTCGCAACAGCCCGGCCCGTCTCGCCCAGAGAGACGCCGGTCTCAAGAGCGACCTCTTTGAACTTGAAGCCCCCTTGGTTCTGGAACAGAAAATTCCTGACCGTATCGTTGGCTACGAAGACGTCCGTGAGGCCGTCGCGATTGAAATCTGCAAAGACCACGCCCATGCCCCGGCCGATACTGCCGGCTATCCCCGAGCTCAGCGATACATCGGTGAAGGTACCGTCGCGGTTGTTGCGGAAGAGCTGGTGCGGTCTACCGGCGTAGTCGTCCGGATGGCAGTAGTAACGGTTTCCCGGCGGGCCGCACGGCCTTTCGGTGTGAGGATCCCAAGCCACATAGGTCGAGACAAACAGATCCAGCCATCCGTCGTTATCGGCGTCGAACCAGCCGGCGGAAATGGACCACATCTTGCCGTACTTCGGGTCGACTCCCGTCAACCCCGCTTTAGCGGTGACATCTTCGAAGGTTCCATCGCCACGGTTGCGGTAAAGGAAGTTCCTGTTGACGCCGGCGACGAAGATGTCGACGAAACCATCGTTGTTGTAGTCGGCGGCGGCAATCGCCATGGAGTAGCCCTCTCCGGTAACGCCGGCTTTCTCGGTCACATCCGTGAACGTACCATCGCAGTTATTGCGAAAGAGGCGATTGTAAAATTGGGGTCCGGTCTTGCGGAGCGAGCGCACCTCGGCTCCGTTGGTGAAAAACACGTCCATGCAACCGTCATTATTGAAGTCGAGCGCGGCCACGCCGCCGGGCATCAGCTCGATGAGATGAAATTCGCCGGCGGCTCCGTTCTTCAACTCGAAGCGGAGGCCGGATTTCTGCGCTACGTCCTGGAAGCGAATCTGGCCCAGGAGTGTGACGTCTGAAAGCAACCACAGCGCGCAGAGTATTCTCATCTGGCGTCGTGCCTGGCGCGCCGGTCATCGTACTCGCGCAGCCAGTCCGCCTGCCGCTTAGCGTCGGAGGAGCGACCCTGTCTTCGATAGATCTGAAGAAGTAATACCCTGGCGAACGGCAGCTGGGGGGCGGCGGACACGGCCCGCTCCGCTTCGCTCGACGCCTCTGCGAGCTGTCCGGCCTGGAGCAGAGTCTTGGCCAGCCAATATCGGGCGATCGGGTGATTTGGAGCGAAGCCAACGACCTGATTGGCGGTCCGCAATGCCTCGGCGGCGCGGTTCGAGTCGTACAGCAGCTCCACATACGTGAGCCAGAGGTCGAGGTCTTTAGGGGTGGCGGGATCCTGGATCAGCCGTTTCGATTGAGCTTCTCCTTCGTCGATGCGTCCAGTTTTGACCAGGCAGACCGCCCGGTAAGTTTCCGCGCGCCGGTTTGCGGGCTGAATCGCCAGAGATTTTGCGAGCGATTCCTCAGCCGCGCGATAGTATCCGCCGCGATACTGGAGCTCGCCGAGTAAGAACCAACTCTCGGAATCTTTCGCGTCGGAACTGGTGAGTTTCTGGAATATGCTCTCGGCTTCAAAGACCTGGTGGTTCGCCTCCAGCGTATGCGCCAGGGCACGGCGAACGTCGCGATCGTCAGGGTTCAGGCGCAGCCCCACGGATATCGATTGCCGGGCGTCTTCCGGCCGGCCTTGAGCGAGCAAGGCCTCGGAGATGCCCACCAGAGCGGGCAAGGAATCCGGGGCGGCATCTAGAGCTCGCCGGAACGCGGTCTCGGCGTCCTGGAACTGTCCGAGTTGCTGCGCGCAATGGCCGAGGCGAACCAATAGGGAAGCGTCGCGAGGATTGACGTCCAGAAGCTTGCGGTATTGGTCCGCGGCCTCGCGGTATTGCCGGTGCTGGTACAGCCGGTCCGCTGCCGTCCTGTCCACAGCAGCCAGAGCGAGGCTCAGAAGCATAACCGCGAGCATAGCGAAAGGGTATCAAACTGGGCCAAGAGCGCTGCCTCGCAATACAAATATTTTGGAACCAGTGCCAATCGCTCGACATTCTGAGCCTTTTTGCCAAGGGGCTGCGGCCTCAGGCAGGTGTGGATCTTCGCCGAGCCGACTTGGCCGTCAAACTGCTAAGCTTCTTCTACCGGAGTATGGACGAAAAAAAGGCCAGCCGCACCGGGCCGGGCGTGCTGAACGGGCAGGAAACGCCCGGCGGGCGCCAGCCGCAACCAGCCCCAGCGGCCGGGCGAGAAGGGGTGGCGCGGAATCGGATTACGCCATTGCGCCTCGTGCTGTGCGTGGCCCTGCTGTTCGCCGTCTTTCCGTTTCTCCCGCGCGTGAGCTCCAATCCCCGGCTGGCCTGGTCGTTTTGGGGAGCCGAAGCAGTCCTGCTTCTCTTCTTATTCTGGCTGCACCGCAGTGTCAAGCGCTCCGGACGCGTACTGTGCTACGAGTTTCTTCCGAGGCCGGTGCACTACGTCCAACTCGCCATGCATTCTTGCATCTACGCCTACTGGGGATGGTACTGGCCGGAGGTGTACCACTACGCACTGCTCATCGTGGCGCAACTGGTCTTCGTCTACGCCTTCGACATGCTGGTCTGCTGGTCGCGGCGAGACAAGTGGATTCTCGGCTTCGGCCCGTTCCCCATCGTCTTGAGCACGAATCTTTTTTTGTGGTTCCGGGACGACTGGTTCTTCCTGCAGTTCCTGATGGTGGCGACAGGGGTTCTGTGCAAGGAGTTCGTCACGTGGACACGGGAGGGCCGCCGCACCCACATCTTCAACCCTTCGGCCATCGCGCTGTTCCTTTTTTCGATTACTCTGCTTGTCACCAATAGCACGGCGATTACCTGGGGCTCGGAGATCGCCACCACACTCTCCCGCCCACCGAACATGTACCTCGAGATCTTCGCCGTGGGCCTGGTAGTTCAGGCGCTCTTCTCGGTGACATTGGTCACGCTTTCTGCCGCGGCCTCGCTGTACGTGCTGAATCTGATTTACACACAGACCACCGGCGTGTACCACTTTGTCGACTCGAACATCCCGGTCTCGGTGTTCCTGGGCTTGCACCTGCTCGTGACCGACCCCGCAACATCGCCCCGGACGACTCCGGGAAAGATTATTTTCGGCAGCATGTATGGCGCCGGAGTCTTCGCGCTATATGGGGCACTTGCGTGGCTCGGCGTTCCCAGGTTCTATGACAAATTGCTGTGTGTGCCGCCGCTCAATCTGACAGTCCGCGTGCTGGACCGGATGGGCAATTTTCTATCCGCCCGGTTCCACGCGCCGCGGTGGGCCGCAACCTGGAGCCCGCGACAGCTCAACTTTGCACACATGGGAGTGTGGATCGCGTTGTTCACACTGATGATGAGCACGCAATTCCTGGGACACGATCATCCCGGACGCAATCCCGAGTTCTGGCGCAGCGCATGTGAAGAAAGCCGCTGGAAGGCGTGCGGGACATGGGTACACACGCTGAAGATCAGCTGCGGGGAAAACTCGGCGCGCGCTTGCTTCGACCTGGGGCAGGTGGCGAACGAAGGGCGTGTGGTTCCGCGAGACCCGGCTGAAGCCGGCATTAGCTTTGGCCGCGCCTGTGATCTTGGTTTGTCCTCCGGCTGCGTGAGTCTCGCGGAGTTCGTCCGCTCCGATGGGCATGACGCCTTGCTGAAGGCTTGCGACAGGGGCGACGGCGCGGCATGTTTCATCCTCGGATCGCTTTACCACCAGGCGAATGGTGTGCGCCGGGACGACGTCCGTGCTCTTGCATTGTTCCGCCAGTCCTGTGCGAGCGGATGGTGGCGGGGATGCGGCCGGCTGGGCGAGAGTTATCTCTGGGGTGAAGGCGCGGCGGCAGACCCGGCCCGGGCGATGGAGAGCTTCGAGAAGGCGTGCCGGGGTCGCTACGCGCCAGGCTGCTTCAACGCCGGTCTCATGTATCGCCGCGGGATGGCCGGGCCGAAAGACGAAGCGGTCGCGCAGCAGCGCTTCCAGCGGGCCTGCGAGTTGGGTCTTGCTGCCGCTTGCCCGCACGGCCAAGCGCCAGTCGGTGCCTCTCCCGTTGCGAACTCCGCCTCTGATTCCGAGGCCAGCGGCCGGTAGGCTACCACGGGCCGCGCCCATCGGGAGGAGAGAATGATGTCTTACCGAACCCTCATGGCAGAATTGCGCGGAAAACACCGGCGGAAGTTCCCGGATTCCGCCTCGTCCGCCGCCGGCGCTGTCTGGCCCCGCTATCTTCCCAAGAATGTGACGTGAGTGTAAGTGCCCAGCCTGACGTTGTAAGCCAGGTACCAGCTGTCATGGTCCGGGTCCTCATAAATTACGATGTCGTCACGATCCCAGAACCAGTCATTGCAGAAGGCGTAGTCGACCGGCGCGACCGAAAAGTAGAAGCCGCCGAACCAGAAACGCTCCCTGTTCCCTCCCGCCAGCCGGAAAACATGGCCGCGGCCGAACCCGCCTGTAAAGCGCCCATGTTCCCAGTGATTATCCAGATGGTAGCGCGCGTCATTGCGGCCCGATTCATGACCGATCCACTTGTCATTGGTGTGAACGTGGGGAGCCTCGGGATGCCCGGCTTTGTCGTTGAACCCGTGGCTGGGCGGTGCGGCGTGCTGCTGGGTCCGTACAGGCTTCGGACCGTGTGCGGGAATGTGTCCTCCGCCTACGTCATGCTTGCCCCCATGTTCCCCGCCCCGGCCCTGCGCAAAGACCGTTAACGAAAACGTCAGTATCACCGCCACAACGCTAAGAGATCTCTTCATGGCTCCCTCTGTTGCTACGGTAGCATCGCTTTTGAACCTACGACAACTCAGTGATAATTCTTACACGTCACGCGACCTGTGAACCCGAATTTCCGTATTGGCTTCCTGGCAGACGATGATGCGGCCGAGCATAACCGTTCGACCAGCAGCACGTTTCGGATTCCCAAACTGGCCCAGATGAATGGTGCGGTTCCCGCCGAACAGGCTCCGACGATCGCCAGATCCGCCCGCAGCGGCTGCATGGTCAAAAACTGTAACGCAACGCGAATGAGAAATGGGAATTCAGGTGATATTGGCCGAGAAAGTCGGCTTCCTCGCCGCGCACCCAGTTGAAACCGGCTGTGCCCCTCAAGTGTTGGCCGAATGCCTGCGAGTACTCGATCCGGGTCCAACTCCCCGCGCCGCTCTGGCGAACAGCCGTTTCGAACGACACACTTCGGTTTGCGCTGATGGTATATCCCGCACGGCCGAGAAAGGCCTTGGTGAGACCACGGTCGGGCGCGAACTCGAGCAAGCTTCTGTGGGTAGTCACCGCCTCGCCGGCGTAACCGCCCACAAAAAACCACTCTCCCGCCTGGCGCTCCAGTTGGACCACGTACAAGACATATTCATCCGCTGCGGGATTGGGCGAGGAAAAGTACGCGGCTTCGCTCTTGAGGCTGACCCAGCGCAGCGGGATGGCAACGTCTCCGCCGTACATCCGAATTTTGGGATAGAAACGCCGGATATCGGCGGCCGCTGGACCCATCCCTGCGAGCGAAACATCAATCAGAGGCAGGTGATTGAATCCATCGAAAAACGACAGCGAATACTCTGCCCACCGGCCGATGTGATTCCACCGCGCGCCATATTGCGGCCCGCCTGGAACCCTCGAGCCCAAGTCCTCCACCGGAACATCTTCGGGTAACACTACCCAGCGGTGATCGAGGAGGGGCATGCGGCTGGGGGTGAATCGCGGCTCGAAGACCATCTCGATGGAATTCGCTTGCCCGCCGTACGTCAGACGGGCGGCGGTCACGGCGAGGAACTCGGTTTCCACTACGTTGGTGTAGTCGCGGGGAGCGAACCGGTCGGTCGGGTTCAGAATGTCGGCCTTGCCCCAGCGGATGAACTGCTTACCCAATTCCACGCTCAAGCGTCCTCGCGTATAAGTCGCGCTCAGGCGGCGAACGGCGATGGCGGGCTGCGCCAGGCTCCGATCGAACCAGTTCACACCAAGCGCACGATCCACCTGCCGGTGCGTATCGGTACGTAAATCGACACCCGCGGCAAAACGCCAGTGTGAAGAGGGCTTGTAAAACGCTTCGTAGCGGAGCAGCAGGCCACTGACCACCAAACCGCTGTCGCCGGGGGCGGTTTGCGGATAAACGTAGGTGGTGTCCTCGAGAAAACCACGCTGCTCAAAAGTCTGTGCGAGACACACCGGCGCGGCTGCAAGCAGGACAACCGCGCCGCGCCTCACTGACCTAGCCGGAGCGCCTGCACCGTGAAGTCTTCTTCCTTCATGGGCAGGTTGTACTCCAGTTTGTCCAGTTTCAGAAGCGTTCGGCTCTTTCTCCGCAGATCCGACATTTCAAGCGAGCGCGCCGTCCAAACTCCCTGGATCCGCTCGATATCGAAGTATTTCAAGCGGCGCACCACCTGGTCTTTGACGTAATTATCGAGCTGCGCCGGCAGATAATTGTCCTGGCGAATCCACATCGTCGAAAATGTGTATTGTGATGCGCGCGTCTGCCGGGGTTTGGATTCGATGCGCCAGCATTTTGCGCCGCTCACGTCATCCTCGCCAAGCAGCTTGAAGTCGAACTGACCCAAGTCGCGCTCTTCCAGGTCTTCAAAGCTGAAATCGGTGCCGAAGAAGCGCGTAGAGCGGTCCTGTAATGCAATGCGCCGCTCGCGTCCGATGGCGGGAGTCCACATCCATTGATCGGAAGCACGGTCGGAATGGTTCACCACCAGCAGCGCCACGCCTTTCACTTCCGGCGGCGCCGTGAACCGCAAGATCGACTTGCTCGCTCCGTACGAGCCGATCCGTTCGTATTGCCAGCGCTTTTCGGTGATCGTCCTTCCCGATTCGAACACCTGCAACAGGCCATCATACTTTTCCGACTTCACTTGTCCGCGTTTCTGGGACTCCTCCACGATCTGGCGCGCGTCCTGGGCGAACGCCAGGGACGACAGCACCAAAAGAATCAGGAACCGACTATTCATATTCAAGGGCCTCCACCAGGGGAGTGCGCACCGCAAGCTCGGCTGGACCCAGCGCGGAAACCCATGCAGAGATCAGAATCACGGGCACGAGCGCCAGCGCCATGGACAGCGGGAACTGGTACTCGAGCGCCATGCCCGTGAAGTCGCGCCGGATCATGTCCAACTGGTAATAGAGGTGGACCGCGCCTAGCGCCAACCCCAAGACGAGGCCGATCACCGCGATGGTGAAGGCTTCCAGCCAGATTGTCCGGCGGACCTGACTCGCCAGACCGCCAACAGCCCGCATCACGGCCAGTTCGCGTTTCCGCTCGGTGATAGATACCGTCAGAGTATTCAGGATCCCCAAAACCGAAACCAGCACGGCGACGGCAATTTGTACATAAGTCATGGCGAACCATTGGTCCGCTAAATGCAAAACATAACTCTTGAGCTCCTGGTTCGAGAGCACGAACAGGTGGCGCTCACGCTCGAATCGCTCAATGATCCTGCGTTTCACATCGTCTGGCGCAACTCCGTTCTTGAGATAGACGCGGAACATATCGATCGAGTCGTCGTTCCAATTGCGCATGTATACCGGGCGATCGATAAAGATCGTGCCCTCTTGAAACGAGTAATCCTTGACAATGCCCGCGACCGGCAGCCGCAACAGGCCGCTCGGTGTGGGCAACTCGAGGTCGCTTGCAAGGCTGAGCCCGTGGCGCTCGGCAAAGTTTTCCGACACGATCAAGCCTTTGCCCTGTGCGGCGGCTTCGTACATCTTCTGGTAGCTTCCGGCGGCAATGCGGCGGTTGGGGGTGCGCGCCGCGAACCGGGTGAGGTCTGTCGCCACCAGCAGTGCGGCCTTGCCGGCCAGATTGAGCTTGAGATGGCGCACCGGCTGCGCCTCTTCCACGCCTTCAATAGCCGTGAGAGATGGGAGCATGGCCGCGGGAAAGTGGTAGAACTGCGATGCGCCACTCTGGGAGGTGGTCACAAACAGAGGCGCGTTGAAAGTAGCGTCGAGCCACTCCCGAACGGAGGAGTAGGTGCTTTGCGCCAGGCCCCCCAAGCCGATGGTCATCGCCAGCGAAAGCATCAGAGCGGCAACTGTCGCCGATGTGCGCCTCGGCGCCAGAATGATGCTTTCGACGGCCAGAGGGCCTTCCACCGGCTGCAGCCAGCTCAAGAGCGGACGCATGGCCTTCGCCAGCCAGAGCGCCAGCATGGGCGTGAGCAGCAGCGCGGATAACGCCATCAGCAGATAGCCCCCATAGAAGAACAGCGCTGAGCCACCCACGGCCAGGCAGGCTAAAGAAACCGCCCCCATGGCTATGGCGATGTTGCGCCGGATGCGGTTCTCACTTTCTCCGATGGCCTGGCTATGGCCCTTTTGCAGAGCAACCGCCGGGTCCACCGCGGAAGCATTTCGCGCCGGCAGAAGCGCGGAAACAACGCTGGCGGCAACCCCCAAGCCGGCCGCAAATAGCGCCAGCTTCGGATCGACCGAGATTTCGTTGGTACGTTCGGCTGACCCGTAAAGTGTTTCGATAATCCCGCTGATGTGGCCCGCGAGTCCCTTAGCTATGAAGAGCCCGGCCACCACGCCCAGGGTCGAGCCCAGCAGGCCCGCGACCGCCGCCTCACCGACGAACAGCATCTGGATTTGCCCCCGTGTGGCGCCCAGCGCGCGCAGAATGCCGATCTCCGTGCGACGTTGCGTGACGGCGATCAGCAGTGAGTTATAGATGATGAACATGCCGATCAACAGCGCGAAGAGGCTCGAAACGTCCATGCTCAACGAGTAGACGCGCAACATGGATTCGAATTGTTGCCCGCGCGACGATGGCGGCTCGACCGCAAAACCCGGCCCCAGCAATTTTCGCAACGCGGTCTGGCATTGTTGAACGGTGACGCCTTCGTTCACGGCCAAATCGATCCGGTCGAACTTGCGGCCGCGGCCAAAGACTTTTTGCGCCGCGTAGATATCCATCACCGCCAGATTCCCGCCAAAAGCCGACGCAAGCCCGCCCGATTGCACGATGCCGCGCACCGTGAATCGCTTCTCTCCGTCCATGGTTCGCATGGGCAAGGCGTCGCCGGTCTTCATCTTGTTGCGTGCCGCAAAATCCCGGCTGACGATTAGCGAATCGGGTTGGGCCAGAAATACCAGCGGATCTTCCACCGGGGAATCCTCGCCGGCGCCGACCTGATAATCGCGCAGGCTGCTGTCGCCGGTCATGTCGACGGCCAGTATCAGCAGGTTGCCCTGGCCTTTTCGCCCGGTGTCCACCACCGCTTCAATCACCGGGACCGCCACGCGCACCTCCGGAACGGATTGAATCCGCTCCAGTACGTCTTCACCGAAACCGGCTTCGCCCGCCGAAACTTGAAGCTGTGTCTTTCCGGCAATCCGATCCACGGTCTGGTTGAATCCGGCGAGAACGGAGCGGTTGGCCGTGTGCATGCCGACAAACACGGCAATGCCGAGAATGATGCCGGCCACGGTGAGCAGCGATCGCAGCACGTGTTTCCGGGCATCGGGCCAACTGATCAGGCGAAGCAGAATCATAGCTGCTCGTCCTGAACCAGGCCCAGTTCCCTATGACTGGACTGGTGGAATCCGCCAACCAGGTTCAGCAGGAGTCCCATGACCACCCGCCTCTCCATAAACTGATTCCAGACATCCGCCAGCTCAATCCCGGGTACAGACATGAATGCTAAGCGCCCTCAGAATTGTACTAGAATGAACACTGATTTCGCGGCCGGTAGCTTTGATCTACTGGCATCGGAGGACGGTTGCGCACCACTTGCCGGAAGTTTTTGACTTCCGCGGCTGCCGCTGCGGGTTTGTCTGCCACTGGAGCCACCGCCCAAGCTTCCATTGATTTTTCCTGCCACTCCAGTCTTCGCCGGCGAATAGACCGCAGCTCGACGCACGTCACCCGCTGGAGTGTTGCATGATAGACGCCATCATCGCGGGAGCGGGGCTGGCGGGAGCGTCGGTGGCCGCGGCTCTGACGGAGTTCGGGTGGAACATTCTGGTCGTCGAGCCCGGCCTCGATGCCGCAAAGCGTCTCTCCGGTGAATTAATTCACCCGCCGGGCGTGGCCGCGCTGGACGAACTCGGCCTATGGAAAAGCGTGGAACAGGCGGGCGGCATGCCGGTGCTTGGATTCGCCGTGTTCTCCGATTCCAAGGAAGCCTGTCTTTTGCCGTACGCTGAAGCGCCGGCGCTGCCCGCCCAGGGCTTTGCTATTGACCACGTACTTCTGCGGAAACGATTGCTGCGTGCGCTTGGGGATCTCCCGCGCGTCAACATTCGGAGCGGCGCTCGCATCGCCGGAGTCGATATCCGTAGCAAGGACCAGGTAGTGGTTACGGTGGCCGCCGGAAAGCGCGAGGAGGAATTGTGCTGCAAACTGCTCGTGGCGGCGGATGGGACAACTTCGAAAATCAGTGTAATGGCGGGAATTCGGCACTCCAGGAATCGCGTCTCGTCTACCCTGGGATTCGTCCTGCGCGATAGCCCGGTGCCCCATCCGGGCTTCGGCAACATTTTTCTCGGCGGCCCGGCGCCGGTGCTTGCCTATCAGATCACACCAGACGTGGCCCGCGTGACTTTTGATGTCCCGGATTACCGGAACGGCGGCCGGCTGCTGGGAGACAGCCACAGGTATCTGGAGGCATTGCCTGAACCCTTTCGCGAAGCGGTCAAGAAGCTTGTGGAGACCCAGCAGCCACTTTGCTCAGCCAACTATTCGTCGGTGCCTGAGTCGGTGGTCAGTGGCCGGCTGGTGCTGGCTGGCGACGCCGCCGGCTCGTGCCATCCCCTCACGGCCACGGGTCTCACAGTCTGTCTCCAGGATGCGCTGCGGCTGAGGAACGCACTCCGCGAGACCGGCGGCGAGGTGCCGCAAGCTTTGCGTCTCTACGCCAGGCGGCGGCGCGGTCCGCAGCGCACGCGTGTGACTCTTGCCAAATCTCTCTACGATACTTTCAAGGCGCAAACACCACAGATGCGCTTGCTGCGCAGGGGCGTGTTGAAGTATTGGGAGTGCAGCCCCAAGGGCCGGGCTGCTTGCATGGCTCTGCTTTCTACCTGCGAGCGCCGGACATCGGTCATGGTAGCCGAGTACGCCAAGTGCGTTTATCACGGATTGCGCGAGATGGCACTCGGGCGGGAAAATCAGCCCGTGACCCAGTTGCGCGAACCTGCCCGCGCCATGCTCGGCGTCAGCCTGAGCGCCCTCAAGTACGCCGGCGAAACCCTTCGGGGCATCATGCGCTAGCGTAAGCCTAACCGGCGGCACGCGCGCAGGTTCCATCGCCTGCCGTGGCAGCTTTGACCGATGGGCTGACGATTGATAGAGAGCCACGCAGACAGAGCTGCGTCTGGCATCACGATCTGTGCGTCATTCTACCAAGGTCACTTTTGAGTTCAGCCGGAACCGGCCGGGCTCGTGGCCTCGAGAACCAGCCAGGGCCAGCGACATCATCTGAACCGGAAGGATCTCGACGATGGGGCGCGCGGCCAGGGGCACGCCATGCAGGCGGAACACCTCCAACTTGGCGCTTTCGCTCACCAGGGCAGCCCGTCCTTTGGATTCCAGAATGTCTTTCACCAGCGCTGCGTTGAGCGCGGCCGCCCGGTCATCGCCCGCGAAGACAAGCACGAACACGTCATTCCTCACCATTTCAAACGGCCCGTGGCGGAAGGCGGCGCTGCTCATTCCCTCGGCGTGAAGGCGGGTTGATTCTTTCAAAATCAATCCGCCGGTGCCCACCGTTGCCAGCGAGGCGCCGCGCCCGGCCAGAAACACATCCTCTATGCCTTCGAGTTCCGAACAGAGGGATTGAACATGTTCACGCCATTTGGCGAGGTACTGTTCCATGGCGGGCGCCGCGTGTTCGAGATCACTATTGACCTGGTTGAGATCCTTAACGCAAAGCACGGCCGCGAGCCACTCGACGGCGATCAGAGTTGCAACGTAGGTTTTGCAGGAAACGGAAAACTCCGCACCGGCGTGAGTCAGGACGGTGACATCCGCCTTCCGGCCGAGGGGCGAATCCGGCGTGTTGGTGATGCCGATGGTGTAGGGATGTCGCGGACCGAAGTCCACCAGGCGCGCAATTTCCGCGCTGCGGCCGGATTGCGATGCCACGATGAGCAGCGTATCGGGGTCCAGAATCCCGGCCATGGAACCCAGTAACTCGGATGTCTCGACCATCAACGCGGGCCAGCCGCGATTGATCAATTGCAGATACAGCGGGTACAGCGCGTGATAAGACCCGCCCATGCCCGTCAAGACGATTCTTCGAAAGCTCCCCTGCGCCAATGCCGCGGCCACTTTCTCCAGCTCCGGAAGCGGTTGCAGATGCGACAGAGTGCTCCGCACGCTTTCGGGTTGGCTGAGGAGATCACGCAGGTATTCACCTTCAAGGATGGAAAAATCGGTCAGCATGGCGAGTGTCAAGAGGACGTTCACATGTTTGCACGCGGACTCTGCGCCGGGCAAGAAGGTTGGGAAGGGTTCGCAGGATCTAGCAAACTGCTGACGCACGGCCACTCCCTCACGGTCGCGGCTCGGAAATTTGAGCGCTGATTCGCAGCGGTTACCGGGCCACCGCCCGGCTTTTCTACTCCAGCAGAATAGGCTCGAGTCTCTCGTCCGGCTTGGGCACCAGGTGCGGGTTGCGCATGAGAAACCGCGCGCAGGTGTTCCAACGCAGAATCGCGTCGTCATTCCCGGAAGGACGAACGGCTTCGGCTTCCTCGTAGTAGCGCATGGCGTCACGAAACCATTCGTAGGCAATGGGCCCGGTTCCGAGCGATCCCTGGTTGATGAAGGCCCGCGCGCGCCGCTCGGAAATGATGCCCGCGTAGTAAAGCTGCTCGTACCGGTCGTGCAAGCGCGGGAGCAGGTCGCGAGCCTCACTGACGCGCGCGCCCGAGCCGTTTCCGAACTGATCGGTCAACGCCAGAAGTAGCGATCGGATGGCCTCTTGATTTTCGGGATCGCTGCGCAGAATATCCTGGCAAATGCTCTCAGCCTGTTCCGGCTCGTTCAGCAACCGGTAGCGCTCAACGCGCGCCAGCGCTCCGGAAATGCCTTCCTTGGACAGCGGTTTAAGCTCCAGCATGGGCGCCCTCCTTCTTATCGGGCGGCGTTGCGGGCCGCCCGGATTTTTTGCCTCGAAACATGCGAAATAACCTGGATACCGGGTCGTAGAACTGATCCACAACCCGCTCCTTGAGGGGAATGATGGCGTTCTCGGTAATGGTGATACTCTCGGGGCACACATTGCGGCAGCAGGTAGTGATGTTGCAGTAGCCGATGCCATGCGCCTTCTTCAATTCTTCCACGCGATCCTCGACATCGAGCGGATGCATTTCAAGCGCGGCAATGTGCACGAAAAATCGCGGACCGGCGAACTCGTCGAAATGACGGTGCTCGCGCAACACGTGGCACACATCCTGGCATAAGAAACATTCGATGCACTTGCGGAATTCCTGCACGCGATCGATGTCCTGCTGCGCCATGCGCCAACTGCCGTCGGGAGCGTCCGGCGGCCGCGGGTTGAATTTCTTGATGTTCTTCTTCACACGGAAGTTCCAGGAAACGTCCGTGACCAGATCCTTGATGAGCGGGAAGCTGCGCATGGGCTCTACGCTGACCGGCTGATCGGGCCGTAGCGTGTTCAGCCGCGTCATGCACATCAGCCTGGGCAGGCCGTTGATTTCCGCCGAGCACGAGCCGCACTTCCCTGCCTTGCAGTTCCAGCGCAGCGAAAGATCGTTAGCCTGCTCGGCCTGGATCTTGTGCATGGCGTCGAGGACCACCATGCCTTCGGAAACTTCAGTGGTGTAATCCTGGAATTTCCCGCCCTCGCGATCGCCGCGCCAGATGCGGAACGTTGCGCTAGCCCTTACTTCATCTCCTCGATGGTCTGCTTCAATTCAGGCGGCATCTCCGGGATGGGCTGGCGCGCCACCTGCATCTCCCCGTTCGATCCCTTGCGGACCATGATATTGATCTTGCCGAATTCGGCGCTCTTGGACGGGCGATCGTCGCGGAAATGGGCGCCGCGGCTCTCCTCCCGCTCGATCGCCGCGAGGGTGATCGCCTCGGAAACCGTCAGCAGATTGGAAAGATCGAGCGCGGTGTGCCAGCCGTTGTTGTACTCCCGATTTCCCTGCACCGATACCTGCGCGGCGCGCCGGCGCAGCTTCTCGATTTCCTCGATCCCCTGCTTCATTTCGCCGTCCGTGCGCACGATGCCGACCAGATCCTGCATGCTCTCCTGCAGCTTCTGCTGGATTTGATAAGGACCCTCGCCATTTGTGCGCTCAAACGGCCGCAGCGCCCATCCGGCCGCCTGGTTGATTTGTTCCTGATCGATCCGGCCGTCTCCGTGCTCCCTGGCGAAAGACGCGGCATAGTGGCCGGCGCGTTTGCCGAACACCAGTAAATCGGAAAGCGAATTTCCCCCCAAGCGGTTTGCCCCGTGCAGCCCGGCGGCGCATTCGCCGGCAGCGAATAGTCCCGGGACGGTCGACATTTGCGTATCGCCGTCCACCTGCACGCCACCCATCATGTAGTGCGTCGTGGGACCCACCTCCATGGGCTCTTTCGTGATATCGATGTCCGCCAGTTGTTTGAACTGGTGATACATGCTGGGCAGCTTCTTTTGAATGTGCTCCGCCGCCTTGGGGATGCGGTCTTTGATCCAGGAGATATCCAGAAACACACCGCCGTGCGGGCTGCCGCGGCCCTCTTTGATCTCGCGCACGATGCAGCGGGCGATATGATCGCGCGTCAACAGCTCCGGCGGGCGGCGCGCATTCTTGTCGCCCTGCGTGTACCGCCAGCCCTCTTCTTCGTTGTCGGCGGTCTGCGCGCGGTAGAGCTCCGGGATGTCGTCGAACATGAAGCGGCGGCCCTCTTTGTTGCGCAGCACTCCGCCTTCGCCCCGGACGCCCTCGGTCACCAGGATGCCGCATACGCTCGGCGGCCATATCATTCCAGTCGGATGGAATTGGACGAATTCCATATCCATAAGCGCGGCGCCGGCGTGATAGGCCAGCGCGTGGCCATCGCCCGTGTACTCCCAACTGTTGCTGGTGATCTTGTATGCGCGTCCGATGCCGCCCGTGGCCAATATCACGGCCTTCGCCGGGAACAGTAGGAATCGCCCG
>JBGPKX010000009.1:0-33780 GCA_041486185.1 Bryobacteraceae bacterium | reverse complement strand
GATGAACATGAGCACGATGCCCATATGCACCAGATACCCGCCATACCGCCGTGTGTTGCGATGCGTCAGCTCGATTACAGCGCGCGCCAAGTTCATCTGGTTTTTGGCAGCGATCTGCATCGCGCCTTTGGCGAATTCGAGCACGATCGTGACGGCCACAAATAGGCAGAATCCGAACGAGATCAGCGCATAGAAATTGCGCATTCCAGCGGCGAACAGCGCTGCCGCAACGGCCAGCGACAGAAGGCCGGGCCACATGAAATTCCGCCGCAGGCTCTCCGTCGATGTTCTCCGCCAGGCGAACAGCGGGCCCACACCCGTCAGGATCAGCAGGAAAAGCCCGATCGGAATCATGAGCTGGTTGAACCATTCCTTGTCGAGACTGATCTTTTCGCCGGTCGCGTATTCCGAAATAATGGGGAACAGCGTGCCCCACAATACCGCAAAGCAGCTCGCCAGCAGCACGAGGTTGTTGAACATGAAGCTCGACTCGCGCGAAATGACGGCTTCCAGCTGGGCTTCGCTCTTGAGATAGTCCAGCCGGTCGAGAATCAGGTAAATCGTCGCCGCGATACCGATGGCGAGGAATGCAACGAAGTACTTGCCGATGGGACCTTCGGCGAAGGCGTGAACCGAGCTGACCACGCCGGAGCGCGTCAGAAAGGTGCCGAAGATGCAAAGGAAGAACGTCGCCGAAACCAGCACGATGTTCCACACCTTCATCATGCCTTTCTTTTCCTGCATCATCACCGAATGCAGGAACGCCGTGCCGCCCAGCCATGGCAGCAGCGATGCGTTCTCCACCGGATCCCAACCCCAGTAGCCGCCCCATCCGAGCACGTGGTACGCCCAGCCCGCGCCCAGAACGATGCCGCAACTTTGGAACAACCACGTCACCATGGTCCAGCGGCGCGTCGTATGGATCCATCCATCGCCCGGCTGCCGTGTAATCAGCGAGCCAATGGCAAAGGCGAACGGCACCGCGAAGCCTACGTAACCCAGATACAGCATCGGCGGATGAATGGCCATCGCGGGATATTGCAGCAGCGGGTTCAGGCCGTTGCCATCCGGAACCGAGGTGATGGATTTATTTACCGCGAGCATCCGGAAGGGAGTGACTACGAACGCGTTCAGGATCAGAAAAAACGTCTGCACCGCCGCCAGCACAGCTACCACGTACGGCATAAAGTCGCGGTGCCGCCGCCGGTTGGTGAAAATCACCACCGAGGCGTAGGTGGCCAGCAGCCAGCTCCAGAACAGCAGGGAGCCCGCCTGCCCGCCCCACCAAGCCGTGAACTTGTAGATCGCCGGCATGGCCCGGTTGCTTTCTTCGGCCACGAACGAGAACCGGAAGTCGCTGGTCAGGAGCGCGTAAACCAGGATGGCGGAGGCGAGTGTGACCAGAAACCATATGCCGTAAACCGCCCGCTCCGCGCTGACGATCAGAAACGGATTGCGCTTGAGCTTACCGGTGACGCTGCCGATGATGGCGTAGACCGCGAGGCAGAAAGCCAGCAGGATAGCCAGAGCGCCAATGTTTTCCATGGTTGCCTGCTACAGACTCGCTTTATTCGCGTAAACGGGCGCGACGGCGGGCTTCCCGCCGGGCTTGGCTTCATACTTCGAAGCGCATTTGGCCTGCACCTTGTTCGCATGGAATACGCCGTCGCGTCCCATCCTGCCGTCAGCCAGCGCCTGCGCGCCTTCGCGGAACGTATCGGGCAGGGGATCGGAACCGTCGTAGGCGACTTTCAGGTTCAGCTTTTCCTGCACCAGGGTGAACTCGACGACATTGCCTTTGCGAACGATCGAGCCCGTGCTGATGTCACCGCCCACGCGCAACCGCTTGGTGTAAGCCTTATCACCCATCTGGTTGAGCTCCGCAACGGTCTTGTAATAGGTCTGGTTGTCCTTGATTCCGGCGGTAGCAAGCCAGATCAGAGTGCCGATCACGACGACGATGAGCGCGGCAAATTTACCGTATTTTTTCATGTAAACCTCTGAACTCCCCAGTATAACGCGCAAAGGTAGAGGTGAGAGGAACGCTTTCCGGTGGCCGCACCGAAACCGAAATGGGCTTCTCGATGAGTGCGGCTATTTCAGTGCGGGCTCGCGGCGCCGGTGGCCGCCTGCTTCCGAAGCACGCGGTAAGCATACGCGGCGCCCGGCGGCGCTGGTTCCACATGCTCTCCGGCGTGAATCTCATCCAGCATCGGAGAGACGGAAATCGCCTGGCTGCCGAAACCGCTGGCTTCAAGTACGGAGCGAATCCTGGGCAAGCGTTCGGCATACGCCGGAAACTCGACCATGGTTGCGGGCTCCACGCGTCTCCCGCCACCGTGGTCTACATAAACCACAGCGGCGTCGTGATAGATCTGCGGGTTGATGGGGAAATCCAGCGCCGCAAGCGCTTCCAGGAGATCCTCCAAATCCCGCGGCTCAACTGTGACGGAAACCGAAACCAGCTCTCCCTCGCTGCCATGCAGGGCGGGGGAGTGCGTTGCGGGGGCATACGACCAGACGCTCATGAAAATCCTCCAGCATCCGGCAATGTCGGCCCACAAAACAAAAAACCCTGGACCAAAGGCCACAGGGTCTGAACTTCTTTCGACCGACCTGCCTTTAGCACTTTTTTTTACGTGGTTGCAATTAGCTGGGCCCGCCAATCGGACCTAAATCAATCCACGTGATCTGAATGTACCACTGCTTTTGGCCGAACGCAATCGCTTTTGTGGCCCCGGGTTTCCGGCCCGGCCGCCGGCGAAAAGTGTAAGACCGCGTCCCAAACCCTGGCTCGTTTGCACTCACCCATAAAATAATGATAGTCTCACTTTTCTACTCAGGAGAACTTATGCGAAAGCTCCGTTTTGTGCTGCTGGTATCCACCGCCGCGGCCGCACTCATGGGTCAGGTCAACCCGCCCAAGACTCACTTGAAGGTCGGTGACGAAGCGCCCGACTTTACGCTGCCCTCCACCACCGGCCAGCCGGTGAAGCTATCGGATTTCCGCGGCAAGAAGAACGTGGTGCTGGCGTTCTTTCCGGCGGCGTTCACGGGTGGGTGAACAAAGGAAATGCTGGCGTACCAGTCTGGTAGCGCCAAATTTGAAGGAACCGACACCCAGGTGTTTGGTATCAGCGAAGATTTCACCCCATCGCAGAAAGAATTTGCCGAAAAGAATAAGCTGACGTTCCCGCTCCTGAGCGATTTCTCAAAGAGAAAGGTCGCCCAGGATTACGGGGTGCTCATTGCCGATCTGGGGATTGCCAACCGCGCGACATTCGTCGTCGATAAAGAAGGCAAGATCCAGTACATCGAAGAGGGCAAAACCGCCGTCGATAGCAGCGGCGCTGAAGCGGCGTGCAGCCGGCTGCACCACAAAAACTAGCGAAGGTATTCTCCCACCACCAGGATTGCGGCTTGTGTTCCGGCCGACTTGACATCCAGTGACAGGGGCCCTCGCAGTATCCGCTGGGTTACGCCGTGACGCACTCGACTCGTCCCTCACCTCCGAAATCCCGTAGAATAAGTTTGGGCTTATTTCTTATGAAGGTCAGGCTTACGCTTCTGCTGTTCGCCCTCGCGCTCACCACCTCCGCGCAGCGGGTGCGAGAGATGGAACGCCCTGTGCGCCACTCAGCGAGGGGCACGCACGGCGCCGTTGCCGGAGGCAGCGATTACGCCGTCGATGCCGGTTTGCGCCTGTATTATAAGGGCGGCAACGCCGTGGACGCGGGCGTGGCCACCACGTTTGCGGCTTCGGTAGCCGAGTTCTCCCACTTCGGCTTCGGTGGCGAGGCGCCCATTCTCATTCGCACGCGCGATGGCAAAGTGCATGCGATCGCCGGCGTCGGCACCATGCCCAAGCTCGCCACTGCCGAGTTCTTTCGCCAGCGCCGCCTGCAGCCGGGTGAAATCATGTCGGCGCCCGAAAAGGGCGGATTGCGTGGGATGGTTCCGGTGGCGGGCCTCATGCCGGCGCTCGTTCCAGGAATGGTGGACGCGGAGCTGGTAGCGCTGCGCGAGTATGGCACGAAATCCCTCGGCGAAGTGATCGCGCCCGCCATCGAGCTGGCCGATGGCCTGGCCATTGACGAAACGCGCGCCGGCGCTATCGAGCGCAGTGTCCGCTTCTTCGAGCTCTGGCCCAGTTCGATGCGCGTCTTTCTTCCGGGCGATCGCGTGACCATGCCGGGCGAGACCTTCCGCCAGCCCGATCTGGCGCGTACCATGCGCTCCATGGCCGACGCTGAAAAGAAGGCGCTGGCCGCGGGTGCCAACCGCGCGGCTGCCATTGACGCCGTAAGGGACTACTTCTATCGCGGTGATATAGCGCGCCGGATCGACGCATTCAGCCGCGAGAATCAAGGGCTGCTGCGCTATGAAGACATGGCCGCGTTCCATCTCGAGCCGGAAGACCCGGTAACCACCACGTTCCAGGGTGTCCAGGTTTATAAACCCGGCTTCTGGAGCCAGGGGCCGGCCTTGATCGAAGCCCTGAACATTCTGGATGGCTACGATCTGCGCGCCATGCGCTGGAACTCAGCCGACTACCTGCACACGCTGGTGGAAGCGCTCAAGCTGGCCTACGCCGACCGCGATACATACTACGGCGATCCCAAATTCGTGAAGATCCCCGCCGAGCGTCTGCTCTCGATCGAGTACGGAGGCGAGCGCCGCAAGCTGATCGGCTCCACCGCATCTCTCGATTTCCGGCCAGGTCAGATTGGCCCGCACCCGCCGCATCATCCTTCTGAAGCCGAGATCGCGCATTTCAAAATCGATGACGCACTGATGGCGCGTGACACCACCTGCGTGGACGCCGTCGACAAAGACGGCATCATGTTCTCCTCCACGCCCTCGGGCGCGTGGTTGCCCTCGGTCATCGCCGGCGATACCGGAATCGCGCTCACGCAGCGCGCGCAAAGTTTTCTCCTGGTGGCGGGTCACCCCAACGAACTCGCGGGAGGCAAGCGTCCGCGTATCACTCTTAGCCCGACACTTGTGCTGAAGGATGGCAAGCCATACCTGGCGCTCTCGACTCCCGGCGGCGATAACCAGGACCAGTCTCTGCTGCAGATTCTGCTCGACGTGGTCGAGTTCGGCATGAACGCCGAGCAGGCCATCGAAGCGCCGCGCTTCCAGACTCGCCACTTAGTTTCGAGCTTCGACAATCACGCCATGAGTCCGGGCGATCTGCTGCTGGACGAGCGCATCAATGCCACGGTGATGACCGAACTGGCCGAGCGGCATCACCGCATCGGCACGCGCTCGCGCTGGTCGAGCGGCGCCGCGCCCGTGCTGATTCGCGTGACGCCCGGCGGCGTGATCGAAGCCGGCGCCGATCCCTACGGCTACCGCGCTGCCCGCGCCTGGTAACAAGTAGGACGGGCATGCGTGCCGGTCCATCGCCCCGTGTCCACCCATGGATTCCCTCTTCGACGACCCGTCATCGCTCGATCGCGACGCATTGGCTGCGCGTCTGAAGCAACTCGCCGCCCATCACATCTACATCGGCGGCAGCTCCTGGAAATACGAAGGCTGGCTGGGCCAGATTTACAGCCGCGCGAACTATTTGTCGCGCGGCCGCTTCTCCCAAAAGCTTTTCAACGATACTTGTCTGAAAGAGTACGCTCAGACTTTCCCTACCGTCTGTGGTGACTTCGCCTTCTACCAGTTTCCGACGGAAGCATTCTGGCGACGCCTGTTCCTGCAAACGCCCCCGGGCTTCCGTTTCGCCTTTAAAGTACCGGAACAGATCACGTGCAAAGTGTTTCCGGGACACGCCCGCTATGGCGCCCAGGCCGGCGGCGACAACGAATCGTTTCTGGATGCCGAGCTGCTCAAAGAATCGTTCCTGCGCCCGCTCGAAGCCTATCGCGACCGAACCGCCCTGCTCATCTTCGAGTTCGGAGGATTCTCGAAGAAAACCTTTTTCGACGTGAGCGAGTTTCTGGAGCGGCTCGATCCGTTCCTCGCCAAGCTCCCGCCGGAATTCCGCTATGCCGTCGAGATCCGCAATCCCGACTTTCTCGAGCCGGATTACTTTCAGTGCCTCCGGACTCACAAGGTGGCTCACGTGTTCAATGCGTGGTCGCGCATGCCCGAGCTGCGTTATCAGATGAAGATTCCAGATGCCTTCACGGCCGACTTCATCGTCAGCCGCGCGCTGCTGCGCCAGGGCCGCAGCTACGAGGAAGCGGTGCAGCTTTTTTCGCCATACACCGAGGTGAAAGACGCCAATCCCGAGGTGCGCGCCTCGCTGCGTGATATGATCCGCATCGCGCAAGACAAGCAGACTACCGCGTTTCTGTTCGTAAATAATCGCCTGGAAGGAAATGCGCCCACCGCCATCATGGCCATCACCGAACCCGCACCGCAGTCGATGGAGTTACCATAAGCGCACAAGGCTTGAAAGATGCGCCGGGCGATCGCTCAAGAGTTCAGCCAATTGCCACGCCGCATGGGTGGCACGGCGGGAGTGTCGATGTACGCCTTCGCGCTGCTGGCGCTGGGCGTTCTGCTGCCATGGCATTTGAGCTTTGATTTTCTAGACGTGACGGTGCTTTCGGCCTACGCGTGTCTTCCCGCGCTACTCGTTGCGCCCGTGGTAGCCGAATCCTTCGCTGGCGACCGCGAGCGCTCCCAAGTTCCCGCGAGCGTGGAAGAGCTGCGGCAATGGCTTTATGCAAAAGTGGCGGCCGGCGCGCTATACGGCTGGATCTCGGGGGTGCTGGCCATCGTCTTCGGAATCGCCACCGTCAGCCTTTCGTTCGCCCGACGGATTTGGCCTCCGGCCGTGCTCGCCATCGACCTGGCGCTCATGTGTTTGGCGGTTTCCATCTTTACAGCGTGCATCTCGTCCGCCGTTTCTATCCGCGCGCGCACCGCCAAGTATGCCAAGCGGACGCTGCGGCAGGGATTCTTGCTGCTGTTGGTGATCGTCATTTACTATTCGCGATTCATGCCGGTCGAGTGGAAGCGGCACGTGGTGATCCCAGGAGCCGTGTCAGGCTTTACGGAATTTGTCGCCGTAGTTTCCATCGTGCTCCTCGGCCTCTCCGGTGGTCTGCTCAAATTGGCATTTAGCCGTGCGGACGACACCGAAATTCGTCTGAACATCTGAGTTCCAGTGTGGCGTTTCGCAGGGTTGGGTTCCGATTGCGGGAACCTGCGGCTTTTCTGCCCGACCGAGCCAACCAGCCGCAGGTCTCCCCAAAAGACGGGCAGCCCTGCGCTACAAATACGGCACTACCGCAGCCGCCAGCGCCCATCCGCAAACTCGGCGGTCGCTTCGCTCCAGGTTCCGACCTTAGCCGCCATCTGCCCTCCATCCACCACCAGCGCGGCCCCGGTGATGAAAGAAGCCAGATCCGAAGCTAGAAACGCAATGGCGTTCGCAACCTCTTCAGGCGCTCCGCCGCGTCCCAGGGGGATGTCGCGGAAGTACTCTTTGAGCACCGGGGGATTGTTGAAATAGTCCTCCGTGAGTCTCGTACGGATCAACCCCGGACACACCGCGTTCACGCGAATCTGCCACGGACCCAGCTCATTCGCCGCCGTGTGCAAAATCCCCAGTATCCCGGCTTTGCTGGCGTTGTAGGCCACCAGCGTCGCCTCGCCGTCATAAGAATTCGTCGACGCGGTGATGACAATGGCTCCCCGCCGCCTGGGCTTCATGCGCACGGCCGCCGCTTGCACCGTATGAAACATGCCGCTCAGATTGACCGCGATGGTCCGGTTCCAGGCATCGGCGGAGGTCTCATCGAGCGGCGCCCAAACCCCCATGCCCGCGTTCGCGATGACAATATCCGGCGCTCCGCTCCGCTCGAACGCCGCGTCAATCGACGACCGGTCCGTGACGTCCATCTGGCAACCGCGACCTCCGAGCGAGCGGGCAACTTCGTCGGGCCGCTCGCGCTCTAAATCGAAAATCCAGATGCTCGCGCCGCCCGCCGCGAGCGCCCGCGCCGCCGCCAGACCAATGCCATTCGCGCCGCCGGTCACCACGGCCACTTTCCCGCTGAAATCAAGAGGCATCTGATTCTTTTAACACAGCCCGCATTCCTTTGAATCACTCTTCCGTCAACGCCAGTCAAGTTGACCGCCTCCGCGTCATGCGGAGGGATTCGTCAGCAGTGGAAGAAGATACGAACGTCTATGCTGCCGGCCGCATTGCTATTATGTTCGCTTGTTTGATCTTCAGGCCGACAACGCCGCGGAATATCTGCGTTCGCGCGGCATCGCAAGCGAACAGACGCGCATCACCGAGCTGGGCGGCGGCGTCTCCAATACGGTTCTGCTGGTTGAAGCCGGCGAGCGACGCTTCGTACTGAAACAGGCGCTGGGAAAGTTGCGGGTCCAGGACGATTGGTTTTCCGATCGCGGCAGGGTTTTCCGCGAGTCAGCCGCCATGCGCTGGCTTGCTCCCCATCTGCCCGCAGGCAGCGTGCCTGAAATTCTCTTTGAGGATCGTGAGAACGGCCTGTTTGCCATGACCGCCGGACCGCGCGCGGCGCAGACCTGGAAAACGCTGCTGATGCGCGGCGAGGTGGATGCCGGCGTTGCCGAAACCATCGGCCGGATGCTGGCCCGCATGGTTTCGGCAAGCTGGCGCGATCCTGAATCGGAGCGTGTCTTTGGCGATCAGACGGTGTTCGATCAGCTGCGTCTCGATCCGTACTATCGCACTACGGCTTCCCGCCATCCGGATCTGCGACCCCAGTTTGACCGGCTCATGCGCGAGTCGGCGTGCCGGCGCGTGAGCCTTGTCCACGGCGACTGGAGCCCAAAGAATTTTCTGGTGAACGCGAGTAGTGTAATGGCCATCGATTTCGAAGTGACGCATTTTGGCGATCCGGCATTCGATTCCGCATTTCTGCTCAACCACTTGCTGCTGAAATCGTTTTACCGGCCTGCATGGAGCGGGGAATTGAGCCGCGCGGCGCTGCGGTTCTGGGAAACGTATCGGGCCGGTGTTCCGGCGGAGTGTGACTGGATCGAGCCGGCAACGCTCAGCCATCTTGGTTGTCTGCTGCTGGCGCGGATTGATGGCAAGTCACCCGCCGAGTACATCACCGATCCGGCGCTCGGTGCGCGGGTGCGGGATTTTGCGCGCACATTAATCACCGCGCCGCCTGATCATGTCGCCGACGTCTTCGAGCAGGCACAGAGGCGCGCCGCATGAGTCTTACGATCCGTGACATCGGCGCTCTCGAGATTCTGGATTCGCGCGGCAATCCGACCGTCATGGTCGAAGTCGAGCTTTCCGACGGGACCGCCACGAGCGCCAAGGTGCCATCGGGTGCGTCGACCGGATCGCACGAAGCCATCGAGCTGCGCGACGGCGATCCTTCACGTTATGCGGGGAAGGGCGTGCGCAAGGCCGTCGAGAATGTGGCGCGTTTGCTGGCTCCGGCGCTGCGCGATGTGAATGCCGAAGATCAGGCGGCGCTCGACCGCCGTATGATCGAGATGGACGGCACGCCCGACAAATCGCGGCTCGGTGCGAATGCCATCCTCGGCGTTTCCTGCGCTGTCGCGCGCGCCGTGGCCCGCTCGCGCCGGATTCCGCTGTGGCGCTATCTCGCGGGCGAGCGTCGCGCGGTGCTGCCCGTGCCGATGGTCAACATCCTTTCCGGAGGCCTGCACGCCGGGCGCAATTTCGAATTTCAGGATTTTCTTGCCGTGCCACTGGGCTTCGCCACGTATGCCGAAGCACTCGAAGCTATCGTGGCTGTGCACAGGGCGGCGCGCGCTGTGCTCGAAAAGCGCGGCTACGCTCTGACCGGAGTGGCCGACGAGGGTGGCTGGGGTCCGCATCTTCCAAGCAACGAAGCCGCGCTTGAGGTGATGCTCGAAGCCATCGACCGCGCCCGTTATCATCCGGGCAGACAGATGGGCATTGCCATCGACGTCGCCGCGTCGCATTTCTTCAGCGATGGAAAATACGAGTTGCGCACCGAGGGCCGTTCCCTGACCGCGGACGAAATGATCGATCTGCTGGTCGGCTGGGTCGCGCGCTATCCGGTCGTTTCGATTGAAGACAGCCTCGCCGAAGACGACTGGCGCGGCTGGCAGAGGCTGACGCAAACGCTGGGCGCGAAAGTGCAACTGATCGGCGATGATCTGTTCGTCACCAGCCCCGAGCGCCTCGAGCGCAGCATCCGCGAGGGCGCCGCCAACGCCGTGCTCGTGAAAATGAACCAGATCGGCACGCTCACTGAAACGTTCCAGGTGATCGACCGCGCTCGCGCCACCAGCTACCGAGCGGTGATCTCGGCCCGCTCCGGCGAAACCGAAGACGACTTTCTGGCCGATCTCGCGGTGGCGTCAGGCGCTGGCCAGATTAAGGTTGGATCGATTACGCGCTCTGAGCGGTTGGCCAAATACAACCGCCTGCTGGAAATTGAAGCGGGCGGCGAGGTGGACTATCTCCACACCCTCCCCACCGGAATCCACGCCTGACCGTAGTACGCAAATAGAAACACGATCACGCCAACAATGGCCGCGAGCACGATCGAGTGCGGCAGCACCGCGCGGAAGACGTCGCCCTCTTTGCCCTCTTCGCCGACGGCGGCGCAGGCCACGATGATCGATTGGGCAGCGATCATCTTGCCCATCACGCCGCCTGCCGAGTTGGCGGCCGACATCAGCACCGGGCTGAGTCCCAGGCGGTTTGACGTGATCACCTGCAGGCTGCCGAAAAGCGCGTTCGATCCGGCGTCGGTGCCGCTCAGCGCCACGCCGAGCCAGCCAAGCAGCGTACCGAAGAACGGATAGGCCACGCCAGTGTGGGTCATGGCCAGTCCCATCACTGCATCCATGCCGCAATAACGCGTCACGAATCCAAGACCCAGCATGGCCATGATCGCCGCCATGCTGTAACGCATGCGATAGCAGGTGCGGAAGAAAATCTGGAACGTTCGGCGCAGGCTGAGGCCCAGAATCGGCCCGGAGATCAGGCCGGCCAGGAACGTGGCCGTGCCGGTGTTGGAGAACCAGGCGAAATCGAAGACGGCGGGTTCGGCGTGCGGCTGAGGAACAACCGGCGGCACGCGCACTACCTGGTTGTGCAGACCTGGTACCGGTAGCGCGATGCTGGTCCTGTCGAGCACGTGCTGAATCGACGGCACGCCCCACAAAATCACGAACAGCGAGAGCAGCAGAAATGGCGACCAGGCGTGCAGGATCGCACCCGTCTTATGGCTTCGCAATTTTGGGGGAGGCGGCTCATCGGGATAATGCCAAACCTCTTTCGGCTTCCAGACTTTGAAGAACAGCGCCAGCGCCAGCAGCGTGGCCATGCCGCCGACGATGTCCACCAGCGCCGAATCGCGAAAGTTCGACCAATAAAACTGGATGGAGGCGAACACGCCGCCGCAAACCAGGGCCGCGGGCCAAACAGAGAGCGTCTGGCGCCATCCCGTCATGGAGCGAATCAGCCAGAAAGGCAGGATGAGCGCGGTCCACGGCAGGATGCGGCCCACCATCGCGCTGAGATCGGCGTCGGGAAGCCCGGTGACCGCTACCAGCGCGCGAATGGGATTGCCCACGCCGCCGAACGCCACTGGCGCCGTATTGGCGATCAGGCATAGCACCGCCGCGCCCAAGGGATTGAAGCCCAGCCCCACCATCATGGCGCCCGCGACCGCCACCGGCGCGCCGCCGCCGCCCGAGCCTTCGAGCACCGCGCCGAAGGCCAGCGCGATGAGCAGCACTTGCAAGCGGCGATCCGGCGTCAAACCGCCAATGGATTCCTTGATGCACTCGAAGTGCCCGGTTTCGACCGTCAGTTCATAAACGAACACCGCGGCGAGCAGTGTCCAGGCGATGCGGATCACGGCGAACACCAGACCGCTCGCGACGGCTCCCGCCACCATGTGCCACGGCATGCGAAAAACCAGCCCGGCGATAAGCACGGAAGCCAGAAAGCCGTAGATGGCGGCGCGGTGCGCCAGCGTCTTCTTCACCGCGAGCAGATAGAACAACAGCACCACCGGAATCGCTGCGACGGCCGTCGAGAGCCACACGTTCGAAATCGGATTGTAATTCTGAACCCACTGATTCATCGAGAGTTGTGTGTCATTCCGCGCCGACGATGGAGAGCCAACGCACAGTTTTTGGTTGCCTCAAATGGAAACGCACGATAGTATCACACGAGATGCGCCAAGCTTTGGTCATTGCCAGTTGCCTGGGGCTCGCCCTTTTATCGTGCGGTGAAAGGCGAACCGTCCGTGCAGCGGTTCCTCCGCCGGTGAACGGAGTAGCATTCGTTGGGATTGCGAGCTGGTACGGCCATCCCTATCACGGGCGTGCGGCGGCCAGCGGCGAGATCTACGACATGGAAAAATTCACGGCCGCGCACCGCACGCTGCCGTTCGGCACATTAGTGCGTGTCGTCAATCTCGATAACGACAAGTCAGTCGATGTGCGCATAAACGACCGGGGCCCGTTCGTGGGCGACCGCATTATCGACCTGTCTCACGCGGCTGCGCAGGCCATCGGCCTGCTAGGGCCGGGCACGGCGCGCGTGCGCCTGGAGGTAGTGCAAACTCCAGCCGCTGTGCCCATGGGATTCTACGCGGTACAGGTGGGCGCATTTCAATATCGCACCAATGCCGAGCGTCTGCGCGCAGAGATGGAAGCCCGTTATGGCGCCGCACGTCTGGTGCTGCGACCGGGTGATCCGCCGCTGTGGCGTGTGCTCGTGGGCCGTGCCGCCACGGAGGACGATGCCGTCACGCTGGCCGGGCGCATTCGCGCCGAGCAGGACGGCAAACTCGCCCAGTCTTTCATCGTACGGGACGACGTGCTTGAATCCAGGCTGTAACCAAACGCGCCAGTCTCGAACAACGAGCCCAAATCCGTTGCTTGAAGCCTTCCAATCGGGCGCTTTTCAGCAGCCTGCTAGACTAGGCCGAGCGCTGTGTGAGATAGAATCATTCAACGCTGTATGCCTCTCTCCGCCGGCACGCGCCTCGGGCCCTACGAGCGTGCCCTACGCTGATCTTCCCAGCCACTATGCTGTTACAGGCCGGCCACATCGCTTCCACTTATGGTGCGTCCTGGCGCAAGTAAAAGTGTATTCTCGAACTCTGGGCTCCTCTGACGAATGCACTATCTTGCACAACGATATCCGCAGAAATGATCGTCAATTACAACGAGCCCTTGCTCTCCATCTCGGATGCGATCCGGCTTCGGCAGGACCGCAGGCACGGATTCTCGACCGGCGACCGACAGCCTCTCCACCACATAGAAGATCGATCGGTTCGGATGTTCGGCGACAGGTTCAGTTCATCAGCCAGCTGTTCGACGTGGCTGCTTGAGATGCCGCCCGGTCGCCTCAACCAAGTTGATCTCTTGCTGCCTTTTCAAAGTTGCAACAGCTCCGTCTTTCTCCCCGGAGGCGGCCGGCGGCGGTTTGCGATCAGCAGCCATCGAGAGTGTGGAAGGCGGTCATCGGGCAGCTAAGGTCATCGTAGGCGGACCTACCAATGCATCACCTGACCGCCGTCGACATTGATGGTCTGCCCGGTCACCTGGCCGGCCCGCGCGGAAGAGAGGAACGCCACCATGTCCGCGACGTCCTCGGGTGCCTGCCACCGGCCGAGCGGCACGACGGCGCGCACCTTGTCTCCCGCCCAATCTTCGTAAGAGCGGCGCCGGTCCGGTGGCTGTTGATCGTGCCACGCCTGCCAGACCTGCCGGTTGAGCGGTGTTTGCACCATGCCGGGATTCACGACATTAACGCGCACATTGTGAGGGGCCAGGTCCTTGGCGAGGCACTGCGCGAAGTTGATGTTGGCCGCTTTGCTCGCACTGTACGGCGGGTCGGTCTGGGAGCCGATTTGCCCCGCGATAGAGGCCACGAACACCATCGTCCCCTTTCTCCGCGCCACCAGGCCCGGCGCGACGGCATGCGCGACGTTCACCATGCCCATCACGTTGACGTTCAGGACGCGCGGCCAGTCGCCCGGCGTCAGGTTGGTGAAGGGAAAACCGAACCTCCCCGACCCCACTGCGGCCGCGTGGACCAGGTGGGCGATCGGCCCCAGCACCGCCTCCGTCTCCCGCGCGGCGGCCTCGACCGCTGGGAGGTCGCTGACATCCACGGGCATCCCGAGCGACGAAAATCCCAACGCGGCCGCCATGTCCCCGACACCCGCCGCTATGTCCCACAATGCGACCGGGCATCCCTCGCGCGCCAGCCTCCGGGCGCAGGCCAGGCCGATGCCGCTGGCTCCGCCCGTGACGACCGCCACGTGTCCGTTGAGTTCCAGGTCCATGCGCTATTCCTCCTGATGGGCCGCCGCCTGCGGCCTCCCGCTACCGCTATTCTCGCGCAGCGGGCCGAGTCCCGTTCCGGGTGGACGAAAAGGCGAGACAGTACTCTGTACCGAGTCAGCGCACTCAGACAGAGATTTGGCGCGCCCAACTACCTCTCCGTTCTGCAAGCCATTGAAGGTAAAGGAAGATAATTCCCGTTGCTGCCGTCGGGCTTCTGCAGGAAACCATGTCTTTTGGGGAGCCATTTGGCACCGATTGATCTGCCCGTCGAAGTGGCGTCCTTTGAATAGATCTTCGATCGGTAGGAACCGTTGCATCTCTTCATCATCGCCTGCCACCTCACGTTTGCAGCAGAGCCCTATTTATTACCGTTCCTGGGAGTACTGATCTCAGCCGTCACACTGCATGAACACATCACCGGCTCGATGTTGATTGGAGGCGCAATCACTCTGGCGGGCGCAGTAATGATCACACTTGCGGAAAGCCCAGTCACTGAGGAGAATGCTCAGCCATGAAACTCGCGGAAAAAATCGCGCTGGTCACGGGCGCCGCTCAAGGGATCGGTGCGGCGATTGCGAGCGAGTTCGCAAAGGAAGGCGCGGTGGTCTACTGTGTTGACCGCGGCGCCCATGTGCAAGACCACTGCACACAAATTTGCCATTCGGCAGGTCAGGCCGTCGGCTGCCAGTTGGATATCACGAATCACGCGGCGTATTCGGAACTGGTATCGAACATCGTGGAAGCCCAAGGCAGCATCGACATTCTCGTCAACAATGCGGCCATTGCCTATTACGAAGAACTCTTGAACAGCTCGCTCGAACATTGGCGCGAGATTCAGGCGGTCAACCTGGAAGCACAGTACATTGGCTGCAAGCTGGTGGCTCCACATATGATCAAGACGGGCTGGGGTAGGATCGTCAACATAGCTTCGACTCAAGCTATCGCGACAGAAGCCACGGTTGGCGCCTACGCCGCCAGTAAGGGAGCGATCATCAGCTTTACGAAATCGCTGGCGGTCGAGTTGGCCCAGTTCGGGATTAATGTGAACGCCATCGCGCCGGGATGTATCCACACCCCCATGTCGATTGTAAACGGCGTGGACGAGACCACCACCGAGTACTTCAAAACGTGGTATGTGGGGAAACGCAAGATACCTCTGGCTCGGCCGGGAAGACCGGAGGAGATTGCCCGTGTCGCCGTATTCCTGGCGTCCGAGGACGCATCATACGTGACAGGCCATACGCTAGTAGCCGACGGGGGACTGACGATTACTTTCTAAGGTCTCGTAGTTCTTCCACAGGAGGACGATAACGCGTTTCCCCCGCGATCAGGGATCAAGGAAGCTCGGACACAGAGAAGCCCCGCCGGGCTTCCGCGTACTCTTTTGCGCCATTTGCAAAGCGCCTCAGGGCGGCTGTATTCAACTCCACTCCCAACCCGGGGCGCCGAGGCAGGTCCAGCGTTCCGTCGGCGATCCGAAGCTCTTCCTGCACCAATTCCCTGCGCAGCGCCGACTCAGCCACAGAAGGGGGAAGAAACTCGATATATCGGCAATTGGACACGGCGGCGGCGAAGTGACCCGTGGCGGCGGCTCCGATGCCGGTCTTCCAGCAATGCGGCACGATCAGCTTGCCGCGATCCTGGGCCATCTGCGCCACGCGCATGGCTTCGGTAAAGCCTCCTACGCGGCCAATGTCAGGCTGCGCTACATCGATGTGGCCCCGGTCCATCAGATCCGCGAATTCGAACCGTGTGGTGAGCCATTCTCCGGCGGCAATCCGGATACTGGTGGCCTCCGCCAAGCGGGCGTATCCTTCCAGATCGTCCGACGGGAGCGGCGTTTCCAGAAAAAACAGATCGAATGGCTCAAGTCTGCGCGTGACGCGAAGGGCCTCCTTCCAATCGGACCAGGCATAGGCGACATCGACCATCATGACCATATCAGGGCCAACGGCTTCGCGGCACAGGCGGACGAGTTCCACGATCGCATCGTCACCTTCGCGCAGCAGGTTGTGAGCATACGGCCCCTTGACGCAGATCTCCATCTTGGCCGCACGAAAACCGAAATCGCTTGCCCAGGCCGCCTTTTCGAGCAGGCTGCGCTGATACTCTTCGAACGTGTTTCCAGAGGGCAACAGGCTTGCGTAAGGCGTCACGAACTCCTTTTGCGCGCCTCCTAACAATTGCCACACCGGACGCCCGGAGACTTTTCCATATAGGTCCCAAACCGCCATGTCCAAAGCGCCAATCGCGCAGATTCCGGCGCCGCGTCTGCCCGTCATCGCGGTGAATTTATACAGCCGGTCCCAAAGGGCCGCGGGCTCGGTGGGGTCCTGTCCGACCACCAGTTCTTTGAGTCCGAGACTCATGATGTGGGTGCCGGGCGCCTCGATCAAAGCCTTGATGACCCAGGGGTTTGCATCCGTCTCTCCGATTCCCGTGAGGCCCTCGTCGGTGTGAACTTCAACGACCACCGTGTCCTGAGCGGAATCGCAGGCGTTGGCGTTGCAGTCTGGCACGGCCAGTACCGTGCAGGTGACGTCAGTAATGGTCATGGCATTCAGGTCTCCCAGTCTTGGATCATCGATCATAACTTATCAGTTCAGGAAAGGCCAGTTGATGATTCTTCAAGCTTCGGTATGTCGCCACGGCTCCGCTGGCGGCTAGCCGCCAGGTGCGCGTGTCCCCGATTTGAATCAGGCGCTCCTGCATGGTCACTGGTTATGCCCGTCGGGGTGGGGCGGATGTCAGTAGCACGTTGCCGCCGCGGCTCACAATGTCAATGAGTATCAACAGCAATTCGCGGTCGTTGTGATAGTCTTTCGCCGTCGCATGCCGGTGATCAGGGTATCAAGTTGCGGGCGAACAGCGGTAGTTACTATCCTCGGGACTTTGCCGACGGAACCGGCTCAGCTTCCAGGAGACGCGCGCTCCACGCATCATAGGCAAGATCGAAAGCTCGTCGGGTCGCTACGGGGTCGCGTTTTCGAATAGCTTCGAGCAGCGGAAGGTGACAGTACGCGTCTTGCCGGAGATCGAATCCCTCGCGCGAGGCGACTTGGATCGCGCTGAATCCGAACAGCGGCAACACCAAGCGCTTGAGAGCTGCTCGCAAGGCCTCGTTCGCGGTGGTTTGCCACACGGCGTCGTGCCAAAGGAGATCGGCGTGAATGTAGGCCTGGGAATCGGAAGCGCGCGCCGCCTCGACCGCCTCCTGATGAAGTGTCTCGAGCACCTGGATGCGCTCGTGGGTTGCGTTTCGCGCAGCCTCTTCGAATGCGAACCCCTCCAGCAAGCGCCGCACCACCAGAATCTGCTCGATTTCGCTGCGGCCCAACTGCGTGATGTGGGTTGCGGAATTCGGACGCTTGGTAATAAAGCCTTCGGTTTCCAACTGGACCAGAGCTTCGCGAACAACCGTCAGGCTGGTGCCGAGTTGCTCGGCTAGATCGCGCTCGACCAGCCGCTCGCCAGGTTTGAGAGAACCGCTCAGAATTCCGGCGCGGATTTTTTCTGAAGTTTGAAAGCGCAACGTGGCGGAGGTTAGTTTCTCAGTGATCAGGGGCATGAGATTATTATATGCTCGATCATATGTCCGAGTGCTCGTATGCAGGCTAATCTCACGATCTTGCCCAAATCGCGGCCTCCCGCGCGGTCGCTCGCGGCCATGCGTCTGGAGGAACTCACTTCCCACAACTGGGACCTGCGGCTCACCCTGACGTGTCTGCAGGGTATCGTCAACCGCTCTGAGCCCCGCCTTTATTTGGTCCAAGACAGGTACGACGAACTGTGGCTCGATTGGCTGCGCGAGCGCGGCGACATCGACCGGATCGAATGGCTGGAAGTGGGCCAGGTGTTCGAGCGCTTTTTGCCCGAAATGAAGCAGATGTTCGTAACCGATCCCGGGGTACCAGCCAGCATTAACGTGGCGACGATGCTGGCAGCCGTCGAGGGCGGTGTGGTCGCTACGCCTCAAACCGCAGCGCAATACGACCTCCCGATGGGTGCGCTGCCGGACTCCTGGAATACCGGACTCGATCTGCGCACGATGAACTGGAAGAAGAACGTCGAGGCATACCGATGGGTGTACCAGCGGCTCGGCGACCGGCTGTCCCATCAATGCGTGGCGATTTTCGATCCTTACGCCATCGGCCTGCGCGACTACCTGATCGAATTCAAGATTCCCATCCTTTGGATCTCCGCGCCTCAGGATGCGGGCCAGAGCGCACAGGCTTCCTATGAACACGAATACGCGTTCGCCAAAGAAATCCTCATGAAACTGCCGCCCAACATTCCCTGTTTGGGATGGCCGGGCAACGGGCAGGGATCGGAACATGGCATTGGCGAGTGGTATGGCGTGAAGCTGGCCAGCGAGTGCGGAAAGTTCGAGGTTTGCTCAGCCTATGACGGTTATTCGCCGACGGTGAGCAATCTGTCGGTGCATTCCGGCACAAGCGCCCGGCTGCGCCAGAGCATAACGCCCGTCAAATTGGAGCACGACAAGATTTACTATTGCTTCACGCGCTCCGATGGCGACGGCCTGAACTTCCTTCGCCATTACTACCGCAAGTTGTTCGACGATCCGAAACACGGCGCCGTGCCTATCGGCTGGCAGGTGGGACCGACGGCGGCCGACGTCATGCCGGATATTTTGGATTATTACTACAAACACGCGCGGCCGGGCGATTGCTTCATCAATGCCTTGTCGGGAGCCGGCTACATTCACGAAGACATCTTCGCGGACAACTACCCTCCTGAGCAGCGCGAACAGATTCTGGATGAATTCGTCCGTCTCTCGGGCAATTACCGCAAAAAGCTCGATGCCTCAGTGCTCGCCACGTTTGCGGAAATGCGGCCGGAGCGACTGGCAAAGCTTGCGGCGATGGAGGGCATCAGCGGCGTGGTTGCCAACTATGGACGCACGCATGGCACCACGCCACAGAATCTGGCTTCGGAAACGGCAGGGCGTCCGGTGTTCCGGGCCATGAATCGCCAGCCGCGCCCGCTGAATCCGGTAGGTGGGGCCAATCTGAGTATCCCCGTAGGTCTGACCTTTACGCCGTTCGGCAAGCGGAACACCGTGGATTTCGCGATCGAGGAGATCAAACGGTGGACGCCCGCCGAGCGCCCGTCATTTATCCATGTATTCCTCGCCAACTGGCTTACGGAAATGGGAATGGCCGCGGATATCGCGAAGGGCCTGGGCCCGGCCTACCTGGCAGTGAGGCCGGACCAACTCATCGCGCTTTACAAAGAACGCACCCGAGGATAGAAAATTGAGTTATCGAAAATCTTTGCGAGTCGCGCGAGACGTTAGTCGCAGAACGTTCCTCTATACTTCCACTAGCGTCGCCGGCGGGCTGCTTTTAAGCGGGCAGAGCTGGTCTCAAAGCAGTGGCCGAGCGCAGGTGTGCCCGAAATCGGGGCCACTCGCGCGCAACCTGGCGGTGATGCGCCTCGAAGAGCTGACCTCGCATAGCTGGGACATGCGGCTAACGCTGGCCTGCCTGCAAGGCATCGTGAACCGGAAACAGCCGCGCCTTTACCTGATACAGGACCGTTATGACGAACTTTGGCTCGAATGGCTGAAACAACGGGGCGATATCGACGAGGTTGACTGGCTCGACGTGGGACAGGTCTTCGGGCGGTTTCTGCCGGACGTCAAATCGATGTTCGTCACCGACCCTGCCATTCCCGCCAGCGTCAACGTGGCTACCATGCTGGCAGCGGTGCACGGAGGCCTAGTTGCCACGCCGCTCACCGCCGCGCAATACGATCTGCCCATGGGCGCACTGCCGGACTCCTGGAAGACTGGCATGGACCTGCGCACGCTCAACTGGAAGAAGAATGTCGAAGCCTACCGCTGGGCTTTCCAGGAACTCAATGAGAACCTTTCACGCGAGGCAATCGCTGTGTTGGATCCCGCGGCTACAGGATTGCGCGACTATCTGGTGGAATTCAAGATTCCGATTCTATGGCTGTCCGGGCCTCAGGACAGTCATAGCGCTCCTGCATCGTTTGACGAAGAGAAGGCTTTCGCCCGGGAAATCCTCATGAAGTGGCCCACCAACATTCCGGTTTTTGGCTGGCCGGACAACGGGCAATGGGAGGAGCGCGGCATCGGCGAATGGCAGGGCGTGAAGCTGTTCAGCGAGTGCGGAAAGTTCGAAGTCTGTTCGGCGTACGACGGTTACTCTCCCACCGTCAGCAATCTATCCGTTCATTCCGGCACCACGGCAACGCTGCGCCCGGCTCCGCCCGCCAACCTCAAGCTGGACCGCGGCAAGATCTACGTGGCGTTTACGCGTTCGGACGGAGACGGGCTGAATCTCCTGCGCCACTACTACCGCAAGCTGTTTGACGATCCGCAGCACGGCGCCGTACCCATCGGCTGGCAAGTGGGGCCCACCGCCGCGGACACGATGCCGGACATTCTGGACTATTACTACAAGCACGCCCGGCCGAGCGACTGTTTTATGAATGCTCTGAGCGGAGTGGGCTACATTCACGAAGACATTTTCGCGGACAATTTCCCCCCGGCTCAGCGGGAGGAGATTCTGCGGGAGTTCGTGAGACTCTCCGGCGTTTACCGGGCGAAAATCGACGCCACGATCATGGCGACTTTTGCCGAAATGCGGCCGGAGCGCCTGGAACAGATCGGCGCCATTCCCGGTATTAGAGGCATCGTGGCGAACTACGGCAGAACTCACGCCACCACGCGCGAGAACCTAATCACCTCAGCCGCCGGCAAGCCTGTTTTTCGCAGCATCAATCGTGGGCCTGGAGATCTCACGTTCACGCCTTACGGCCGGGAAGAGGCGCAGCGTTTCATGATCGGCGAAATCAGGAAATGGACACCTGCACAACGCCCGGCTTTCCTCCACGTATTTCTGGCAAACTGGCTCTCGCAGATCGGCATGGCCGAAAATATCGCCAAAGGCGTCGGACCGGAGTACGCCTTTGTGCGCCCCGATCAACTGCTTTCGCTCTACGAGCGATCGAAGTAAGACTCATGCCCGCGCCAAGGCTGCAGTGGAGATGAACGACGCCTGCGAAATATCGGAGATCCTCCTAGCGTCCGGCCATCGCGCCGTGATCCTGGAAAATAGTTCCATCTCCGTTACGCTGCTTCCCGAAAAAGGCGCGGAAATCTATTCTCTGGTCTACAAGCCGAGGGCGATTGATGTGCTCTGGAAATCTCCCTGGGGTCTCGTGCCGCGACGCTCCAGCAATGCCTTTTGCGGGGGTAATACCGAAGCAGCATGGATGGACCAGTACGGAGGGGGCTGGCAGGAAATTTTTCCGAATGGCGGCGACGAGTGCGTATACAAAAACGCGCCGCTCAATTTTCATGGCGAGGCTTCGATCCAAGCCTGGGACTACACGGTTCAACGGCGGGCTTCATCGTGCGTAGCCGTGGAATTCACCGTTGCATTGCGGCGCAGCCCGTTTCGAATCCGCCGCGCCGTGATCGTGGAGCGGAATTTGGCGGGTCTTCAAATTCAAGAGTCGATTGTGAATGAGAGCGAAGAAGACTTGCATTACATGTGGGGACACCATCCCGCCCTCGGAGATCCGTTTCTGAGCGGTGCTTGTGTTCTGAGAGTTCCCGCGCGCACGTTTCTAAACCATAACTTGGAAATCTCACCATCCAGCCGGATTCCACCCGGGGCCAAAGGGCAGTGGCCGCTGGTCGAAGGTAAGGGTGGCCGGCCGATCGACCTTTCGAGGATTCCTGTGAGCTCTGAACATAGTGTGGCCGAATATGGGTACATTTGCGATTTGGAAGATGGTTGGTACGGGATAACCAGCGGTAAGTACGGTTTCGGCCTTGGCTTTGCTTGGCCGCGAGAAGTTTTCCCCTATTTGTGGTTCTGGCAGGAACTGCGAGGTAGTTTTGGGTATCCCTGGTACGGGCGCTGCCGGGTGATGGCCGTCGAGCCTTTTAGCAGCATTCCGGGTACGGGGCTGATCCATGCGATTGACGCTGGGACTGCACCCCTGTTGCGCGCTGGTGCAAAGGTCGAGGCCAATCTGGCAGCTATCTTCTATGAATCCGAGCGGGGCGACCTGCGATCGATCAATACCAGCGGTATTGCGCAGTTCCAAGGTCCCAGTGCTGCCACCGGATGACATCTAGTGACGACCATGTGTGCGCAATGACGTTAATCGCCTGTCTCGTCTATCAGGGACTCTCCACGTACGCTGGCCGAAAATGCGCGGACGTCGCTCGATTTCGCCCGCAAGTCCATCGCAGGTCGGCTGGAACACCTGCCCTACTTCGATGCCTTTCCGGTACCAACAGTCCTGAGTTGGGTTCCGGCGCCAACCAGAGCGCGCAGCTTGTTGCGCGTGATCTCAAGCGGCACATGCTGGAAACCGCACTCCGACGTCAAAAGCAGGCGCTGCGGAGGGAAGTGTTGGAGCGCGGGTTGCGTGCGGCGCGCGATCTCATCGACGGATTCGATATCATCGCTGCGCTGGTCGATGACCCCCACGGCGAATTCGCCCTTGAAGTCCCACAGGTCCCATAGCGTCATCATGTCGTAGCTGAGGGTGCAGTGCTCCAGGCACGCCTGATCGATCTTGGCGGTGCGAAAAGCATCCGCGAGATCCTGGTATCGCGTGGTGTACGCGCGCTTTCGGTATGCGTTTCCGCAGCACACGTGTAGGCCGATCTTTACGCCGAGCCCAGCGCTTGCCTGGTTCATTACCTCCGCGGCCCACGCGGACTCTTCGGGAAAGGCTGTCCAGGCAGGCTCATCAAACTGGATGAACTCGCAGCCGGCGCGCACGCATGCTTTGAGTTCCTGGTTCAGAATTTTGGCGTATGCTTCGGCCAGTGCACGATCGCAGGGATAAAGATCGGGCCTGGCATTATTAGAGAATTTCGCGAGCATGTGAGGACCGGTACAGGTGAGCTTGACCTCGACATGCCGAGGAGCTGCCTCGCGTGCAACTTTCCAATCGTGGACCAGATCCACTCGCGGATTCTCGATGCGCCCCACTACTTTGGCGATCTCAATGCCGAAGCCCAGCGGTCCATACTTGCGGTACTTCATTTCGTCGAAGCTCACGCCATCGAGACGCTTCTGGAAAAAGTAGTACATATTCTCGCGGCGGCCCTCACCATCGGTCACGACATCGAGTCCCGCCGCGACCTGATCGGCAACAGCCCAGCGGATGATCTCATCGGCCTGCTCGCGGGTGAGAGTTGGCTTTTTCAAGGTGTCGCCGGGCTGCTGCGGCCGTGGATAGCTGCCGGTGACCGTTGTTCGAAATAACTTCGTGCTCATGAACTTCCTTTCGCCGGATCCGCAATCGTACTCGCGGTTGCCGCGGCTTTGGCAATGTGTGCCTTCACACCCTCGGCCATCGAACGCATTCTGAACCCGATCTCCGCGCGAATCCTGGCGTTGTCCATGGAGTGGATAAATGGCGAGCGCGGCCCATCCTCGCGGAATTCGATAAGCGCGTTGGGGAGCACGGCGCGAACGAATGCGGCCAGTTCTGAGCCGTGCACCGTGTGCCCGCCGGCGTTGTAGACACGGTGAGCTAGCGCGGGCTTCAAGCTGAGCAGGTTGATCTGCTCGGCGAGGTCTTCCACGTAGCAATAACAATTCACATCGTCCGCCGGGAACGGGAGCGTCACAGGAAGGCCTTGCGCAGGAAGGCTGGCAAAATCGCTGCCCAAACCGTGGTCCCGCGCGTGCGACCCGCTCCGTAAACGATCGGCGCCCGTAGCGCGATCATTTCGGCGCCATAGCGCGCTTCGTACTTGGCGGCCAGATGCTCGTTTAGCAACTTCGTGAGCGAGTAGCTTAAGACGTGATCGCGGGGCGCGCAGTAGTCGTCCTCCGTCACGGGCCGCTCGCCGTATGCGGATTGCGGACCATAGACCGACTCCGAACTGAGAAAAATTACCCGCCGCACACCAGCGTGGCAGGCGGCTTCGAAGATATTCGCCGTGCCGAGAGCGTTGACGCGCATCGCCAGCAGCGGATCGGCCTCGGACTCGGCGCCCATTACATACGCGAGGTGGACCACGCGATCGACTGGCTGCACATCGTCAAAGATCGCGGCGACCTGCTTCCGATCACCGACATCGCACGGGATGATATCGACCCCGGCCCTGCCAGAAAAAAAGCCTGCTGCGCCCAGCGAGAAGTCGGCGCACACGACCGCGTGTCCTTCGCGCGTGAGCCGCTGGATCAAGTATGAGCCGATGAACCCGGCGCCGCCGGTTACTAGAAATCTCATGCGGATCTGACAGCCTCGGGTCCCGGTTTGTTGCCCAGGCCAAAGATTACGCGGTTGTCGTGCGAGGAGAAAACACTGGCCCCGCCAGTTATCCATCGCACCAGTTTGCGACCCCCCCTAACTAAACGATCAATCTGGACCCGATGGCGTCGCGGTACCTCATCTCGAACACGGCGCGACTGAATTCGAAGGATAGCAACAATCCACCACAGCCTGGTTGCCGCTACCGGATCTTGAGAAGGAAGTCGCCCGCGAAACAGCCCCGTTCAAGAATCTGAAAAGCCGAGGAGGATCGGAACCGGTTGGGACCTCCGGGGGTATGAACCGCAGGGCCTGCTACCGCTCAAGAAAACGTAACTTGACAGGCACGCCTACCCGCGACTATGATCGATCATCTTGCCGTCAGCGGTCGCTTTATGAGCTTGCCTGCCCCGAAGCTCGTGATCTTCCTCATCGCCGTGTCAGCGGCGTTTGGGGCGGTGGCCAAGCCCGCCAGCCAGGACGAACTGGCTGTGCTGTTGCCAGCGGTTTCGAACGATAGCCAGTCCGCGATCGAAATCAGAGCCTATTTCAAGAGCCGCGAATTTGCCGAAGTGGCGCGACTCAGTAACGACCTGATCCAAAGCCATCCCGGGAGCTGGGAAGGTTACTTCTGGCGGGGTGCCGCTGCGATCCAGCAGCGGGCATTCTACGTAGCGGTCCGGAATCTCCGGGCGGCGGAAAAGCTGAGACCGCCGCACAATGCCGTCGCCAAAAGTCTCGCAATCGCCTACTACCTGCTGGACCAGCGCCAGCTGTTCGAACTGAAGATGAAGGAGGCGATCGCGCTGGACCCCGGCGATTTCTCGCCTCATTACTACCTGGGCCGCTACTATCTCTCCTCCGCCGACTTTGAGGTGAGTGTCGCCGCGCAATCGTTCGCAAAAGCACTCGAAAAGAAGCCCGATGATGCTGCGTCCACCTGCTTTTATGGCAGCACGATTGAAGCCATGGGCGAATTCGATCAGGCTCGCCAGCACTTCCTGCGCGCCGTCGAACTGGCAGGGGGGCAGAGCCTGATCACCGGCCTCGCCTACCAGGGACTCTCCAGGCTGGCGCTGGCCGGTGATGCGCTAGCCGCGCTCGATTTCGCCCGCAAGGCCATCGCAGCCGACCCAAAATCTGCGGAGGCCCAAATACAGTTGGCCAAATCGGCGGCAGCCGCGGGAGACAGAAACCAGCAATTGGCGGCCCTGCACGCCGCCGCGGCGCTGGCACGGAACGAAGCACGTCCGCAGTATCAATTGGTACTGCTCTACCGGCAACTGGGCGATGAAGCCGCAGCCCGTTCGGCGGTGGCCGGCTACCAGCGGAGTGTATCCTGCTTTGGAAACGAGGCGCCGGGAACCAAATGAAAAAGTTGGTGGCCACTCTCGTTTTAGGCGCCGGCGTGCTCGCCGCGCAAAGCGCGCGCACCGCTCCTGGCGATTTACCACGGCAGGCGAAAACGCCCGAAGAATTCGACCTCTACCTGGACTTCGATGAAGCACGCGATGCCGCAGTCAAGCATCGCGCGGCTTTGAATTTCGAGCAGGCCTATCCGCAATCGGAGCTATTGGTCTACATCTATCAAAGCGAGTTAGAGTATGCCCGGTCGCAGAACCTCAATGGCTCCGTGATTTCGGTTGGTGAGAAAGCTCTGGGGCTTGCACCCGATAACATTCCAGTCCTGCTCGCACTGGCGGAGGTGATGCCGAACGGCGAGGTGGATTCCCGGTCGCTCGACCGCAGCGAGGCGTACGCCAGGCGCGCACTGGATTTGAGTGAATCGCGTCATGTGAGCCCTCAGCTAACGCTGGATGACTGCAACAACCTCCGGCGCAAAATCCGGTCGCGAGCCTATGCGGCCCTGGGTTTGGTCGCAATAAAACACGGCGCCGTGCCGCTGGCCATCCAGGAATTCGAACGCGCAGTCGCGGAGAATCCCGACACGGATGGAGTGCAGCTTTACCGGCTCGCCAAACTTTATCTGACGTCCGGGCGGCGAGCCAATGCCGCCGCCTTGTTCCAAAAAGCATTTCAAGCCGGCCCCCTGGAAATTAGCACTCTGGCGGCGGCGGAACTCAGCAGAGAAAGGTAAATGCGATGAAAAAGTCTTTCGCCTTGCAGTACGTACTGACGGTAATCACGATTTGCCTGTGTCTATCCACACTGGCTTTCGCTCAAGGAAATCTGGGCGGGGTGACCGGAACCGTTTCCGACGCGAGCGGCGCCAGCGCGCCCGACGTTGCCATCAAGGTGATCAACACTTCAACGGGCAAAGTGTCGGAGACGAACTCCGGCCAGAGCGGAACCTATACGGTGCTGGCTCTGATTCCGGGCGCTTACCGAATCGAAGCGGAAAAGGCCGGCTTTCGCAAGACCATTATCGAAAACGTCACCGTGCAGACGGCAACCGTCGGCACGGTGGATGTGAAGCTCGAACTCGGAAACGTGGTCGAGTCGGTTACAGTCAATTCAGGAAACCTGGAACTGCAAACAACCAATGCGGAAATCGGCACGACCGTGGAAACCAAGGCCCTGCTCGATTTGCCGATTTCCCTGGGCGGCGCGGCCATGGCTGGGGCTTCCGGCCGGCGCCAGATCGAAAACTTTCTCTTCCTGACGCCCGGCGTCACCGGGGATCAATGGAACAAGTCCATCAATGGCGCGCCGGCTTTTAGCAGTGAAATATTGATTGACGGCCTGGACATGCAGAATCTGGGCGCTCCTGGTTTTATCGCCGACTCGGCGCCGCCGTACGAAGCGATCAGTGAATTCAAGGTTCAGAATACGCTCTATCCGGCCGAGTACGGGCTGGGCTATGGCGTCGAAAACTTCACCATGAAGTCGGGAAGCAAGCAATTCCACGGCGATCTGTTTGAACTTCTCCGCAACGACAAGTTCGATGCCCGCGGATTCTTCGATAGCAGTAAGCCCCCGCTCCGGCAAAACGAATTCGGCGGCACGGTCGGCGGCCCTTTGATTTTACCGGGATATCACAACAGGAGCCGCACTCATTTCTTCTTTGCCTATTCGGGCTTCCGCTTGCGGGGCGGTCTCCCCCAGGGCAATCTGGTATCGGTTCCGACAGCCCAGGAGCGTACGGGCAATTTTTCAGACTATCCTTACCCTATCTTTGATCCGGGTACTACCAAATCCGATGGCAAAGGGGGATTCGTGCGTGCTCCGTTTGCCGGCAACATCATCCCGCAAGACCGGCTGAGCCAGGTGGCGCAAAGGCTGGCCGCCCTGATTCCGCAGCCCGACATTCCGGGGGCCTACTTCAATAACTACGTGGATCGGTCAAACCAGCCTGCCAACGAAGATGACTGGAGCGTCAAGATTGACCATCAGCTCACATCCAAACAACAGCTCACGGGCAGCTTTTGGTGGGCCAAAGCCGACCTCACGGTAAATGGCGCGCTGGCAGGACCGCTCAATCCTGGATTTCGTAAGACGCCCACTCGCGGCGGCGGGCTTCGGCTGAATCACGTGTATTCGATTTCACCATCTCTACTGAATCATTTCGGCGTTGGCTATACTCCCACGAAACCAACCTGGACCTACTGGCTAAAGGATACGCGCAAGGGAAATGAAGTGCTCAAGATCCCCGGTATCCCGGCTGACGCCAATGGCTATCCTGAGTTTTATTTCGACAACCCCGGTTATAGCTCGCTCGGCAATGCGCAGGAGAACGGTTTTGATCCGCAGAACTATAAGAACTTGACGATCAACGAGGATTTGAATTGGACCAAGGGCAAGCAGACGCTGAAGTTTGGTTTTCAGTTCCGATACCGGTCCAACAAGGCCGCGGACTTAGACAATAAGGCCGGGCTGTTCTACGTTACGTCCCTGGGGACTTCGCAGCCGAACGATCCTAATTATTCGAATTTCGGCAACTCATTCGCCAGCCTAATGCTGGGGCAGATCGATAGCTCCTCGCGCCAGCAGCCGGCTCCTACGCAGTTGTTTCATGATGCGCTGTTCGGTTGGTATGTCGACGACAACGTTAAGCTCACGAAGCGATTTACTTTGAGCTTAGGGCTGCGTTATGAACTTCCTAAGTATATTGAGGAGGAGCAGGGACGTACATCCATTCTGAATTTGGCGCTGCCCAATACCGCCGCAGGCAACCGCCCGGGGGCGCTGGAATTCCAGGGTAAGGGGCAGGGTCGCACGGGCACGGACAACATCTTCGGCGTTTATCATAAAGCCTTTGCTCCTAGATTGGGCCTTACCTACGCGTTGAACGAGAAGACGGTGATCCGGGCCGGTTATGGTATTTTCCGGTTGTATCCGAATTATGGCCGCATAAATAGCGGCATTTTTTGGAATTCAGGCTTCGGCGCAACGCTTGCCGTGGCATCGACGAATTCGGGCATCGCGCCCGCCTTCAACTTGGATAGCGGATTTCCGTTGGCCGATTTGAACCTTCCGAATTATGACCCGACGCAGAACAACAACGGCTCGGCGACGTACGTCAACTCGGAAGCGAACCGTCCGGCCTTCATGCAAAGCTGGACCTTGGACATTCAACGCCAATTGCCGTACGGAATGATGCTGGATACGGCCTACGTCGCTTCGCGCACAACAGGCACCTGGACCGGCCTCGAGAATATCAACCAGGTGAACCCGAAGTACCTTTCATTGGGAGGCACGCTGAGGTCCGACATAGGCTCGGCTGAAGCGGCCGCTGCGGGAATCGTTTCGCCTTACCCGGGTTTTTCGGGTTCGGCTGCTCAAGCGCTTCGGCCATATCCGCAGTACACAACTATTTGGGACATGTTCCAGCCGACGGGCTACAGCACCTATCATTCGCTGCAGGCAAGATTGCAGAAGAACCTTTCGAACGGCCTGTCTTTCCTGACAAGCTACACCTTCTCCAAGAACATCGGAGTACAGGGTAGCGACAGCTTCGGCGACCCCTTCGGAGGCGGCGGGGCAACCGCCATGGACACCTTCAATCGCAAGCTGGACAAGGCCATCCTGGGAATCGACCAAACCCATGTTCTGGTTATTTCCTGGAATTACGAGTTGCCATTCGGTCGCGGTAAGCGTTTCGCATCGAATAGCAACCCGGTGCTCAATGCGGTGATCGGCGGCTGGCAGCTGAACTCGATCGAGAGATACCAGTCCGGCACGCCTATTGGCGTCGGCGGAGGTGGCAATATTCCGTTGTTTGGCGGCGGTAACCGGCCTAATTGGATTTCGAACAAGGTTCGCTCGGACGTGGCGATGAGCAATTTCGATCCAGCGAAAGACGTTTATCTGAACATCAACGCGTTCAGCCAGCCGGCTCCCTACACCTTTGGCAACGCCCCGAAGAGACTGCCCAATGTGCGCAGGCCGGCGCTTTATAACGAGGATTTCTCCGCCTTCAAGAGATTCAGCCTGGGGGCCGAATCGCGGTACCTGGAGTTTCGCGGCGAATTATTCAATGTTTTCAATCGGGTCGTTTTCGGCGGGCCGGCGACAAACATTAACAACCCCAGCACGTTCGGCACAATTGGTTCACAAGCTAATACGCCACGTGTGATTCAGTTTGCCTTGAAGCTGTTGTTTTGATTCATGCAGGGCTCGAAGAGCGTTTTTCAAGCCAATAATTTCTTCACGGTATTGCCGGACACTTCGGTCAGGCGGAAATCTCTGCCTTGGAATCGGTAAGTCAGCTTAGTATGGTCCAGGCCCATCAGATGGAGGATTGTTGCGTGTAAGTCGTGGACATCGACCGGGTCCTCGATCACGTTGTAGCCTAGCTCATCTGTCTTTCCAACCACGACGCCGGGCTTAGTGCCGCCGCCGGCCATCCACACGCTGAACGCTTTCGGGTGATGGTCGCGGCCGAGGAATTTCGAGCGATTACGCGCCTCGTTCATCGGCGTCCGCCCGAACTCGCCGCCCCAGACGACAAGTGTTGTACCGAGCAGTCCCCGTTGCTTGAGGTCTTTGATCAGGGCAGCGGCTGGCTGGTCGGTTTCCTGGCAGAGCTTCGGAAGCCGGTTGACGATGTCATCTCGAGCTGACGTTCCATGGTTATCCCAACCGCGGTGATAGAGGTTAACGAAACGCACGCCCCGCTCCACCAGGCGCCGTGCCAGCAGGCAATTGTTCGCGAACGATGCTTTGCCCGGCTCGGTGCCATACATCCGGTGAGTGGACTCCGGCTCTTTGGAGATATCCATTAGCTCCGGCACGCTCGACTGCATGCGGTAAGCCATCTCGAAGGAAGCGATGCGGGTGATAATCTCCGGATCGCCGGCGCTTTTCAGGTGCGCCTCGTTCAGGTCCCTCAGAGTATCGAGCGATTGACGCCGAAGCTCGGGGCTAACGCCCTCGGGATTCGTCAGGAACAGCACCGGGTCTCCCGCCGACCGGAACTGGACGCCCTGATAGACGGTGGGTAGAAATCCGCTTCCCCAGCAAGCCTTCCCGCCGTCCGGCTCGTTTTCTCCCGAGAGCAGCACGACGAAGCCTGGTAAGTCGCTCGCCTCGCTCCCTAACCCATAGGTGAGCCACGAGCCCATGCTCGGGCGTCCGAAGAATTGAAAACCGGTATTCATGAACATCTGCCCAGGCGCATGATTGAACTGGGTCGTCTGGAGAGATCTCAGGATGGCGATGTCGTCCGCTATCTCCCCTAAGTGGGGCAGGACTTCTGAAATCTCCGCTCCCGATTTGCCCCATCTCCGGAATGTGTAGGGTGAACCCAGCAGTTTGGGTTTACCTACGATGAAAGCGAAGCGCTCTCCCTTGAGAATATCCTCCGGGCAATCCTGACCGTCCAACTGCTGGAGCCTGGGCTTGCAGTCAAGGAGGTCCACTTGGGAAGGCGCCCCGGCCATGAACAGGTAGATGATGCTCTTCGCCTTGGCGGGAAATAGGGATGGCTTCGGCGCCAGGGGGTTCACTGCATCGATTGCGGGACTTGGTGTCGCCTGGAGGCCGCCGGCAAGAGACTGGCTGATCAGACTTGAGAGTGCTGTCGCTCCGATCCCGAAACCCGCCTGTCTGAAAAAATGGCGCCGCGTTACGGCACGAAGCATTTCCTGCATTGGCGTTTGTCGAATCTCTTCCATTGGCTAACCTGCAAATCCCCGCGGCGTCTCCGTCCCTACTCCTTCGTGATCGTCTCGTCCAAATTCAGCAAAACATTCGCAACCATGGTCCAGGCGGCCAACTCCGGAAATTGAGAGGATGGACCCGAATCATCCTTGACCACTTCGGCGGCGGATTTGGGGTCTCTCTGGAATCGATCGACCTCCATTCGCCAGAAGGCCAGCAGACGATCCCGTTCCTGCGGTGTCGGCCGCCGGGTTAGCGAACGCCGGAAGCCATAAGTAGCCCGTGCCGCTGCATCGGGACCTGCATCCTCCACGATCCTTCGCGCCAAAGCCCGCGCCGCCTCAAAAAACGCCGGATCATTCAGAGTTGTTAGTGTCTGGAGCGGGGTGTTCGTCCGCACCCGCCGCACCGTGCAAAATTCGCGGCTGGGAGCGTCGAAGATGGAAAGACTCGGGTATGGCGAGGTCCTCCGAAGAAACGTGTAGACACCCCGGCGGTAGCGGTCTTCGCCCTCGCTTGTCACCCACTTGGCTTTGCTGTAGGGCCGATCCCAGAGTCCCGGCGGCTGATATGGAAATAGGCTCGGGCCGCCGATCTTGGGGCTGAGCAGCCCGCTCGCAGCCAGAGTAATGTCGCGCACCATTTCGCCCTCCACCCGGAATCGCGGGCCGCGAGCCAGTAACTTATTATAAGGATCGCGTTCCTCCGATTCGGGTGTTACGCGTGAAGACTGACGGTAGGTGGATGAGGTAACAATCAGGCGAATCATCTTCTTCATGCTCCATTGCTGCTGCATGAACTCTGTTGCCAGCCAATCGAGAAGCTCGGGATGTGTGGGCGGATCGCCTTTGGTGCCCAGGTCCTCAGTCGTTTCGACGATACCTCGCCCGAAAAGTACCTCCCAGAAACGGTTGACTGCGACTCGAGCGGTCAGCGGATTGTCTTCCGAGACCAGCCACTCAGCCAGACCAAGGCGGTTGGGCATCACATCTTCCGGCAGGGGACTCAGGCTGTCTGGAACCCCCGCGTACACCTTGTCGCCCTTGCTCAGAAAGCTGCCGCGGATGCGGACATTGGTGTAGGGCCGTTCAAAAATCCGCCCTTCCCCCATGATGAGGGCGGTGACAATCCCCAGGTCACCCAGCGACTTTTCGAGTTCCGTCTTCCGGGCACGCACAGGTTCAAGAAGCTGTGTGACCGAACGGAATACCGCCGAGATTGCTTTTTTTTGTTCTTCCGTACGCTGCGCCAAAGGAATTTTCAGCACTGGGCGCAGCCATGCCGGGACCAAGACAACGTTGCGCGGATCCGCAATCGAACTGACCGACAAGCGAAAGCGCCCGATGTTCCGTGAAGACTTGCGCAAGTTGTGCTTCAGGCGAATCGACATGAGGGTCCCACGGTCGAAGCCGAAGGACTTTGCGGGCAGCAGCACAGCCTGGCGCTCCTCATGCCCGATCCCCGTCGATTTATCGATCGCCCAGGCTGTCGTCGCCGGGCCCTTCTTGACGAGATTGCTGACGTCGTAACCAGATTGAGACTCGTCCGCGAGCGCCTCCTTAAAGACTATCTTCTGCGCGACTGCATTCCAGTGGGCGGGGCTCACCTCGAGTTCGACCTCACTTAAGAAGAAGTTGCCTTCCGGGTCGCGTCCCGGGCCGCCGTTGGGGAGACTTCGGTCGCTCAGAACCTCAAGGCGCAGCCCGGTAATGGGGGTAACGTTCGTTCGTGCCTCCACGACATACGTGTCGGCCTCTGGATTCTTGCCGGTCACAACGATCGATTTATCCCTCAGCACCTTTAGCGTGGCACGGCCCAGCGACATGACCCGGTTCGGGTGCAGGATGGTCCACTGTGCGCTCGCGCCGTCCATTTCGGTTTCCCATACAGCTTGCGCGGAGTCGAGCTCCGGTGTCTGAGTGTCCAGTACCGCTTGCAACCTGGCGATCCCAGCCTCCAGTTCCTTACGCCGCACTTCCTGTTCCGGAGTCGGGAGCAGCAGGTCGGGTTCATGCTGCCAGACTTCGCCTTGGCCCTCTGTCCTGATGTCATATTGGGCAGCGTTAAAGAAGGCCAGGAAACGGTAATAGTCCTTTTGAGTGAAAGGGTCGAACTTGTGGTTGTGGCACTGTGCGCATTGGAGAGTAG